>JAFGKG010000004.1 GCA_016928715.1 Chloroflexia bacterium
ACCGGCAAGGACAACGGCGACGGCTTTTTCTTCTACCCGCCCCGCCGGGACGGCGGCAGCCTCGATTACTGCGGGCAGAATGGCCACCGCCTGGTGCCCTCGATCCGTTGGGAGAATCTGCGCGACGGCATGGAGGATTACGAGTATCTCTGGCTGCTGGCCGGCGGCGATCCCCAGGTGGGCCTGGGCAACGCCGCCGACCCCTACGTGGCCCAGGTGGTGCAGTCGCGCACCCTGTTCAGCCGCGTCCCCACCGACCTGGCCGCGGCCCGCGAGGCCCTGGCCCGGGCCATCGTGGGGCCCGTCGCGGTGGCCGACAAGACGGCCCACCCCTCCGCCGTCGCCCCGGGCGAGGCCCTGCACTACACGCTGGTTTACACCCACGGCGGACCGAATGCCACCCTGGTCGTCACCGACAGCGTGCCGGCGGCCACGGTCGTGGTCACGGCCACGGGGCCGGGCAGTGTGCAGGTGGATGGCCAGTGGGTCACCTGGCGGGTGCCCGTCAGCGACGGCCAGGCCGTCCAATTGATCATCCAGGCCACCGCCGTGTTCACGCCCGGCGCGGTCCTGAACCGGGCCGTCTTTTCCAGCACCGAGGTGCTGACCCGCGAGGCCGGCCTGGTGATCTATGGCCAGCGGACGTTTCTGCCCCTGGTTTTGCGGGGGCCGTAGACGTGCTTTTTGTCCGGGAGGCTGCTTCGCTGGGTACGGCTGAAATTCACGTCGCTCAGGGGAGTCCATGCGAGAACGAGTATCAGGTGATCGGGCTTGAAGTGTCATAGCGCCAGTGAGAGGTCAGTCGCGATTGTGCGGGCTGGCTGGGCTTTCTGGTGCAATTAACACTTTATCCACGCGATGCCCATCCATATCGACCACCTCAAATCGCAACCCGCCCCATTCAAAGGAATCACCAATGGACGGGATTCGTCCCAAACATGCCATGACCAACCCGCCTAACGTCCGGTAATGCCCTTCTCCCTCATAGGGCATTTCTTCAAGCCGGAGGACGTCCCTCAACTCATCCGCAAGTAGCCGCCCATCCATTAGCCACGAGCCATCTTTTCGTTGAAACACCTCCGCCTCGGCGCCCTCATACGGCATCGGGATGTCCCCTACGATCGCTTCCAGGATATCGTGGATGGTGACCAGGCCCTGGAAACCCCCGTACTCATCTATGACCAGCACAACTTGCGAGCGGGTTTCCTTCAATCGCTCCAAGACATCCAAGGCCAACATGCTTTCCGGCACAAACAGCGCTGGCTGGAGTGCGGCCTTGAGGTCGGCCGGCGCGCCACTCAGGACTTGCGCCAGCAGGTCTTGGGTATATACCATGCCCAGCACATTGTCGAGATCATGTTGTGCTACGGGAAATTGGGAATAACCACTGGCGGTGATCTTGAGCCGAATCTCTTCGAGCGAGTCTTCCAGGTCCAGCCAGATCACCTCGGGCCGGGGGATCATCAGCGTGCCCACGCTCCGGTCCGCCAGGCGAAACACTTGCTTGACCATCTCTTGCTCGGCCGGCACGAAAACCCCTACCTGCGTTCCCTGCTCGATCATAAGCTCGATCTCTTCTTCGGTAACGGGCTTTTCCAAAGACGGCCGTATACCCAAGGCCCGCAGGACCATTTCTGTAGAGAAACTGAGCAAGCGAACGGCAGGAGACGCAATCCTGGACAGTCTCCGCATCCATGGAGCAACCGTGGACGCAATTCGCTCCGCATTGTTCATGGCAATCCGCTTGGGAGCCAACTCCCCCACGACCAACGAGAGATAGGTGATGGCCACCACGACGACGCTTACGCCAATAGATTCGCTGTACGGCGCCAGCAAGCGAATGCGGCTCAACCCCGCTGCCAGTTCTTCGGCCAAAGTCGCCCCAGCGAATGCGCCTGCCAGGATGCCGATCAAAGTAATGCCGATCTGGACGGTGGACAAGAACTGGTTGGGCGTATTCGCCAGATCGAGGGCAATGCGCGCTCCTTTGTCACCCGCGTCGGCTCGTTGCTGAAGCCGCACTGGGCGCGCTGAAACAACAGCGATCTCGGACATTGCAAATACGCCGTTGATGATGATCAACAGGACGATTACGAGTATTTCAACAAGCACAGAGTCCATGTCTCTTGATCCCCTCCTTCAGCGCAGCATTTTTCCATAAACCACAACGAGTATCCTCTAATAGGGGTACAGTCAAGAGAGCATACTATCCCCTACAACCTCTTGGCCAATCTCCGCCATCGGCTCTGGCGATATCGGTAGAATATCTGCGCATAGGCCCATATGATGCCGGTTAGCAATCCAGCCCTGATTTCGATCTCGTCTGTGTATCGACAGCTCAGGGCTCCTGACCAATCCGACAATAGTATACTCTAGTGGGGATACAGGGTCAAGGGGAGAGTTAGGATCAACCGCATGGAGGCCGCGCCTGAAGGTGTAGCGGCCGTCTTGGTCGATGATGGCCTTCTGTCGTCCAGCAGTATGTTCGAATCGGAAGAGATGCAGATTCCACTGAGCGACTCCGGCGTTCCCCTGTTTGATTGTATTCTAATACGACGACTCCCTCCGTACTTGACTTGACCTGGACGCTAGTTGGGTGCCAGGTGGGCGGGCGAGGACGAAACAATGAGCGCCCCCGTGAGGGGGCGCCATTTTCGCCCTTTGTGACGTCAGCGGATCCTGCCCGCTATGGCTCTGCCGGGTAGGCGCAGCGGAAGCCGATGTAAGCGCTGCGAATGGATGGGCGGTAATCTCCCCGCATGGTTGTGCGCACACCCCAATCATGATTGTTCCAGGAGCCACCCCGCACGATCTTGCTGGTACCCGATGTGGGACCCGTTGGGTTGACCTGTAAATCGGAAGGATAGAAGTAAACACCCCAGTCGGCCACCCAATCCCAGACATTACCGGCTAAATCCAGGGCACCGACCCAACTGGCGCCCTGGGGATAAGCGTCTACGGGAGAGGTGAAATCAATCCCATCACAGCCGCGCTCGCCGGGAAAGGGAACGGGGTCATCCTCATCCGTCCAATCGTGGAAATTCCCCATGGTACAATCGTATTCGTTTCCCCAGGGATAGATCCAATTATCGGGCCCGCTGGCTGCGTACTCCCACTCGGCCTCGGTCAGCAGACGACCGCCAATCCATTCGCAATAGGCCCGCGCCCCGTACCAGGAGACATCCATTACGGGATGATCCTCAAAGCCCATTTTGGAATAAAAATATTCGCCATTTTGTATAATCAGACAGAATTCACTATCGATTTCTAACCATGTGACACCACTTTCCTGCTGGTTACCGCGCAAACTAAGGAATTCCGCATATTGCTTGTTCGTAACATGGTATTTATCGATCCAAAAACTATCGACTTTTACAGGATGCTCGGGAAGCTCATTCCAACCCGCAACGGCAGCTCCGGCTGTACCGGTTCCCATCTGGAAGGTACCGCCGGGGACGAACAACATCACCGCACCATCACTTGGGCGGGTCCAGCTATCCCCGAGGCCGGCATCATTGGGGGGCGCCATCACCAATTCAGGCCGGGCTTGGGCAGGCACCTCTCCATCTCTTTCGGGGTCGAAAGGCCGGGCGCAGCGCAGGCCAAATCGACCATCGTAATGGTGGGCCATGCGCTCGTTACGGTTTGCCGACCTGACCACGTAATTGGGGTCAAGCCTGCCGCCACCGCGCACCATCATCTTGCTCGTGATGCCCAACTGCTCTGCACTCACCTCCCGCCCATCGTCTGGGCGATATGGATAAGGCATGAGCATAGTGCTGACCCATTCCCAGAGGTTGCCGGCCATATCCAAAGCTCCGACCCAGGAAGCGCCGTCGGGATAGGTGCCCACAGGTGCTGGCTCGGAATAGCCATCATTATGGCTGCGATCTGAACCGGGATTCTGACAATTGTAATCACAATAATTCAACCTGTTGCCATCAAAGGTGTTTCCCCACGGGTACAACAAATTATCCGGACCCCGGGCAGCGTATTCCCACTCAATCTCGGTGGGCAAGTGACCGCCGCGGTTATCGCAATACGTGTTCGCTTCGAACCAGGTAACCGATTCTCTGGGCTGATCATTGTCCGTCCACCACCCGTGGGAACCATAGAAGCCATTGGTCACTTCGTACACGTCGATCCAAAACGGTTCTTGGAAGCACTGCCGGTGAGCCGGCTGCTCATCTTGATAAAGTCCGGGGCGATCCAGCATCGTCAAGTACTGCTCTATCTGCTCATCGGTGCTGCCCATCGTAAAACAACCGGCCGGGACAAGCGCCATCGGTATGCCGCCAAACTCACGGATCACCGGAACCCATTCGTCATTGGTAGAGACACCGGTGCAGGCGATTCCCGGCAAGTCGGCAGCAAGGCAATCCGCAGCTCTGAACGCTGGTTCCAGAACTGCATTCCAGTCATCCGGTTCAGCTATTGTGGTCGCCTGGGGAGTGGATGTTGGGATCGGGCTCGGATCCTGCGGAGGGGGCGTTTCCGTCGGTATCGGCTCGGTCCCCGTGGGTCTAGGTGTTTGGCTCGGGGTGGGTGGCGGGCTGGCAGTGTCGGTGGGCGACATGGTCAGAGTCGGAGAGGCGACGTCCATTTCGTGGATCGGCCTTGAGACGGCCGTCTCGTCCGGGGACTGACAGCTCGCAACAATGAGCATGACGATGAAGAACCAGGCTGCCAGGCACAGTGTTCTTTTCTCGGACATTGTTTTGCCCTCTCTGTTCTGGGCGACCCAACTCGTCAGGGTTCACGTGGCGAATCGTCCGGCTGCTTTCGGGCCTCCAGCATAATGCAATCGATTGGCAGACGTAACGGCGGTGTGCTGTTTCTGCTGGGGGCGAATGGATCTATGATAACAAGACAACCTTTGTAATATTTCGTAAATCCTGCGGAAAAGGGTCTCGCTGAATGTGCCCACATCACACGGCATGGCCAGATCGAATCCGCTGGGCAAACCATCCTGCAGGAAATCGGCGGCCAAGTAGGATTTGCTGTGACATCTATCATAGGCGCCGCGCCGGCCATCGGTTATCCTATAGATAGCGGACGGATACACGAGCTGACCAAGCGGAGGAGATCGATGAGCGCAGCGCGAGAACAACGGGAACAACTGGTCGAACGGACCCAGGCCGGCGACCTCGCCGGGGTGCGGCAACTGCTCGACACTGTGAAAACGTGGGAACACTATGCCCTGGAAACAGCCCTGGAGGCGGCGGTGCGGGGCGAGCACCTGGCCCTGGCCGCCGCCCTGCTGGACGCGGGCGCGGACCCCAGTGGGGTGGCCGGCGGCAGCGGCGGTTTCTATACCCCGCTGCACCTGGCCAGCCGGCGGCGGGACGCCGATCTGCTGGTCCTGCTGCTGGAGCGCGGGGCCAGGACCGACGCCATCGCTTCCAAATCCGGCGAGACGCCCCTGCACGAGCTGCTGGGTAAGGGCTACGAGGAGGCGGTTCACCTGCCCCTGCTGCGGGCGCTGCTGGAGGCTGGGGCCGATCCCAACCGGCAGGCCTCGTCCTCCTCCAAGCAGGCCCGGCTGACGCCCTTGCAACTCGCCCTCGGGCACGGCGCGCGCCAGAGCGCGCTGCTGCTCCTGGAGCACGGCGCCGATCTGGACCTGCGCAACGGTGAGCGCAAGACCGCCCTGATGCTGGCCACCGAACGGGCCATCCGGGACGACGACCGGGGCCTGCTGGACTGGCTGTTGGAACTGGGCGCCGACCCCAATGCAGCCCAGTACCATTTCAGCGATACCCCGCTGACCATCGCCGCGGATCGGGGGCGGGTCGACCTGATCGACTACCTGGTGCAGGCCGGGGCGGACGTGAGCAAGGGGCATCCCCTGGTCACCGCCGCCGACAAGGGGCGATTGGAGGCGGCCCGGCGGCTGCTGGAGCTGGGCGCCGACGTGAACGAGGTGGGCGTCTTTGGGAACACGGGGCTCATCTGCGCCATCACCCATCACGACACGGCTATGGCCCGGCTGCTTATCGAGCACGGCGCTCCGCTGGACCAGGCCACCAAGACTTATGCCGGGCAGATCACCCCGCTCGAGTTTGCCCGCCAGAGCCCCCACTACAACGCCGAGATCATCGCCTATATGCTGGAGCGCATCGCCGCCGGGGACGCCGAAAAGGCCCGCCGGGAGGCCGGCCGCTACCACGCCGCCGGACTGCTCAAGGTGGCCTACGAGCCGCGCGTGGGCCGGCCCATTGCCCACTGGCTGGAGCGGGGGGCCGACCCCAACGCCCGCAACGAATACGGGCGCAGCGCCCTGCACTACCTGGCGGAGCGGGGCCGGCAGTTGGACGAGGTCAAGCTGCTGTTAGAGGCCGGCGCCGACGTGGACGCCCGTGACTCCTTTGGCTACACCCCGCTGCACGACAGCGTGCTGGGGGACAACGCCGAGATCATCCAGGCGCTGCTCGACGCCGGGGCCGAGCCGGCGGCCCGGGTGGAGCGGGGCATTCACGCCGGCTACACGGCCCTCGAGATCGCCCGCACCGAGCGCAGGCAGGAGTCCATCCGCCTGCTGGAGCCGCTCTCGCCGGAACCGCGTCCGCTGACGCCCTGCGAGCCCGAGTTCCGCCGCGACGGTTCGGTCAAGGGCTTTTCGCACCGCTACTACGAGGAGGACGTGGCCAAGAATGCCGAGGGGGGCTATATCTATATGCGCAAGGCCGGCACGCGGCGGCAGTGGGCCGAAAAGGGCGAGGCCAAGTGCTACACCGAACCGTGCGTGTGCACCATCGGCTACGACACCCGTTCCCAGTACCGGGGGACGGGCATTGTCCGCGCCGAGCATCCCCTGCGCTGGCGCATCGCCATGGAGGATTGTCTCCACTGCGGCAGCGGGGACGTGCTGGTCATCTATGCCGACTGGGGCGTGCAGGCGCACAGCGGCGACCTGGTCTGGTCCTACGAGGTCAAGTGTAACGCCTGCGGCTACTATTCCAGTTGGGGCTATGACGAACGCTGACAATTGACTTTGGTCTCTGATTGTGCTATGGTATTGTTGTCGAGGCGGTCAGCGAGTTTAGGAATGGAAATTAAATAACTTTCGGGCTTTGCTTGTCCAAAAAGGCCGGACGAGGTGATGGCCCGGATTCGGGAGGGCCTGGCGCAGTGATAACAACGAGACAATTTGACGCAGCCCGCCAATTTATCTATCGCCACGGCGACCTGCTGACCCGCCGGCGATTCGCCTACCATTTTGAGCGTGGCCCCATAGAGGCCGTGCTTGACGTCCTGGCCTGCTATCAGAATTCCGATGGCGGCTTTGGGCATGGGCTTGAACTGGACATCCTCTGTCCGGACTCTTCGGGCATCTGTGCGGAGGTCGCCTTTGGCTACCTGGTGGAACTCGGGGTGGGCCAAGGGCCGCTCTTTGAGCGGGGACTGCAGTGGGTCGTCTCGGCCCAGACGGCGGATGGCGACCTGCCGCATCCCGTCGACGCCGTCACGCGGTATCCGCACGGACCCTGGTGGAAGCAGGATCACGGCCGCATCCTCTCGCTGGCCGGCCTCTTGGGGAAACTCGGCCACTGTCCCCCGGAGGTGAGCCGCCGGGCGGCGGCGATCTTGGAGAGATACCTCCCCTTTCCCCAGGAACTTGAAGTATACGACTATCCCGTGGCCCTGTACCTGCGCTATGGCGATCCCGAGGGAATCCATCGCCAGCACCTCGGCGCCCTGGAGGCCGCGTTCTTGAGCATGCTCGGGACGTACGCCTGGCATCATCCGCTCTTTTTTCGCCCCGGCCGCTGGGAACACGATGGGATCCCGGCCTCGTTATGGGAGGCGGAAGCGGAGAAAGCGGTCGCTGCACTCCAGGACGATGGTGGGGTGTGGATTGAGCGCTATGCCCGGCTTTCCTGGTGGCGGCCGGTGTGGACCGTTGATTTGTTGGTCACCTTGAATTATAGGGGCTTTCTGGCAGAGAATGAACAGGGACCAATATGAATGCAAACACCCTTCAGGCTAAATGCTGCCGCTCGTCTTGGGGCCTTGGGCTGGCGCTCGTCGCGGCGTTGGCGCTCTGCGAGTGCGGTGCGGAACCGCCGGCGTCCTGCCCGCCCCCGCCGGACGTTACCTTTCCCGTCTCGATCAGCCGCATGACCTCGCTACCGCTGCCACTGGGCCAGTTTCTGGGGCGGACGCGCGAGCAAAACGAGACACTGCTGACGCCGCAGTCGGAGCAGGGGTTGGCCGGCTGGGTTACCTACGCGCCGGGCTTTAGCATCCGTTATCAGGGGCAGCAGGCGGTGGCGCTCAAGGCCACGCTCGATGTTGGAGCGCCGTGGCAAGAGATCTCCGCCTGGGCCGGCTTTCAGCCCGCCGCTGCGCCGGTCTGCCAGGGCGAGGTCTGCCGCTGGGAGGTGGGAGCGCTATGTTACGGCTCGCTGCCCCTCGCGGCTACGTGGAACGGCGCGAC
Source organism: Chloroflexia bacterium (assembly GCA_016928715.1). Classification (GTDB taxonomy): domain Bacteria; phylum Chloroflexota; class Chloroflexia; order DTKN01; family DTKN01; genus JAFGKG01. The sequence continues at coordinate 8,441 of JAFGKG010000004.1, forward strand.
CGCCGAACTGCACGTCTGGCAAGCCCAGGGCTCGGCAGCTTGGCGAGCCTGGGTTGGCTATGGCCTCCTCACGGTTCTGCTCGGCGGCCTGCTGCTGGCTGTCCTACGTCAGCGGCTAAAGCCTCGACTCTAAAAAGGTAATCGTTCACGGGGGGCAGAAATGAGATCCCACGAATACCCGGATTGGGGCCATTGCGAACCGGTGGTATTCGTGTATTCGTGTTGCATTCGTGGATGGCAATCGGTTTCAGCGGATGCGGGCTGAGCAGTTACCATAGAAATTTATCGATTCAGCAGCCACACGGCCCAATGGCTGTATAGCTCACGGATAAACACAGATGAACACGGATAAAAACAAGGAAAAATCTTTGTGTATCCGCGATCATTCGTGAGCGATTTGTTTCGGGCCGAGAAACGATAAACTTTTGCGAGGGGTATTGTTATGAAAAAGCGCGTGCTGGCCTGGGACGGTTGTCGGAACGTGCGCGATCTCGGCGGCCTGCGCACCCTTGACGGGCGTACGACGCGTTGGGGCGCTGTGGTGCGCGGGGACACTCCCGGCCGTCTCACGGCGGCGGGATGGTCGGCGCTGTACGCCTATGGCATCCGCACCATCATTTCGCTGCGCACCCATGGCCAGGTGGAGGAGGCGTTTGACTTTGCTCCTCCTTTTGCGGATATCGTCAAGATTCCGGTGGAAATAGAGGACTTGACGGACAGGGAATTCGTGCAGCGTTGGGTGGCCACCGATCTGTGGTCTACGCCGCTCTATTACAGGGACGCGCTGCGGCGCTGGCCGGCGCGACACGCGGCCGCGATTTCGGCCATAGCGCGGGCTCAACCGGGCGGCGTTCTTTTCCACTGTATCCGGGGACACGACCGGACGGGCATCATCGCCCTGTTAGTGCTCGCGCTCGTCGGGGTGACGCCGGATGACATCATTGCCGATTACGTGTTGAGCCCCGATCCGGAGCGGGACGAGCTGCTCGCCCGCGAGGGTTCCTCCATTCGAGAGGTTCTCCTCGGCGCGCTGGAAGGGTTGGACCTGGAAGACTATGTTGTGAGGGGCGGGGCCAGTCAAGACGATTTGGCCGCCCTTTGCCGGCGGCTTTTGGGGTAGAAGGAGAGCAAACCCCAACTTGACAATGCGGAACGCCTGTGCTACGATGGATTTATAATGATCGAGATTTACGGTTCCCCCCGCGAGGACCCCCGGGCCGACGCCCTGCAGGCCGGCCTGGAATTGCCCTTCCAGTTCGTCCCCCTTGGCGCCGACGGGGCCACACTGGGCCTCTACGAGCCCCCCGGCCTGCTCTACACCTGCACCCTGGACCCCACCCTGGGCGAGGTCGAACGCCCCGATCCCCCGCCGGGCCGCGGCCTGGAGTACGATTACGGGCTGCTGCTGCAGGGCGATGTACCGTACGAGGACGGCGCCCCCCGGCCCCTGCGCTGGGCCGCCGGCCTGCACCCGGTCAGCACCCTGGGCGCGCTGCGCTGGGCCGAGGAGCAGCGTCCCGGCCCGGGCTGCTATCTGCTGCGGGTAGGCTTTCGGCTGCTCCCCGGCGACCGCCTGGCCGACCATCCGCCGGCCGAGCTGCTCCGGGAGGCCCGCGTCGAACTGCTTCGCGGCCCCTGCCCCTGGCGGCCCCGCCCCCCGGCCCCGGCCCGCGTCGGCCTGCTCTGCGACCTGGGCCACGTGCTGGTTGGCTTTGAGCGCCGCCGCCTGCACCAGAACCTGCGCCGGCTGCTCGGCGCGGAACTGAACGAGGAGCAGTTCGCCCGGATGCAGGCCCTGCGCCGACCCTTTGAGCACGGCGATCTGCCCGCGGCGGATTGGATGCGCGAGATCAAGGCGCTCTTGGGCCGCCCCGACCTGGACGAGGCCTCCCTGGAGTGGGCCTGGTGCGACATCTTTTGGCGCAACGAGCCGGTAGTAGCCCTCTTGCAAAAGTTGTCCCGGCGGCAGGATGTCCGCCTGGTGCTGGTCTCCAACACCGACCCCCTGCGGTTGCGCTACTGCCTGGAGGAGGCCGGCCTGGGCGCGCTGTTCGGCCCCGGGCGCTTCGTGGCCTCGTGCGATCCGGACGTGCGATCCAAGGGTGAGGACGCCTCCATGCTGCGCAGGGCGCTGGACATCCTGCGGCGCGAGTTCGAGAGGGCGCCCTTCCAGGCGCTCTTTGTGGACGACGTGCGCGCCTATTTCGAGATCGCCCGGCGGGCCGGGCTGCCCGTCCAGGGCATCCACTACCAGAGCCCGCCGCAACTGGCCTACGAGCTGGCCCGCTGGGGCCTGTACACGCCTTTGAGCCAAGCCGGTTGATCTGGGGCCGAAAAAGCCATGGACCACAAAGGACACCAAGGACACCAAGGAGAAAAAAAGTGTCCTTGGGGTCCTTCGTGGTTCAAATTCCCTTTTGCACCCGGCCGGTTGAGCTGAAATCAAAAAATCAAAAATGCCATGGACCACAAAGGGAACCAAGGACACCAAGGAGAAAAAAATAGTGTCCTTGGTGTCCTTCGTGGTTCAAATTCCCTGCTAATTCGGGCGCGTGCCGCCAATTTCCAAAAATCTCGCCCTGGGGATGCGAATGTGGTATAATACAGGGGATGGTTGCAGGGTGCGTTAGCGCTCCTTCGAGGAATCCGATGTACTGGCAGCTCACACCCCATGGCATGGCCCTCTTTGTCGCCGCCGTGGTGTCCACGGCGGTGGCCGTGTACGCCTGGAGCCGCCGCGGCCGGGCCGGCGCCCTGCCGTTGGTCGTCGTCAGCCTGGGGGCGGCCCTCTGGTCCCTGGGCTATGGCGTCGGCACCGGCCTGGACAGCCTGCCGGCCCGCATTTTCTGGGCCAAGGTGCAGTATCCCGGCATCGCCGTGATCCCCCTGGCGTTGCTGGTCCTGGTGCTGCAGTACACGGGCAACGAGCATTGGCTGGGCCGGCGCAACCTGCTGTTGTTGTCGATCGTCCCCGTCCTGGACGTCCTGTTCGCCTGGACCTATGAACTCGGCCACGGGCTGGTCTGGGCCGACGTCGAGGTGGTCCTTTACCGGGGTCTCTATCCTATTCTGGATATCACCTACGGCCCCTTTTTTTGGCTGTACACCGTCTATGGATACCTGCTGCTGCTGGTCGCGGCGCTGCTGCTGCTGCGCGCCTTTTTGCTCTCCTCCCCCCTGCAGCGTGGACAGACCGGGGCCATGCTGCTGGGCGCCGTGTTCCCCTGGATCGCTAACGCCATGTACCTGAGCGGCCTGAACCCGCTGCCCTACCTAGACCTGACTCCCCTGGCCTACAACCTCAGCGCCCTCTTTTTGGGCTGGGGGCTGCTGCGCTACCGCCTGTTGGACCTGGTCCCAGTGGCCCGGGACAAGGTGGTTGAGGGCATGCGGGATGGCGTCATTGTGCTGGACGAGCAGGACCGGGTCATGGATATGAACCCGGCGGCGCAGGGGCTGTTCGGCCGGCCCCTCAGTGAGGTCATGGGTCAATCCATCACCTCCCTTTTGGCTATGCGGCCCGCTCTGATCCAGCAGTATCGGGACGTTCAGCAGTCCCAAAGCCAGGTCGAGCTTGGCCCGGAGCCGGAATCGCACTACTATGAACTGCAGATCTCGCCGCTGTACAGCCAGGGCGGGCGGTTGACCGGACGACTGCTTGTCCTGCACGATATCAGCCAGCTCAAACAGGCCAAGGAGTCCCTGCATCGGGCCAAGGAGGAGGCCGAGGCGGCCAACCTGGCCAAGAGCGCCTTCCTGGCCAACATGAGTCACGAGCTGCGCACGCCGCTGGCGGCTATTATCGGCTACGGGGAGCTGCTGTTGGAAGAGGCCGCCGAGCAAGGGGACACGCACATTATCCCCGATCTGGAGAAAATTCGTACCGCCGGCCGGCACCTGTTGGGCATTGTCAACAATGTGCTCGACCTGTCCAAGATCGAGGCCGGCCGTATGAACCTGCACTTGCAGACCTTTGACCTGCAGGAGATGCTGCAGGACGTGGTCACGACCTCTCGGCCCCTGGTCGAAAAGCGGGGCAATCGCCTGCAGATCGACTGGGCGGACGACCTGGGCACGCTGTACGCCGACCAGGCCAAGGTCCGCCAGATCCTGCTCAACCTGCTCAGCAATGCCGCCAAGTTCACCACGGACGGATTGGTCACCCTCGCCGCGGTGCGCGAATCGCTGCTGCGGGAGGGACAGGCCTACCGTACCGAGTGGATTCGCTTTGCCATCAGCGACACCGGCATCGGCATGAGCGCCGGGCAGCAGGAGCACATCTTTGAGGCCTTTATCCAGGCCAACCCGGAGAGTATCTCGCGCTACGGCGGTACCGGTCTGGGCCTGACCATCAGCCAGCGCTTTTGCCAGATGATGGGGGGCGAGATCACCGTCAAGAGCGCACCCGACCAGGGCTCGACCTTTACGGTCTACCTGCCGGCCACCAGCGAGGAGCGGGCCGTTGTCGGGGAATCGAGCGCCAGCGTGTAGATTATCCGGGAACAGCAGCAGCGGATCGAAGCATACGGGCGTTCCGCGCCCTACTCGACCAGCGAACGGTTTGCCCGCCCTAAAGTGTCGGGCAGCTGGTGCTCCCGTTGATATTCCCGCCGGCATTTACCCATTCCTGTGCCGCCCGCGAACGATCCCCTTTGTTTGCCCCCGCCCGTTTTATGGTTGTGTCCAGGCTACTTGCGGGCGACGACGATTGTCTTGGCCAGCAGGTCGTGCAGGCTCCGGTGGCGGGCAGTCCAGAGCGCCAGGGCGGCATAGAGGATGAGCAGCAGCGGCGAGGCCAGGAACCCCAGCCGGAATCCGGGATTGGGGTCGTAGCGCATGGGCACGGGCAGGTTGTTGGCCAGATGGGCCACTTCCCAGGGCACCATTTTGATGATCGTGCGCAGCAGGGACTGCGGCAGGGTGAGCGGCCCCCGGCTGGCGGCATCGACGGTCTGCAGTCCCAACAGGAACTTGCCGGGTGTCGCCTGCCAGGCCGAGACCTCGGTCAGCGCAAAGTAGAGCCAGATGGGCAGGGAGATGGTGAGCAGCGTATACAGCTCGGTCTTGACCCCCGAGGCAAACCATTCGTCCGCACCAAAGAGGAGCCGGCGCAGGGGCAGGAAAAGCACGCGCTGGGTGAGGACAAAAAAGCCGAACATGAGCAGGCTGTCCAGCAGGTAGGCCAGGCCGCGGCGAAACATGTAGGCGAGATCCATAGGCATGCACTCCAATTAGACTTGGCATGGGCACTGAATGCCCGAACTCGAAACCACAATGCTATTATATCATAGAAAGTAGGCCAGAATTCGGATCATATTTGCCTTTTGCCCCGCGCTGTGGTATCCTGGAAATGTTGGAACTTGTCCGCTTGGATTGAGATACTGACGCGAGGATCCAGCAGGAGAGCACAATGACAGAGGAACAGATCGCCCTACTGCAGCGCCAATTGACACTAAAACAGCGGGAACTGGACATGATCCTGGCCATCGACCGCATTCGCGACAGCGCCAGCGAGCCCCCGGCCATGCTGGAGGCCATCGTCAATGCCATTGCCGACCAGATCGGGGCGGAACTGTGCCTGCTCTGCCTCCTGGACCACGAGACGGGCGAGTTGGAGCTCAAGGCGGTCAACGAACGCTACGACTATTTCGGCCAGTTGGAGCCGGCCCTGGTGCGCCAGTTCGCCCGCTGGGCGCTGCAGAGCGAGGGGGTGGTGGTCTGGCGGGAAGGCCAGGCGCCCGACGTCCTGGGCCACACCCGCCCCCCCGAGAACCTGCAGTTGGCGGCGACCCCCATCTGGATGGGGGAGGAGCAACTGGGCGCTCTGCTGCTGGCCCGCTCCCGCCAACCCTTCGATCGGGACGACGTCGCCCTGCTCAAGGCGGCCGAGAGCCAGATGGACTCGGCGGTTGTGCAGGCCTATGCCCACTATGAGCTGCACCAGCGCAACCTCGAGCTAGAGACCATCTACCGGGTGGACCGCATCCGCGACATGAACCTGCCCTTTGACGACATGCTCAACGCCGCCCTGCAGGAACTGAGCGGCGTCATCCAGGCCGAGATGGGTTTTGTGCTGCTCTACGACCCCGTGGGCCGGCGCCTGGAACTGCGCGCCGTGACGCACGACGACCTCTTTCGGGTCTCGCCCTACTACGAGGCCGTCAATCGGGTGGCCAACGAGGCGCTGCAGAAAGCCGAAATGGTCTGTTACAACGATTTGGAGCCGGGCATCCGCTCGGTGATGTGCATCCCGCTGATCCTGCACGAGGAGATCATTGGCGTCCTGGGGGTGGCCAATCGCTACGGGCCGGCCGGCTTTCGCCAGCACGACCGCCGTCTGTTGAGCGCCATCGCCAGCCAGATGGACACAACGATCTTTGAGAGCCTGGAACGCCGGCGCCTGCGCCAGGTGCTGGGGCGCTCGGTCGACCCCCACGTGCTGGAGCGACTGCTGGCGGCCCCGGACGTGGACTTTTTAGAGGGCGAGCGCAGCGAACTCAGCGTGCTGTACGCCGACCTGCGCGAATCGACCTACCTGGCCGAGCACACCGATCCGGAACTCTTGGTCGATTTCATCAATGACTACCTGTCCCAGATGACCGAGGTCATCCTGGCCCACGAGGGCACCCTGGACAAATTCGTCGGTGACGAGGTCATGGCCCTCTTTGGGGCCCCCTTTGCCCGCCCCGACCACGCCCTGCGGGCCGTGCAGGCCGGCCTGGAGATGCAGCGGGTGCACCAGACCGTCGTGCGGCGTTGGCGGGATCGGGGGATCGAAGCCTCGCCCATCGGGGTGGGTATCGCCAGCGGGGAGCTGATCGTGGGGGAGATCGGCTGCGCCCGGCGCACCGACTATACCGTGATTGGGCGGGCGGCCAACCTGGGCTCGCGCATCTGCAATGCGGCCGCGGCCGGCCAGGTGCTCGTCAGCGAGGCCACCTACCAGGCCATCCGCGAGCGGGTGCAGGCCACGCCCGTGCACGGGCTGCGCTTCAAGGGCATCGAGGGGGAGGTCACCGTGTACCACGTCCGCGGGCTGCTGGGCTAAACCGCCCTCAGCCGTAGGAGCAGCAGTAGTCGGCCACTCCGTCGATGACCAGCTTGAAGGACGAATCGGCCGGCACGGCGAAACTGTCGCCCGGGCCAAAGACCTGCCATTCCTCGCTACCGGGGAGCAGCACCTTCATCTCTCCGGCCAATACCTCCATCAGCTCGCGCTCGGCGGTGCCAAACTCGTATTCCCCGGCCAGCATCACGCCCAGGGTCCTGCGCGATCCGTCCGGGAAAAGCACCGTGCGGCTGGTCACTTGGCCCTCGTAGTAGATATTGGCTTTCTTGACGATGGTGACGTTCTCAAAGCGATCCTCGGACATGGGTTCCTCCTTTTTATGAGTGCCAGCGTCATTATACCCTCAGTAGGGTCTGTCGGCAACCTATCGCCAGACAGACTTGTATTTTGGCCCAGCTTTGCTATAATGGAAAGGCCCGCCCGCCAAAGCGATGGGGGCCATCTCGCCGCACCGGTCCATTTGGGCCTAGTTCTTGTACAGGAGGCGCCATGCCGAAAGAGCAATCGTCCCTCGTTCCAGGGTTTCACGTCTCGCGCCAGGCCCGCAGCCATTACGATCTGGAAGAGACAATGTTCTCGCCGCGGGGCAACATTGTCCTCAAGTCCTTTCACCAAAGCCGTCTCCTGGCCCAAAAGATGAACGAAAAGCGCGATTTGGTCCGCTTTCCCGAGCGGGCGGTGCGCGCCGGTCAGCTCAACGCCATGGGCCTGATCGAAGAGATACTCTTTTACATTCTGGATCTGTATCGCCAGCAGGAGCATCCCGCCGTCCTGCCCCAGGCCCTCGGTTGGATCGAGGAGACCGTGGGCCGGCAAAAGGTCGACCGTACCCTGCTCAGGTTCGCCGACGAGTTTCCCCCGCTGGACGTCTATCGGGGCCAGAACCCCCGGGAGTACCTGGAGGGGGAGACGGAGGGTCGCCCCAACCGCCAGCTGTTGTTGGAGGAACTGCTGCTGCTCTGGCTGAGCAATCTCAACCCCGCCTTTAGCCCCTACAAGGACCTCTTTGACGACGACCCCCTGGAACAGGAGAGCTCCTACAGCCAAATTTTCGCCGGCCTGCACGAGTTCTTTGAGCAGCAGCCGGGTTTTGGCCCCGACCGCCAGAACCTGCTCGACATGCTGCGCGACCCGGCTATCGCCGTGCCCCACTCCCTGGTCGGCCAATTGAACTATATACAAGAGCGTTGGGGCTATCTGTTGGGCAAGCACCTCTACCGGCTGCTCAGCGGGCTGGACCTGCTCAAGGAGGAGAGCAAGCTGGGCCTGCTGGGCCCTGGCCCGGCCCGGGTGGTCGATTTCAGTGGGCTGGAACTGGAAGCGGAACGTTTCAGCGAGGATCTGGACTGGATGCCCCGTCTGGTGATCCTGGCCAAAAACGCCTACGTCTGGTTGGACCAGCTTTCCCAGCAGTACCAACGCCCCATCGAACGGCTGGACCAGATCCCGGACGAGGCTCTGGACACCCTGGCCCGCTGGGGTTTTTCCGGCCTCTGGCTCATCGGGCTGTGGCAGCGCAGCCCGGCCTCCCGGCGCATCAAGCAGCTCTGCGGCAACCCCGAGGCCGCCGCCTCGGCCTACTCGCTCTTTGACTATCGCATCGCCGACGACCTGGGTGGTGAGGAGGCCTACCAGAACCTGCGCGAGCGGGCCTGGCAGCGGCGCATCCGCCTGGCCAGCGACATGGTCCCCAATCACATGGGCATCGATTCGCGCTGGCTGATCGAGCACCCCGAGTGGTTCCTGTCCCTGGAACACAGCCCCTTTCCCGGCTATAGCTTCAATGGCCCGGACCTGTCCTGGGATCAGCGGGTGGGGATCCATTTGGAGGACCACTATTACAGCCGCAGCGACGCCGCCGTCGTGTTCAAGCGGGTGGACCGCTGGACCGGCGAGAGCCGCTACATCTATCACGGCAACGATGGCACCAGCATGCCCTGGAACGACACGGCCCAGTTGAACTATCTCCAGCCGGAGGTGCGCGAGGCGGTCATCCAGACCATCCTGCACGTCGCCCGCGATTTCCCCATCATCCGCTTTGACGCCGCCATGACCCTGACTAAGCGCCATTACCAGCGGCTGTGGTTCCCCGAACCGGGCAGCGGCGGTGACATTCCCTCGCGGGCCGAGCACGGCCTGAGCAAGGCCGAGTTTGACGCGGCCATGCCGGTCGAGTTCTGGCGGGAGGTGGTGGACCGTGTCGCCGCCGAGGCCCCCGACACCCTGCTGCTGGCCGAGGCCTTTTGGCTCATGGAGGGCTATTTCGTGCGCACTCTGGGCATGCATCGGGTCTATAACAGCGCCTTTATGAACATGCTGCGCGACGAGGACAATGCCAAGTATCGCAGTGTGGTCAAGAACACGCTCGAGTTTGATCCGGAAATCCTCAAGCGCTTTGTCAACTTTATGAACAACCCGGACGAAGAGACCGCCGTGGCCCAATTTGGTAAGGGCGACAAGTACTTTGGTATCTGCACCCTGATGGTCACCATGCCGGGCCTGCCCATGTTCGGGCACGGCCAGATCGAGGGATTGACCGAAAAGTACGGCATGGAATACCGCCGGGCCATGTGGCGCGAGCAAGCCGACCGCGCCCTGGTCGAACGGCACGAGCGCGAGATCTTTCCCCTGCTCAAGAAACGGCACCTCTTTGCCCAGGTGCAGGATTTCCTGCTCTATGATTTCTATGCCCCGGAGGGACACGTCAACGAGGACGTCCTGGCCTATTCGAACCAGGCCGGCCAGGAGCGCGCTCTGATGGTCTATCACAATCGCTACGCCGAGGCCCGCGGCTGGATCCGCAGCTCGGCGGCCTATGCGCTCAAGCGGGAGGACGGCAGCCGTGAACTGAGGCAGCGGCACCTGGGGGAGGGCCTGGGCCTGCACGATACCCCCGGCACCTACTGTATGTTTCGCGATCATCTGAGCGGGCTGGAATACATCCGCGAGAGCCAATCCCTCTGCCGGGCGGGGCTCTATGTCGAGCTGGGCGCCTATCAATGCTACGTCCTGCTGGATTTCCGCGAGGTCCAGGACAGTTCCGAGCAGCCCTATGCCCAACTGGCCGCCTACCTGAACGGGCGAGGTGTACCCAGTATCGAGGAGGCGCTGCAGGAAATCTTTATGCAGGCCGTCCACGGACCCTACAAGGAACTGCTCAACGCCGGCCACTTGCGCTGGGTAATGGACAGCTACAACCTCCCATTGGAAGATGAGCGGGCGGAGCGCATCCCCCAGGTGCTGGACGAAGCGGAACACAAGGCCCGGCACCTGTTGGAGCAGGCCCGCCAGTTCTGCGGGGGCAGCGGGGACGCCGCCGCCGTGGCCGGGGAGATCCGCCGGCAGCTGGCGGCTATTCTCGATCTGGTGGATCACGGTGAGGAGTCAGAAGGACTCGTCAGGGATCCCGAATACGCGGCTGCGGCGGCCCACCTGCGCCAGGCCTTGGGGGAGGACCCCGCCCGTTGGGGCGTCCTGTTGAGCTGGTTGTACAGCCACCGCCTGGGCCGGGCCAGCGGCCAGGACGACACCGTCCAGATCGGCCGCAGTTGGCTCGACGAATGGCAATTGGGCAAGCTCATGGCCCGGGCGCTGCAGGATTTGGGCCTGGACGAGGAGGCGGCCTGGTGGCGCGTGGCCCTGGTCAAGTTGTTGGTCAGCCACCAGGATTGGCTGCAGCGGGTGGCCGAGACGCCCCAGCCGGCCCAGCGCCTGCTCAACACGCTGCTGCGGGACGGCGAGGTGCAGCACTTTTTGCGGGTCAACCGCTACCAGGACGTTCTCTGGTTCAACGGCGAGTCCTTCCACGAGCTGTGTTGGTGGCTGCTGCTGCTGGCCTGGGCCCAGGCTCACAGCGAGGCGGGGCGGCCGGCCGGGCAGGTGCGGGCGGAGGTAAGCGCGTCCTATGGCCTGATCCAACAACTGCTGCAGGCCGAGGGGGAATCGGACTACCAGGTGGAGCTGCTGCTGGCCGCGCTTTGAAAAATTCAAACGAACTCGGCTACGGGTACAGGACGTTCTTTTGCGAACTCGCGCCGGTGGAGCTTTATGCGTTCAATCTCGTGCAGGGTTTCCGCAGTCAGGTAACTCTCCCCACAATGCGGACAACTAAGGAGAGGAATGTTCTCAATCACCAGTAGGTTGTCCCCTTGTCCATAACTCCGCGTAACACGGCGGATTATGACCCCTTCTTTACCACAAAGATCACACAACATCGTCCGCACCTCTATTTCAAACTAGATAAACGGTGATAATCACCAACTTTTCTGTAGGCCCGAATTTTACCACAGCAACCACCAAGTCCCCGACAATGGTCCAACCCTCGACCAGATACTTCCACTCGCCCGTAAGCTGATCCTTTTGCCTCTCAATGATTCGACCGGTTAGTATGCCCCGCTCAACATCAAAAATTGTTAACCCGTCATTGTCCATTTCGGCTTCAGCATGTAGGGTCATTACATATTGACGGGTACGGATCTTTTCCCGCATTTGCATCAGAATGCGGTCGAGCATTATTTCCTCCCGCTAGACCAGTGTTACTCACATTATACCAAAGTTGGCCCAAGCAGTCTACTAGTAACCATTGGGGTTATTGGACTGCCAGCGCCAGCTATCCGCGCACATGGCCAGCAGGTCCCGCTGGGCCGTCCAGCCCAGTTCGGCCTGGGCCCGTGCGGGGTCGGTATAGCTGACGGCGGCGTCGCCGGGCCGGCGCTCCATGATGCGGTAGGGGATGGATTGGCCGGCCGCCCGCTCAAAGGCGGCCAGCACCTCCAGCACGCTGTGGCCCCGGCCGGTGCCCAGGTTATAGATGACCACGCCGGGCCGCTCGGCCAGTTTGTCCAGGGCGTGCAGGTGGCCCAGGGCCAGGTCGACGACGTGGATATAGTCGCGGACGCCGCTGCCGTCGGGTGTGGCATAGTCGTCGCCCCATACCCGCAGGAAGGGACGCCGCCCCACCAACACCTGGGCGATATAGGGGAACAGGTTGGTGGGGGTCCCCTGGGGGTCCTCGCCGATGCGGCCGCTGGGATGGGCGCCCACCGGGTTGAAATAGCGCAGGATGGCTGCATTCCAGCGCGGGTCGGCGCGCTGCTGGTCCTGCAGGATCTGCTCGACAAAGCGCTTGGAGTGGCCGTAGGGATTGAGCGGGGCCAGGGGGAAATCCTCGCGGATGGGCATTTGCTCCGGCTGCCCATAGACGGTGGCCGAGGAACTAAAGACAATGTCCCTGACGCCGTGTTCCCGCATGGCCTGCAGCAGGTTCAGCGTACCGCCCACGTTGTTCCGGTAATAGGAGCAGGGACGCTCCACCGACTCGCCGACGGCCTTGAAGCCGGCAAAGTGCATGACCACGTCGATCGGCTCGGCGTCCAGGACGGCCTGCAGGGCCGGCCGGTCCAACAGGTCGACCTGGTAAAAGGCCATTTCCCGGCCGGCCAGTTCCTGGACCCGCTGCAGGGCGGCCTCCTTGCTGTTCACCAGGTTGTCCACGACGACCACGCGGTGGCCAGCCTGGAGCAGTTCCAGGCAGGTGTGGCTGCCGATATAGCCCGCGCCGCCGGTCACCAGTATGTTTTTCATCGTTTCTCCTAGCCCGGCCAAGCCGGAACTAAAAAGGTCAGGATCACCAAGGCTTGCCCTGAGCCTGTCGAAGGGATACAAAGGAAAAAAATTTTGTGTCCTTTGTGGTTAAAATCCTCCTTCAGTTTGCAGGAATTCCAGTTTTGAACGATGCCTGCGTGGGCGGTCCCAGTATACAACCAGTATGCCCAAAACACAAACGCCGGCCGCCGTATTTGCGGCCTGGGGGACCTTCTGTTATAATGGCGGGTCCATTGTTCGTGCGGTCATGGCCGCTTAGGATAGAACCGATGCCCCTTTCAGGCAATGATATCGCATTTCTGGTGCTGCTCGTGGTGGCCCTGGTTTATGATTTTCTCAACGGGTTTCACGACAGCGGCAATATCGTCTCGACCATGGTCGTTTCGGGGGCCATGGAGCCCGGTCCGGCCCTCTGGCTGGCCGCCCTGGGGGAATTTGCCGGCCCCTTTCTCTTTGGGGTGGCCGTGGCCACGACCATTGGGGCCGACCTGGTCGATCCCCAGGCGATTACGGTGCTCACCATCGCCGCCGCGCTGCTGGGCGCCATCGCCTGGAACGTTTTTACCTGGGTGCTGCGCTTGCCCTCCAGTTCCTCGCACGCCCTCGTCGGTGGGATCCTGGGTGCGGTGGCGGTCAGCACGGGGCTGGATTCGATCCAGCAGGCCGGCCTGCAAAAAGTCCTGCTGGCCCTGCTGCTCTCCCCCCTGGTGGGGTTGGGGGTGAGCTATCTCCTGCTGCGGCTGGTGCGCGGCCTGGCCTGGCTGTTTGGGGCGACGCCCCGTATCAACCGCTTTTTCCGCTGGGCCCAGATTCCGGCCTCGCTGGCCCTGGCCCTGAGCCACGGCACCAACGACGGCCAAAAGACGATGGGGGTCATTACCATGGGCCTGGTGGCGGCCGGCTGGCAGCAAGAGTTCCTCGTGCCGACCTGGGTCATCGCGCTCAGCGCCGTGACCATCGCCCTGGGCACCCTCAGCGGCGGTATGCGCATCGCCCGCACCCTGGGGACGCGCATCTACCGCATCCGCCCCCTGCATGGTTTTTCCGCCCAGGTCACGGCGACCAGCACGATTCTGGTCGCCGCTCTGCTGGGAGGGCCGGTCAGCACGACCCAGGTGGTCAGCTCGGCCATCACCGGTGCCGGGGCCGCCGAGCGGCTGTCCAAGGTGCGCTGGGGCGTCTTTGGCGAGATCCTGCTGACCTGGCTGCTGACGATCCCTGCCGCCGCCCTGGTGTCGGCGGCCTGCTGGTTTCTGCTCAAGGCAGTGGGGCTGAATTGACCCTATCCCCAAGGAGGATGCAGTGAACCTGTTGAAAAAACTCTTTCGGAGGCGCCGGCCCAATTTTATCCAGATGCTGTTGGAACAGGCTCGAAAAGTAATGGAGGGCTTGGAGGCCCTGGAGGACTATTTGCGCAAGCCCACGGACAAGCACGCCCGCCAATTGCGCCAATTAGAAAAGGAAGGGGACGAGCTGCGCCGCCTGTTGATCGACGATCTCAACCGCACTTTTGTCACCCCCATCGATCGGGAGGATATCTTTGCCCTGTCCCGGGACATTGACGACGTATTGGATTACGCCTACACTACCGTGGACGAGATGACCATCCTGGCCGTTCAACCCAACGGCTACCTCTCACGCATGGTGGAACTGCTCCGCGAGGCCGGCGAGGAGATTTGCCTGGCCGTCGAATACCTGATGAAACGATCCAGTCTGGCTACCGAGCATGCTTCCCGGGCCAAGGCCTTTGAGAACCGGGTCGAGAACGTCTACCGCGAGGCCTTGGCCGAACTATTCAGCGGCCCGCAGGACGTGGAGCACATTGTGGAGATGCTCAAGCTGCGCGAGATCTATCGCCATTTGAGCAATGCCGCCGACCGGGGGGATGAGGCGGCCAACGTCATCCACGACATCGTGGTCAAGATGACCTAGGTCGGGGGCAGGCTTGGAGACGGGGGCAATTCGCGCGGAGCAATTGGGCCGAAACTTTGGCTCCTTGGCCGCGCTGGCCGGCCTGGACTTGACGGTCCGCCAGCCCGAGATCTTTGGCCTGGTCGGTCCGGATGGGGCCGGCAAGACCACGACGCTGCGCCTGTTATCCGGCGTGCTGGCGCCTTCATCGGGGCGGGCCTGGGTGTTGGGCTACGACATTGTCGAGCAAGTGGAGCAGGTCAAGGCCCTCATTGGCTACATGCCCCAGCGGTTTAGCCTTTACCCTGATCTGAGCGTGCGGGAAAACCTGGCCTTTTTCGCCGAGGTCTATGGCGTCTATGGTCAGGAATGCCAGGAGCGCATGGCCGAACTGCTGCGTTTTGCCCGCCTGAGCCAGTTTGGCCGGCGGCGGGCCGAATATCTATCCGGAGGGATGAAACAAAAGCTGGCCCTGGCCTGCACCCTGATTCATCGACCGCAGTTGCTGCTGTTGGACGAGCCCACCACCGGCGTGGACCCGGTGGCCCGGCGCGAGTTCTGGGGCATTCTCTACCACCTGCTGGGGCGGGGAGTGACCATTCTGGTCAGCACGCCCTACATGGATGAAGCCGAGCGCTGCAATCGGGTGGGTTTTTTGGCGGGGGGGCGACTGCTGACGGTGGGAACTCCCCAGGAGCTCAAGTCAAATTATCCCTACGAGCTGTTAGAAGTGCGGGGGACCGCCGTTGCCCGGGCCCGGGAAGTGCTGCAGGATGCCCCGGGCGTGTTGGACGTGCAGATCTTTGGCGAAACGCTGCACCTGGTGGTGTCGCAGGCCCGGGAGTCGCTGGAGCCCGTGCGCGGCCATCTCTGGCAGGCGGGCTTGGAACAAGGGCTGCGCCTGCGGCCGATTGCCCCCAGCATGGAGGATGTGTTTATGGCCCTGCTGCGCCAGCAGGGCTAGGAGGGGAGGTCGGGCAGTCGGCAATCCGCTGCACCCCACAGCCCGTGCACACGCCCAGGCGACAGTCGGGGGTGGTCTCACCGCGCAGGCCGCGCTGGTATTCCCGCCAAAGAAAGCTGTTCGCGACCCCGCAGGAGAGATGATCCCAGGGCAGGAGCTCGCTCTGGGAGCGTTCGCGCTGGGCATAAAAGGCCGGATCCAGGCCGGCCTGGCGAAAGGCGGTCCACCAGAGCTCGGCCTCAAAGTGCTCGTGCCAGGCGTCAAAGCGGGCCCCGGCCCGCCAGGCCTCCAGCAGGATCCCTGATAGGCGGCGATCGCCGCGGGCAAAGGCGGCCTCCAGGCGACTGGCGGCAATATCGTGCCAGGAAAATTCGATGAACCGGCTGCGCAGCGACTGCCGCAAAAAGCGCACCTTTTCCTCCAGCGCTTGCGGATCGGCCTGCCCCAGCCACTGGAAAGGGGTGTGGGGTTTGGGCACCAAGTGGGAAATGCTGACAGCGATGCGGACGCGCCGGCCGGCGTGCTCTCGTCCGATGCGTTGGGCCTCGTGGACCATATCCACAATGCCCTGCAGGTCGGCCTCGGTCTCGCTGGGCAGGCCAATCATGAAATAGAGCTTGACCCGGTGCCAACCACGGGAAAAAGCGGCCTCCAGGGTACGGCGAAAATCCTCCTCGGTCAGGCCTTTGTTAATGATATCGCGCAGGCGCTGCGTCCCCGCCTCCGGGGCAAAGGTCAGGCCGGTACGCCGCCGTTCGGCAATGATCTCGGCCAGGTCCACGGAAAAGGAATCCAGGCGCAGGGAGGGCAGCGACAGGGACAGCCCCAGCTCGCGATAGTCGTCGGCCAGGTCCTGCAGCAACTGGCGAATGTGCCTATAGTCGCTGGCGCTGAAGGAGAGCAGGGCGAGTTCTCCGTAGCCGGTGTGGGCCAGCAGTTCGGCGGCGGCGGCGCGCACCTCCTCCGGTGAGCGCTCCCGCACCGGGCGATAGATCATACCGGCCTGGCAGAAACGGCAGCCCCGGCTGCAGCCCCGCTGGATCTCGACCACGGCCCGATCCTGCACGGAGGCCATGTGGGCCATGACTGGCCGGGTGACCGTGGGCGAGTCCACCAGGTCGGCGATCAGACGTTTGCTCACACATTGGGGGATGTCCTCTCCCCGAGGCTGGACCGCCGCCAGCGTGCCATCTGGGTGATAGGTCACCTCGTAGAAACGGGGAACGTATATGCCTTGTAGCTGCGCTGCCCGGCGCAGGAATTGCTCCCGCGTCGCCCCGGCCTGGCGCGCCTCGATCAGCAGGCCTACCAGTTCCTCCAACACCTCCTCGCCTTCGCCCAGCACGAAAAGGTCGATGAAATCGGCCAGGGGTTCGGGGTGGTAGGCGGCGGATCCGCCGGCGATCACCAGGGGATGCGCGGCCTCACGCTCCTTCGCGAACAGGGGTAGGCCGGCCAGGTCCAGCATGTTCAGGACGTTGCTGTAGGTTAATTCGTAAGGCAGGCTGAAACCAATCAGGTCAAATTCGCCCAGGGGGTGCCGGCTCTCCAGCCCGTAGAGGGGGATGCCATCCCGGCGCATGGCCGCTTCCATATCCGGCCAGGGGGCATAGACCCGTTCGGCCAGGACCCCCGGCAGGCGGTTCAGGCGATCGTAGAGAATCTGCAGGCCCAAATTGGCCATGCCGACGTCGTACAAGTCGGGATAAGCCAGGGCCACCCGGATCCGGGCGGCCGGCCAATCTGCCTGGCGGCTGTTCCACTCCCCCCCACTGTAGCGGGTCGGCCGCTGGACGGCCAACAGGTTGTGTTCCAGCCAGGCGGAAAGCGTTTCAGCATTCAAGCGATATTGTCCCTCGCTATGGATCACACGGAGTATCATGTATGCGACTGGCCCCAAACGGCAGGGAAATTCGCGCCGCATCATCCGTGCAATCGGCAAAAAATCCGTGTCCTAGACCGCAGCAGCGCCGATTAGTCGCGGAAGAACTCGAGAATTTTGTCTTCCTCCTCCCCTTCACCACCCCTCATTACCTCGACGATACTGACGCGGTGCCAGGGCAAAAAGAATTCGGTGGCCTCGCGGGCGATGTAGGGGATGGGCTTTCCATCCCGCTTGCGGGGGTTGGAAAACCAGAGAAAGTTATCCGTGGGATTGGGTAGTTCTTCCGCGTCGGCTAGGAAGGGTTCTTCCCCAAGTACGTGTACCAAGAGCAAATAGGCCACTAGCGCCTCCTTCCAGGGGCTTTAGGAAAGCTCGTCCATGATAACGCGCAGGACCATGTTCCCCAGACGGATCTCGTCGCCGCCCTCGAAAGGGGTAGGTGTGTGCGGCGGCAGGCGTTTTCGGTTGAGAAAGGTGCCGTTCATACTCTCCAGATCCTCCAGGTAGAACTCGTCCCCCCGGCGGATGATCCGGGCATGGCGACGCGACACCCCAGCCATATAACCGTTATCCTGGGTCAGATCAACCTCGGGGAAAATGCCCCCGGCAGCGTCCCCCCTCCCGATCAGGATGACCTCGTCGATGGGGCAGGGGATGGTCCGACCGCTGTTCAGGACGAGTAGTCGCAGCTGCGCCAGGGTAATCTGTGCTGTAGTCAACTGATCCTCCGATTTTTTGGGGATGGGACCCGTGCCAGTCTTGTCCGTTGAACCAACGGCTTCTGCAGGGGATGATGCATCCTCTACTCCGACCAGGCTGGTTCCACACTCGGGGCAGAGAATGGTCCCTTCGATCAGTTCACGCTTGCAATATGGACAAATCATCATAGTTTACGCTCACTCTTTGCGATCTCGCTCCCAGCGGCGTCCCAGGCGCTGGGTTCCATAGTGGACCTCTTTTTTGCCGCCTGCGGAAACACGGCCGGTCCGTTCCAGGTGCAGCGCTTCGCGCTCGATCGTCTCCGCCAGGCTGCTCTCCCCCATGTTGACCAGGCGGGTGGCGATCCGGCGCAGACGCCGGGTGGCCTGATCCACATTGCCCCGACGGGCTTCCCGCCAGGCGGACTCTTGCATGCGGTAGGCCATTAGCTTTTCCAGAGCCAGGAGCAGCTTGGAGGGCACTTGCATCCCGGAGGCCTGCTGTGGCCGAAAGGGCAGGGTGAGTTGATCATGCACCCGTCGGCGGGCCGGCTCTCGCGGCAGGCGATAGGAAAGCTCTACCTGCAATAGATCGTGCTCGCCTCGCGGCAGCGGGGACACAATCATCTCGGCCAGGAACACCTGTGGCTCCCCGCCCATCCATTCCCCCAGGGGGACTAACCACTCGTGGGCCCGCTCTTCCCGTAGGGGCAGAGAGGTGACCTCCGGGCTGATCCGGAAGAACTGTTTGGCCTCAAGATCGGCTATGCCCTTGAGGCTCAGGACCATTTCTTGGGCCAGAATTCCCTGCAGCAGGCGCATTTCCTGCTGAAAGAGGCTGACGACGCTTTCGGCCCCGGAGATGTATTCGCTGCGGCTGTTTCCATGGGCCGCCATTGTGGAGAGCAGGTCTTCGTTCCAGTCGTCGCCCAGGCCTAGGGCTGTAATCCCCGCGCCCATCTGCTGGAGTTGGCGGGCCAATTCGACGCAGCGGTTGTCGTCGCCATAGGTCTGCCCATCCGTCAGCAGGATCAGCCGGCGCACCCCCGGAAAGGGACCCAGGCTGCGCATTTGTGTCAAGGCCTGCTCCATCGCCCGGGCCATCTCGGTGCCGCCGGAGGCCTCGATCTCGGTGACGTGCTCGCGCAGGGAGGCCGGGGCCCGCACCTGCTGGCGCGGTACCACTACTTGGGCCTGGTCGTTAAAGACCACCAGACAGAAATAGTCCTGCTGGGACATCTGGCTGACGATGTGACGGGCCGCCTCCTTGGCTTGGTAGAGGCGTTCCCCACGCATCGAGCTGCTGTTATCCAGGACTAGGCAGATATCCAGGGGCAGGCGTGTTTGGGCCCCCTGATCTCCATAGGAGAGGATCTCTACCAGCAGGTAGAGCAGTTGCTCCTCTTCGAGGGGGGGCAGGCTATCCCGGCTGGGCGTGCAGGCCAATTGGATGTCGTGTTGCATGGAAGACTCCTAGATCTTCCGATCAGAGCAGCCTCCGCGGCCCCTAACGATCGTAGCTCCAATAAATTTGCTCAAGCCGTATTTATTATAACGGCTCTCGGGCCATTTGTAAAGCGGCCCGGCAGGGTTCATTTGTGGAACAGGAGGCCCCCGCCAACCTCGGCGCAGCCGAGGCGGGTTCAGCGCATCCGCATCAACAGTTCCAGCAATCGCCGCAGGCGGACCCGGGACGGGGAGACCTCCTCTCCTTCCCCCAGGCAGTTCGGCAGGCAGGTTTCGATGTAACGGTCGATCAACTGCAGGGCGGTTTGGTCCAGCGCGGCCCGTACGGCCAAAAGTTGGGTCAGGATTTGGTCGCACTCTTTTTCTTCCTCGACCATCCGCAGCAGACCCCGCACCTGTCCCTCAATGCGCCGCAGACGTGTGACAAGCTTGCCTTTTGTTTCCACTGCACTGCTCCGTCAATAGACCCGTTCGTGCTGGTTAGGTTGGGCGCGGTTCCAGCGGCGGGTGGGGGTGACTACTCGGTGGCCGCGCGCAGGGCGGCCGTACGCTGCACCAGGGGGAGAAATGCTTCCAACTGCAGGCTGGCCCCTCCGACCAGGGCCCCGTCAATCTCGGGCTGCTCCATGAACTCGTCAACGTTGGCCGGCTTGACGCTGCCGCCATACTGGATTCGCAGGGCCTCCGCCGCCTCTGGGCCGTACAGATCGCCAAAGAGTTGGCGCAGCCGGCCAATGATCCGGTTCGCGGTCGGTCCGTGGCAGGCCTTGCCGGTGCCGATGGCCCAGACGGGCTCGTAGGCAATGATCCCACCCAGGGCCAGGAAGCGTTGGCCGTCTACCCCCTTGAAGCCGGCCCGCAGTTGAGCCGCTACCACCGCCTCGGTTTCGCCCCGTTCGTTCTGTTCCAGTTTCTCGCCCACACAGAGGATGGGTGCCAAGTCGTGGGCCAAAAGCGTCCGCAGCTTGGCATTGATCAGCTGGTCGTCCTCACCAAACTGGTGGCGCCGCTCCGAGTGCCCAATGATTACGTAATCACAGAGCCCGGTCAGCATACGCGGGGCGATCTCGCCGGTGTAGGCCCCCTCCTCCAGGTAGACGTTCTGGGCCCCCAGACCCACGGCGCTGCCGCTCAACTCGCGGCGCACTGCATTCAGCGCGATAAAGGGCGGGCACAGGGCGACCTCGACGCCCTGGATGGGGGCCACCGCCTGTACGACCTGGGCCGCCAGTTCGACCGCCTCTGGCACCGTCTTGTGACATTTCCAGTTTCCCGCAATGATCGGCCTGCGTTTGCTCATGTTGCCCTCCTTGTGAGATGTCGATGCTCAATCCTGGCGCTCGTCCAGGGCTTCCACGCCTGGAAGCGGGCTGCCCTCCAAAAACTCTAGGCTGGCGCCGCCGCCGGTGGAGATGTGGTCGATGCGTTCCGCCAGGCCCATCTGTTGGATCGCTGCCACCGAATCACCGCCCCCAACTACGCTAAAGGCGTCGCTGTCGGCGACCGCCTGGGCCACCGCTCGCGTGCCTTTGGCAAAGGGGGCGAACTCGAAAACGCCCATCGGCCCGTTCCAAAAGATCGTGCGCGCATCCTGCAGGGCTCGGCCGAATTCCTCCGCCGTGTGTGGGCCAATGTCCAGGATGCGCCAGCCGGCCGGCACCTCGTCCACGCCCACCGTCTTGAGGGCGGCCTCGGCGCTAAAGTCGTCGGCTACCACCACGTCCACTGGCAGCAGCAGGCGCAGCGCGCGCTGGCCGGCCTCGACGAGCAATGCCTGGGCCTCGACCACGGCCTCCTCCTCCACCAGCGATTCGGCGACATTGTGCCCCTGGGCCTGGAGGAACGTGTTGGCCATGCCCCCGCCGATCAACAGCGCATCGGCCGGGTCCAGCAGGTTGCGGATAACGCCGATCTTGTCCGAGATCTTGGCCCCACCCAAAATGACCACAAAGGGGTGCGCGGGTTCCTCCAGCACCCGGCCCAGGGTCTCTAGCTCGCGCTCCATCAGGAGGCCGGCCACGGCCGGCAGGTATTGGGTTACCCCCTCCGTGGAGGCGTGGGCGCGGTGGGCCGCGCCAAAGGCGTCATTGACATAGATCTCTCCCAGGGCGGCCAACTGGCGGGCCATGTCGGGGTCGTTCTTTTTCTCGCCCTCGTAAAAGCGGGTGTTCTCCAGCAGGATGACCTCCCCTGGCTGCATGGCCTCCACGGCCTCTTCCACCTCCGGGCCGAGGCAGTCCCGCAGCACCCGCACCGGGCCCTCCAAGAGTTCGCTCAGGCGCGCCCCCACCGGGGCCATGCGCAGTCCCTCGTCCACCTGGCCTTTGGGCCGGCCGAGGTGCGACATCAGGATCAGCGCCGCGCCCCGTTCCAACAGGTATTGGATCGTGGGCAGAGCGGCCCGGATCCGGGTGTCATCCGTCACTCGGCCCTCCTCCAGGGGCACGTTGAAATCCACCCGCATCAATACGCGCTTGTTCTGCACCTCGATGTCACGGACTGTCTTTTTGCGCATGTCTGCCTCCAAATGTGGTCTTGACTGTCTCAACATATAAAGTTGTCTGGCCCAGGGCTAGGGCAACTCGCCCGGCGTCGGCGGGTAGCGCGGAAAAAAGTCCGCGCTGCAGTCATCCGAATCCCGCTCCGGCGGCCGGCGCTCCAGGGAGTGTCCGGCCTCCACGCCGCCCGGATGGGGGATCAGGCCCGGGTACGTCCCGGTGCCATAGGCCAGCACGTCCACCGCCTGTTCGCTGACATCCATAAGGATGACCTTGTCCCCCGAGTTGCCCAGGGCAAAGCCAAATCCGTCCCAGGCGTCCACGGCGATCATGTTGGGCACGCCCGGATCATCGCGCGCCGGGTCCAAGAGGAACTCGAGGTCGGGGACGAAACCGCTGACGTCCTCGGCCTGGGCGGCGACGGTCAGCAGGCCCTGTGGCGGGATCGCCGTGCCCTCTGGAAAGGCGTAGCGGCCGCTGCCGTACTCGCCCAGGACGCTGGCATCGCCCAGGGTCCAGCCGGAGAGGTCCACCGCCTCCCCGGTGGGGTTGTACAGCTCGACCCATTCTTTGCCCACGTCCTCGCCGGCGACGTCGTACAAGACCTCGCTGACCAGCAGGTGCTGGGCCGGCCCCCGCCCCCCTTTTACCAGCAGCGGCAAATAGATCTGGCCCGAACGGTACCAATCCTTCTCAAACATGGCCTCCAGGTAGTCATAGACCTCCAGCGAGCGCACCTGCACCACGACCTCGCGGTTGACCTTGTTGGAGGTCTCACTGCCGTTGAGACTGCCGATGTGGCTGTAGCCCTGCTCCCCCAGGCGCACCAGCACCAGCTTGTTGTGGATGCCATAGTCCGTGGGGTCGCCCAGGCGGGCCTGCAGGTCCAGGCCCTCCCGGCGGGCGATGTCGTTGACATAGCGTATGGTTTCCAGGTTGTCGGAGGGGTCAAAGTAGTCCTGCCCAAAGGCACCCGAGTTGAGCAGGATGCGCACCCGCGCCCCCCGGCGGGCGGCCTCGATATAGGCCTCCAGGCGCAGGTTGGGCGCGGGCGTGCTGTCCTCCAACAGGCCCCAGTGGCGGTACTCGTACATCTGCTCCACGTCCACGGCGGCGCCGGCGCCGGCCTGGGCCAGCAGACCCAGCAGGGCGTCGCTCTGGCGCAGGGCCGCCTCGGGCGCGGAGAAGAGTTCCCAGCCGATCTCGCCCGAGATGCGCAGCGGGGTGGGAAAATAGACCGTCGAGGTCGTCCCGCCCGTGCGGGTCAGCGGTTCAAAGCCGGGCGGGGGCGCGCCGTAGCCGTGGGGATTGTCCTCGGCCCAGCGGGTCAGGTCGTTGTGCTGGGCCGGGTCCCAGTCGGCGGCAAAGACCGCACCGAGCCAATCCACCACCGCCGGCGCGTCCGTGAGCAGCAGCACCCCCCGTGAGCCCCAGGTCCCGTCGCTCTTGTCGTCGTCGGGCAGGCCGCCGCCGGTGGGGTTCTGCGAGGAGAGTATGGCCCACTCCCCGTCGATGCGCATGAACTTGCTGTGTAAAAAGGTGTAGCGGTCGTAGAGGCGCAGGCTGTCCTCGTTGAACATGAACCAGCACTGCCCGCCGGCCGCCTCCAGTTCCTGGCAGGCCCACAGTTCCTGGTCGGCCAGGCCGCCGGCCGGTTCCCCTTCCAGCAGCACGACCACGTCCACGCCGGCCTGTGCCCGCGTAGCCAGGGCCTGGACCAGGCCATAGTGCTTGAGGTCGTAGAATTCGGCCTCAATGCTGACCTGCGCACCCTCGATGGCTTCCAGCAGGACCTCGGCCGCGTTGTCCGGGGCGATCGCGACCGTCAGCGAGGCCGCCTCGGTCAGCGACAGGGGCCAGAAAAAGAGTTCCAGGTCCCAACCGGGGTAGAGCGGGCGCCGGCCGTGGGCGGGATCGTTGGGGAACTGCCACCAATCGGCACGGGTGTTGCTGTCGGCCCCGGGCAGTCCGCTGTCCTCGTCCAGCGCGCGCTGCAGGATCTGGCCCCGGGCGGCAAAGTTGCCCGAGCCGCTGTAGGGCTGCAGTGCCGGCCCGGACCAGCCGGGGGTGTCTGTGTCGCCGTCCTCGTAGACGACCGTGTCCACGGGCAGGTTGGCGGCGTCGCGCAGCACGGCCTCGTCGCCATCGTCCGCGTAACCCGGCCAGGAGGCCAGTTCGTAATCGGGGGCGTAGCCAAAGGAGATGGCAAAGGCGGCCGCGTCGCCGGTCAGCCAGATCCGCTGGCGGGGGTTGAGCATAATGGCCGGCAGCTCCGCGCAGGAGCCCCCACTGCCGCTGTCGCAGATGCGCCAGCCCGCCAGGTCGGCCGGCCCGCTGCCCACGTTGACCAAGCGCATGGCCTCGTCGGGCTCTCCGGACTGGTAGCCATGGTAGAGCAGCGCCTCGATGAGCACCCGCGCCTGTCCGGTGACCACCACCGTGGTATGGCAGCGGGCCGCGTTGTTGATCATCTCGGTCTCGCTGGCCGTCGTGGTGGCCGAGAGCACGTTGGTCAGGGTGCCGGCGGCCGTCTCCTGCACCCAGCCGCTGAGGGTGATCTGCACCTGGGTGGCAGTGGGGACGAGCCCCAGTTCCCAGGCCAGGCGGCCGGGAGCGGTCTGGCTGAAGGGCCGGCTGCTGGAGAGGGGCGTCACCCCGGCCGGCAGGCTGTCGGTCAGGCGCACGGCGGTGGCCGGCAGCGTGCCCACGTTGCTGATGTGCAGGGTGTACTGGATGGGGCTGTCCGGCGTCACCGTTAGGGGGCCGCTTTTGTGCAGGGCCAGGTCGGCGGCCGGCGGGGGTGGGTAGGAAGCCGAGTTCAACTGTTTGGGGGTGCCGTTGAGCGGGTCCTGGTTGGCGTCCTGGCCGTTGTGGTGGACCATGTCGTTGCTGGCCCAGTTGGCGTCGTCGCCGGGCTGCAGGGGGTCCACCCGCTCCATCGTGCGGCGGTTCTCGTCTTTGGTGCCGGCCGGCCAGCCGCCGCCGGTGGCGTTGGCCGTGTCCACCACCTGGCCCAGGGCGTTGCTCAGGGTCAGGGGCTCGCCCTCGTTGGAGAGGTTGCCGTGATAGATCTGGTCGGCGGGGATGTCGCTGACCGTGTCGTCGGCGGTGCGCTCCAGCAGGAAATAGCCCCCGGCCGTGATCGCGCCCGAGAGCTCAATGTTGATGCCGGTGGGGCCATCGCCGCCGTCGGTCAGTGCCCAGCCGGCCAGGTCGATGGGGTAGGGGGAGGCGTTGTACAGTTCGAGCCACTCGTCGTCTGTGGAGGCCGCCGTGCCGGCCCAGGCCACCTCGTTGATGACGACCCGTCCCTCGCCGGGCAGCAGCAGCGCGGTCCCCCAGCGGGCGGTATTGTTGTCCAGCGTCGTCTCGGTATAGGCCGTGCCGGCGGTCACGGTGTTGGTCAGGCGGCCGGCCGCGGAGGAGAGCACCTGTCCAAAGAGCAGGATGGTTTCCTGCGCTCCAATGGGCAGCGGGCCCAGTTCCCAGTGCAGGAGGCCGGGGGCGGTCTGGCTGAAGGGCCGGCTGCTGGAGAGGGCGGCCACGCCGGCCGGCAGGGTGTCGCTCAGCCACACGGCGGGCGCTTCCAAATGGCCCAGGTTCTGCACGGTCAGGGTATAGGCGATGGCGCCCCCGGGTTCCAGGGCGGCGGGTCCGGCCTTGGCCACGGCCAGGTCGGGGTAGAGCTGCTGCACGAGGGTCTCGGCCTGGGCCGCATTGTTGGCCGTGCTGACCTCGGTGACGGCCGTGCTGCCCTGGAGCAGGTTGGTCAGGGTGCCGCTGGCCGTGGGGGCCACGCTGCCCGTGACCAGGATGGGCCAGGCGGTCAGGCTGAAGGGCAGCGTGCCCACCTCCCAGACCAGCGTGCCGGGATCGGGCCGGCTGAAGGGATAGGGGCTGTCCTGGCCGGCAAAGGTCACGCCGGCGGGCAGGGTGTCGCTGAGCACGGCCTGGCCCGCCGGCAGGTTTCCCCAGTTGCCCAGGGTGAGCGTGTAGTGGACGTCCGCGCCCACCACGACCTGGGCCGGCCCGGCCTTGCGCACCCAGAGGTCGGCCGCCGGCGCCGAGGCCGAATTGCGCAGCTTGGGCGTGCCGTTGACGGGGTTCCCGCGCACGTCGCGGCCGTTGCGGATCACGGTGTCGTTGCTGGCCCAGTTGGCGTCATCGTCCGGGCCCCAGGGGTCGACGCGTTCCATGGAGAGCTTTTGGGTGTTGTCGCCGGCCGGCCACTCCCCGCTGTTGCCGTTGGCGGTGTCGATCAGGGTGCTGCTGTCGTCGCGCAGTTCGAGGGTCTCGGCGTCGGGATTGTTCTGCAGCGCCCCGGTGTAGGTCTGATCGGCGGGGATGTCCACGATGGCATGATCATCCTCGCCCCGCTCTAACAAAAAATAGCCATAGGCCGGGATCGTCCCCTCCAGGTTGATGGAGGGCGTTCCGTCCTGGGCCGCCAGGGTCCAGCCGCTCAGGTCGATTGCGGAGGCGGTGGTGTTGTACAGCTCGATCCATTCATCATGGGTGGAGCCGCTTGTGCCGGCCCAGGCCACCTCGCTGATGACGACGTCGCCCGGATTGGCCCGGGGCCGCTCCGGCGCGATCTCTACCGGGTAGGCCCGTACTTGGAGTCCCCCAAGGGAGGCCAGCAGGACGACCAACAGCAGCAGTGCGGCCAAACGACGCGCCAGACCCATGCTTTACCTCCCGATAGATTCAATGTACATCCCCGCCGCGGGGGTTGTCCCATTCTGGTGACGGCCCTCTGGCCGTGAACGATCGTCCTGGATGCCCGCTTTTCTCACGCCTGTACCCGCGGCGGAGGGGATTCGTGAGAATGACGCTGATAACGTTTAACTGTCAACGTTCAACCGTCAACCGTGTTATCCCAACTCGATTTCCTCGGCCTCGGCCAGGATATCTCCCTGGCGCAGCTTTTCCCGCGGCTCGGGCGCGCGTCGAAGGCGCCGGTAGAGGTACAGGCCGCCGAGGACCAGCCAGGGCAGCCCCAGGGACAGCAGCAGGTAGGGCAGTGGAGCCAGGCGGGGTGTGTCCGAAAAGCGATCCAGGTTGAACAGGATCAGGGCCAGGGCGGTCCAGACGGTCAGGAAATTGGGGATGGCGTCCCCCGAGCGCAGCAGGTGCAGGCCAGACATGCGCCGCCTGGTCAGGGGCCAGAAGAGGTTGCTGCCCATGTGGCCGAGCTGGTCCTCCAGGACGTGCCCGGCAAAGCCCAGGCCCACGACCAGGCCGGCCCACCGGCCCAGGAGCAGGCCGGCGGCCAGGCCCAGCAGGCCGGCCAGGGTCAGCGAGTGGGACCAACGCCGGTGCCAGTCCAAAAAGCTCACGTACAGGTTGTCCCCCCGGCGCTCAAAGAGAAAGGAGGGGCCGCTAAAGATATCGATCTTGTTCTCGGCGTCGTAGGTATGTACCATAGGCACCCCCACCTGCACGCGGGCCTCGTTCTGCTCCGGGGTCGAACCCGGATAGGGCACCTGGCCGGTGTTGACCAGGGGGCCGATGCGCACCACGATCTCCCCCGCCTCGGGGTTGAAACGCAGGCTGTACTGCCGCCAGAGGTCCGCCCCCAGGCGGATGGTGTGCAGCATGATGTTGCGCGGCTCGTTGCTCTCGTAGGCCTGGCGCATGGCCTGGGCCACCCGCGCGGCGATTTTGTGCGGGTCGGGGTGGTGCGGGTCGGGGTCTATTTCGTCGTCATAGCTTTCAAAGTAGCGGGCAAACTTGAAATCGAGCGTGTCGGGCAGGATGCCGGCCACCCCGCCCCAGACGGGCAGCAGACCCCCTTGGGCGCCCTGCTGGACGACCTGGGGGAAAAAGGTGGCGATGGCGACCCCGGTGATAAAGTGGGCAATGCCTTTCACCCTGCGACCTCCTGACCGTGTGGGCCTACTGCATCCTATCACAAGGACGTGCCGGCGTCAAGCGCAACTTCTATTGGTCAGGCGGGGCAGCTTGTAGTATAATGGTGTTCGGCCAAGGATTGACGATGTTTAGCCTAGATCGACCAAGGAGGTCCCCCGTTGACAGAACCCAAAGAGCTGGCACCCTGTTCCTACCGCTACGTACAGTTGGGCCGAACGTTCTGCCGGCGGGCCTTGGACGAGTTCGACCAGGAGGTCTGGCCGCAGGACTGCCGTCTCTGCCCCGTGCCGGCCTGGCTGGAGAGGGGCATCTGCCGCCATCTCGATATCGGTATTAGCCTGGGAAACCGGGCCCGCGAGGAGCCCCCCCAGGCGCATACCTCCTGCCGCTTTTTTGGCCTGCGCCTGGAGGGCTTGGGGCGCTGCGAGACCTGCCCTGAATTTGAGCGCGGGGAAGCGGAGCGCATGCCGCAGCCCCCCTCTGCGTTGGAACGCCTGCGCCGCTGCGCGCCGGCCGAACTCGTCGAGGAGGTCCGGAAAGAGTTGCGGATGGAGGCGGGCGCCGACGATCCCCGCATGATGACCGGCTGCTTTCGTGCCGGGGTGTCCCACTGCCTGTACAAAGCCCAGTACAATCCCCAATGGGTCCTGGTCCTACCCCCCTCCAGCCAGGGAAACGCCGACGAATACTGCGGCCTGGTCGAGGGGCTGCTGGAGCAAGGCGGGCGGGAGGGGCTCTTTTTGCTGGGCCCGCTTGAGGATGTGGACAGCCTCTGCAATCTCTGCCTGGCCGTGCAGCAGTCCGCGGTTGTTGTGATCGACCTGAGCGAGTGGGACGCCAAGGGTCTCTTTGCCCTGGCCCTGGGCGGCGCCCTGGGCCGACCCTGCCTGCTGCTGCGGCAGTACGACAGCACGCCCCCCTTTGTGCCCCAGGGCCTGCCCGTGTTCACCTACGCCAATGGCGAGGAACTGGCCCTGTTACTGCTGCAGGGATTGGGCTTGGAGTTAAAGGAGGGGCCGGCCGGCGCCGAGGGAGAAGCGCCCCCGGATAACGAAAACGCCTAGGTCTTGACAAAGCGGCCATTGAAAAACCCAGTGGGGCGGCGCATGCGCCGCCCCTACTTTTCCCGCTCCGCCCGCACTTTTACCGAGCGCCCATCCGTCACCACCTCGATCGTGCCCTGCTCGTCGGTGCGATAGAGGGGCTGGCCGGATGCTTGGAGCAAGCGCAGCGTCCGCGCATCCGGCCCCTGGCGGCTGCCGCTGCCGGTGGAGACGATCAGCAGGGCCGGCCGCACGGCCTCTAGAAAGGGGCGCTCCAGGGCGTCCGTTTCGGCCTGGCGGGGCACCAACAGCAGCGTGCTGGTCAGGTCGGCCCCGTTTTGCCTCAAGGCCTGTTGGGCATCCGGCCCGGCCGCCGTGGGCAGCAGCGCCGTGAACTGTCCGTAGCGCAGTCTCAGCACCAGGGCATCATCCCGGCTTCCAGGGGCCGCGCCGACCAGGGGCACCATCCCCGGATAGAGCACTTCCAAAAAGAGTCCGTCGCCCAGCTCCAGCCGCGCCCCGGCCTGCAGCGGCAGCGCCGGCACGCCCTGCTGCGCCAACAGTTCCAGCCAGCGTGCCCAGCCGGGCCCGTCCTGGACGCGGCCTGGCCGGCCTGCCGCCCGCACACGGTAGCGCTCCAGTGCGGCCACCGGGCCGGCCAGGCGTTCCGCTGCCGTCTCGGTCAGCAGCACCAGGTCCAGTTCCCGCTGCCAAAAGGGCAGCCGCCCTCCCAGGCCCTCCAGCAGGGCCGTCGCCTGCGGCCCCCCGTCGATGAGTATCCATCGTTTGGAGGGGGTGCGCAGCAGCACGGCATTGCCCTGGCCCACCTCGAGGAAATAGAGGTGCAGCCGGCCGTCCGGGCGGGCCTGCAGGAAGGCCGTACAGCCCAGGGCCAGCAGTAGGCCCAAAGCGGCCAGTCGCCAGGCAAGCGGGATCTTTTGCCACAGATCGTTGAGCCCTTCCATGGGGTTCCTCCTGTAAAAAGTATAGCAAATTCCACACAGGTTGTCAACGCTCCCCTTGCTTGCATCCCCCTGCCAAATGGGTTACAATAGCCGGAAACTGCCTGGGAGGAACACGTGCCAAGCGAGACCTTGTACCTGGTTGTCAACCCCGTTGCGGCCGGTGGACGGGCGGGCCGCGTCTGGCCGCGTATCCAAAAGCACCTGCGCGGGCTGGGGCTGGAGTTTGAGGCCGGCCTGACCCGGGCCCAGGGTGAGGCCACCCGCCTGGCCCGGCAGGCGGTGCGGGCCGGCCACCGCACCGTGGTCGCGGTGGGCGGGGACGGCACCATCAACGAGGTGATCAACGGCCTGATCGCCCCCGGCCAGGAGCGGTCCGGCGCCCGCTTGGGCGTCATTATCACCGGCCGCGGCTCCGACCTGGCCCGTACCATCGGCATCCCCAGCGATATCGAGGCCGCCTGTGAGCGTTTGGCCCACCCCCGCAGCATGCCTATGGACCTGGGCCTGGCCGAGTACAGCATAGCCGGACGGCGGGTCCAGCGCTTTTTTGGCAATATCGCCGGCATCGGCTTTGATGGGGAGGTCGTCGCCCGCGCCAACAAGATCGCTTTTGCCCGGGGCACCATTCCCTATCTGAGCGGACTGTTGAGCGCGCTGGTGACCTGGCGCAACCGGGAGGTAGAGCTGCTGCTGGACGGCCAGAGGGTGTACCGGGGCAAGGTCTATTTGGTGGCCGTGGCCAACGGGCAGTATTTCGGCGGCGGGATGCGCATTGTGCCGGAGGCGGACCCGAACGACGGGCTGCTGGATGTGGCCTACCTGGACGACATCAGTAAAATCCAGTTCCTGCGGCTGGTGCCCAGTGTCTATGAGGGCAGCCACGTGCACCACCCCGCCGTGCACATCCACCGCGCCAGGCAGGTGGAGGTATACAGCGAGCACGCCCTGCTCAGCGAATTGGATGGGGAGCTGGGGGGCAATCCGCCAATGACCTTCCAGGTCATCCCCGAGGCGGTGGAGGTGCTGGTCTAGCCACGCCGCCGCAGGCGGCGCAGGCGGGCCCAGATACTGCTGAATTTGCTCCAGAGGCGGCTGCGCTGGCCGTGCAGTTCTGCCTGCCGCAGGGCCTCCAGGAAGGACCGGGGCCCGTCAAAAGGTGGCATCCAGGTGTAGCAGCGCCCCACTTCGCCCGCGCTGTGGGCGTCCGAGCCGGCCGTCAGGGGCAGTCCCAGTCGCCGGCCCAACTCCTCGGCCCGCTGGTTATAGCGGTTTCGCGTCGCCCGCCCGTTGCGTCCCTCGATAAAGTCCAGCAGCCCGGTCCTGTGCAGGGCGTTCAAGGCCTCCGGCAGCAGTTGGTGGCGCGTGACATCGCAGGGGTGGGGCGCTCCCACCAGCCCTCCCTGGGAGCGGATCTGCCGGGCCACCTCCAGGGGGTCCCCTCCGGGGGGGATCTCGTGCTGCAAAAAGAGGCCCAGCAGCTCGCCCTGGGCTGTCATGACCTCCTCCCCCAGGATGACCATCAGGTCCGGTGGGGCCAGCGCGGCCACGGCCCGGGCGCCGTCCAGGCGGTTGTGGTCGGTCACGGCCACGCAGTCCAAGCCCCGCTTTTGGCAGGCCCGCAGCAGTCGGATCGGGGAGAGCAGACTGTCGCCGGAGGCGTCCGTGTGCATGTGCAGATCCGCCCGCAGCCAGCCATTTGGGGGTGTACCTGTCTCGCCTTTGCGGCGGTCCATAGGATCTCCTGGGTTCTTACCGACTACACTCGGGATAGACTTGGCGTATGGGGCGACGCATGCGTCGCCTACAAAGCCGCATTCCGTAAAACTATTTCAAATCCGCAGTTGTTCCAACCATGCCTCTTCCGCCGGGGCGACCTGCATTGTCCGCTCGAGCTGTGGATAGGGCGCTCCATAGTAGACCTCGACCTGGGGCCCGGGGGCATCGCTGTAGCGGGCCGTGATGGCCGCGGCCGCGGTGATGGCCGCCGGGTTGGCCGGCCCCCGCAGCAGCGTCACCGGGCTGCCCACCCCGCCGCGCACCTCGAACAGCAGGTCCCCTTCCTGGGCCAGTTCGGTCAGGCGCAGGTTCTCGGCCTGGTGCCGGCCCGAGATCACCTTGATCTGCGGCGCAAGACGAAAGTGCCGGCCCACTTGCAGCAGGCAAAAGTCGTTGGACGTAAAGTTGGGCTGGTGCTGGAGCAGGTCCCGGGCGCGCCGGGCAAAGTTGGGGTCGGTGAGGCGACAGCCGCCGGCCGGGGTGGGGAAATCGCGCAGGCCGTATGTTTCGGCCAGCGCCAACTGCTCCTTGCGCGAGCGGCCCGAGATGCCGTAAAGCCGCTCCCGATCGACCAGGCCCTCCTGTTCGGGGATTGTCGGCGGCAGCAGCCTGGCCGAGAGGGGCCGCAGCAGGCGGCCCTGCAGGCCGGAGCGCCGCTCCACCAGGTCCAGCGCGCGGCGGTTCTGGGACATCGGGCGCTCGCCCACCACCTCGCCGCTGAAAACAAACGCTGCTCCCAGTTCGCGCCTGCGCTCGGCGGCGGCGCGCAGCACCAGGATGCGGCAGTCCAGGCAGGGGTTCATGCCGCTGCCGTAGCCGTGTTGGGGATGGCGCAGCAGTTCGAAAAAGGGCGCTTCCAGGTTGGCGACGTAAAGTGGGACCCCGGCCCGCTGGCAGACCTGCTGTATCCAGTCCAACTGCCCGGTCTCGTGCACCGGCAGCAGGGCGTGCAGGGCCTCCACGGCCAGGCCCTGCTCCAACATCAGGTAGAGCGCCAGGATCGAGTCGAGCCCGCCGGACATTAGGCCGATGGCCTGGATGTTAGTATTCATAAACCTCCTCCAACACCGCTAATGTCTCCCGCGCGCAGCGCTCCCAGCTAAAGCCGGCCGCCCGGGCCAGCCCGCGCTGGCGCAGTTCCCCGCGCAGTCCGGGTTCCTGCAGCAGCCGCTGCACGGCCGCGGCCAAGGCGGCCTCGTCCAGGGGGTCCACCAGCAGGCCGGCCTCCCCCACCACCTCGGGCAGGGAGGAGGTATTGGCGGCCACCACCGGCACGCCGCAGGCCATGGCCTCCAGCGCCGGCAGCCCAAAGCCCTCGTACAGGGAGGGGAAGAGCAGGGCCTCGGCCCCGCCGAGCAGGGCCGGCAGGTCGGCGTCGTCAATATAGCCGGGCAGGCAGACCCGCCGTCCCAGGTCCAGTTCGGACAGCACGGCGGCGATGCGCTCGAAATACCAGCCCTTGGCCCCGGCCAGCACCAGCGGCGGGGCGTCGCCGGGCAGGCGGGCATAGGCCCGCAGCAGTCGTTCGATGTTCTTGCGCGGCTGCAGGGTGCCCAGGTAGAGCAGGTAGCGGGGGGGCAGGCCGTAGCGGGCCGGCGGCGCCTCGTCCTCCAGCGGTCGGAAGCGGGGCGAGACCCCGTGGTGCACCACGCGGATCCGCTCCCGCGGCACGCGATAATGGGCCACCAGGTCCCGGGCGGTGGCCTGCGAGACGGCGATCACCCGCCGGGCCACCCGTACGTTCCAGAGGGTGCTCAGATGCAGTTCCAGGCGCCGTTGGGGCTTGTGGGCCTCGGGGAAAAAGAGATAGCCCAGGTCGTGGATGGTGACCACGCTGTTGCGGGGCCGCCACAGGGGCAGGACGTGGGCCGGGACAAAGAGCAGGTCGGGCGGCCGGCGCAGCATCTCCCAGGAGAGGCGCAGGTGGGTCCAGAGTCGGGGAAAAGGGATGTCCCGCACGCTGACGCGGGCCGGCCAGGCGGGCCCTGGCTCTGGCACCCGGTTGAAATAGAGCGCGAAACGGTGCGCTGTGTCCAGGCCTGTCAGCGCCTGTACCAGGTGGGCCGTGTACTGCTCGGTCCCGGTGCGCTTGCTCCAGGACATGCGGCTGGCGTCGATCCCAATCTGGGCCATTTGAAAAACCTTCAACCGTCAACCTTTAACGTTCAACCGTATCATGGCGACCACAGTCCCAGCAGGGGCCAATAGAATCGCGCCATCAGGACAAAGACCAGCCAGGTGACCACGCTCAGGATGAGGCCCACCCGGATCATGGTCTCTGAACGCACGTAACCCGAGGCGTAGGCGATGGCGTTGGGCGGTGTCCCGATGGGCAGGCAAAAGTCCAGCCCGGAGGGCACGGCGATCAAATAGACCACCAGGATCGGGCCCAGGCCAAACTGCTCGCCCAGGCTAAAGGCCACCGGCAGCAGCATGGCCACCACCGCGGCGTTGCTGATCACGGCCGTCAACACAAAGGCCAGCACCACCAGCACCATGGCCGCCGTCCAGGGGCTGACCTCCAGGTGACTCATCATGCTCATCGCCAGCCACTCGGTGGCGCCGGTTTTCATCAGCGACGTGCCCAGGGCAATGGCCCCCCCGTACATGAGGACGATGCCCCAGTTGACATAGCCCTGCACTGATTTCCAGTCGACCACCTTGAGCAAAAAGAGGGCCACCGCCGCCAACAGCGCCGTTGTAGCCAGGTCGATCTGCTCGTTAAAGATCACCCAGACCAGGATGGTCAGCCCCATAATGATGCCCACCTCTCTCTCCGCCCGGCTGACCGGTCCCATGCGGGCAATGCGTCCCTCCATGACCTCGCGGGCCGTGCCTACGTCGGCCCCCTTTTCCCGGTTAAAGACCAAGATAGTCAGCAGGGCCGAAATGCCGAGCAGGATCAGCACGATGGGCACCACCGTGAGCATCCATTCGAAAAAGCTGATATTCAGGTCATAGCGTTGATGGAGCATAGCCGCGGCCAGGACGTTGCGCGCTCCGCCCAGAAAGGTCGAGACCCCGCCGATGATGGTTCCCCAGGCCAGGGCCAGAAAGAGTCCTTCCCCGTAGCGCCCCTGTTGGGGCACCAGCCTGAGCGCCTCGGCGATCTCGACGACGATGGGCAGCAGCAGTGCGGCCACGGCGTGCTCGGGCATCCAGAAGGAGAGAAAGGCCCCGCCAAAGAGGATAGCCAGGAGCAGCGCCCGCTGATTGTGGCCAAAGCGCCGCAGGAAGAGCAGGGCCAGGCGCGTACTCAGGCCGGAGCGCAGCAGGGCGCCGGCCAGGATGAGCGCGCCCAGGATGAAAAAAACGGCCGAGTTGCCAAAGGCGGCAAAGACCTCGCTGGTGGGCAGCGCCTGCGTCGCCGAAAGTAGGGCCAGGGCCAACAGGCCGGTGATGGCCAGCGGGATCACGCTGGTCACCCAATACAGGGCGCACAGCGCCATCACGGCCAGTGCCCGCTGCCCCCCTGCAGAAAGCCCCTCGGGTTGGGGCATCAGCAGGATGGTCGTAAAGATGACTAGCCCCAAAAGGAGGATAAAAATCTGGCGTCGATTTCGCAGAGTGACCTGCCAAAGGCGGCGCAGCCAGGGCCGGTCCGAGGGCAAAATCCAGCGGGCGGCCAAACGGCGAACCTGCTCCTCGTCCGGCGGATCGGGTCTAGAGGTATCCAAGGGAATGCAGCCTTTCTTCCTTCCAATCCAGACACTGGACCGTTAGCCAAGGCCCTTGCCTTCCAGAAATTCTTCGATCAGCGTTTCGACCTCGGGGGCGCTGCGCTGCTTTAGTGCTGTACGGGCCAGATTTTGCACCTCTGGCACGGCCAGCCGCCGCAGCAGCGACTTGACCCCGGGAATCTGCTCGGCCGGCAGGCAAAATCCGTCCACGCCTAGGCCCAGGAGCAGCGCGGTGGAACCTGGAGAACCGGCTGCTTCCCCGACAATGTCCAATCGCTTGCCCTGGCGATGGACAGTACTGACCGCTTGTTCCAACAGGCGCAGCACCACCGGGTGCAGGGGTCGGAACAGGTGGGCCACCCGCAGGTTGCGGCGGTCGCAGGCCAGCATGTACTCGGTGAGCCGATCCAGGTCCAGGAAAAAAGCTTCGACCTGGTCGGAGAGGACCTCCAGGTTGAGCACGGCCATGGGCGTCTGCAAGAGCAGTCCCAGGTCGGCTTGTTGCACGTGGGCCACACCGGCGTGCTGCAGATCCTGCTGGGCCCGGTGCAGCCACTCCCCGGCGGCCCGCAGTTCGGCCAGGGTCTCGACCATGGGTAGGACCACGGTCAAGGGCCGGCCCACCCCCACTTGCAGGATTGCCCGCAGTTGCTGGCGAAAGACCGCTAGATAGGCCAGGGACAGGCGTACCCCACGCAGGCCCAGGAGGGCATTGCCCACCTCGGGCTCGCCGGGAAAGGGCAGGGTTTCCTCCGGACCGACCGAGAGGGTGCAAAAGTTCAGCGGGCCCTGGGGGACCTGTTCCAAGAGTTCCCCATAGACCTCGATTTGTTCCTCCTCGCTGGGGACAGTGGACCGTCCGATAAAGATAAAATCGGTGCGCACCAGCCCCAGGCCCTCCGCGCCCCGTCCCAGGGCCTGCAGCAGGCCGGCCGGGTGATCCAGGTCGACCTGGACGTCCACCCGCCAGCCATCGGCGGTGCGGGCCGGCTCAGTGACGTCGAAGGACAGCCGGGTCGACTCGAGCAGCCGCTGGCGTTCGCGATAGTATTCCAGGGTCTCGGCGTCCGGACGGGCTTCGACCAGGCCCGTGCTTCCGTCCACCACCAGGGTGTCCTTCGCTTTGACCTGTTTGAGCATAGCCTGTCCTAGGCCGACGACGGCGGGCAGTCCCAGCCGGCGGGCTACCTCGGCTACAGGGGAGGTGGCGGTGCCCTGGGCCAGACACAGGCCCAGCAGGGACTGCTGGCCCAACTGCAGGGTCTCGCTGGGGCTGAGCATGTCGGCGACGACGATGCGGCGGTGGGCCTCGCTGAAGGGCGGCATGGGGGGTTGGCCCAGCAGCGCTGCCAGCACCCGCCGGCCGATGTCGCGCAGATCGCTGATCGGAGCCGCCAGCGCCTTGTCCTGAATCGGCGAGAAAATGCGCAGATAGGCCTGCATGGCTTGCTGCCAGGCCTGCTCGGCCGGCAGACCTTCCAGAATGGCGCCCCGGGTGCGCCCGACCAGGGCCGGGTCCTCCAGCAGCAGCCGCTGTACTTCCAGCAGGCGGTCGGCCATCTCCCGTAGGATGGCCGGGACGGCGCTGTGCAGGATCTGCACTTCGGCCAAGGCCCGTTCCAGGGCCTCCTCAAAGCGGGCGAGCTCGGCTACGGCCGGCCCTGGCCGGCGCTCATGGAGCACCAACGGCGGCAGCCGGTACAAAAATACCGGCCCAATTGCGATGCCCTGCGTTACCCCGAGACCCTGCCAGACCGCCATCAGCCCTGTTCTCTGCCTTTTTTACTCGAGATCAGTTACTCTTTGTGCTCACCAGGTGATACCATACCTAAAAGTTGGCTCTACTGAAAAAACCGCCAAGGCGCCAAGATTTTATAGTAGATTTTCTAGACACATGCATTTCTTCGCGTTCTTGGCGTCTTGGCGGTTCCTTTTTTCAGGGCAGCCCAAGTTGTGTTCCAACCTCCAGCCATTATAACACAGGAAAAAGGCCTTGGCGAATGCTAGGGAATGGCAATAACTTGCCGGTTTTGCTGCCTGTCCTCCGTCACCGGCTAAAGCCTCGACTCCGCAAGGGCCCGTAAAAGGTCTCCAATTCCCGGACCGGAGTTGAGGCTTTAGCCGGTCAAAACCGTTATTTAGCCTCAACTCCTAGGTGGGGGCGGGCATCCAGGGGGGAGAGTCTGCAGCGGAAACCCGCCGTCGACTTGGAGCTATGTGATGCTGGAACTCTGCATCCCCGCTTTTCCCGCTTTCGCGGGAATGACGTGCGGGGATGACGGAATAACCGCCGAGTTGGAGATCCGGTGGAAAAGTTGGGCGCTTTTAAAATCCGTGGTATAATGAGGGCATAGGCGGCCAGTCCACAACGAGGAGATGGTATGCGCGTTGCCCTGGTGCACGACTACCTCAACCAATACGGCGGGGCCGAGCGGGTGCTTGAGGCGCTGCACGAGCTCTACCCCGAGTCCCCTGTCTACACCTCGCTCTATGACCCCCGCCGTATGCCCCCATCCTGGCGCGATTGGGATATCCGTGCTTCCTGGCTGCGTTGTCTGCCTGGGGCCCGTCGTTTCTCCCGCTTCTACCTGCCTTTCTATCCCTTGGCCTTTGAGGCCTTTGACCTGCGCGGTTTCGAACTCGTCCTCAGTTCCAGCAGTGCCTTTGCCAAGGGCGTGATTCCGGCGGACGGCGCGCTGCACGTCTGTTACTGTCATAATCCCTCCCGTTTCCTCTGGAACACCGCTGGCTACCTGGCCTACGAACGGCTGGGCCGCTGGATCGCCCCATTGTTGCAGCCGTTACTGCACCGCCTGCGCATCTGGGACGTGAGCAGCAGCGCCCGGGTGGATGCCTTTATCGCCAACTCGATCAACGTGGCCGGCCGCATTCGGCGCTATTACCGCCGCGAGAGCCGCGTGATCCATCCGCCGGTGCCGGTCTCTTCCTTTCCCCTGGCCCGGGGCCCGGGGCGCTATTTCTTGGCCGGCGGCCGCCTGATCCCCTACAAACGGATCGATCTGGCCGTGATCGCCTGCAGCGAGTTGGATCTGCCCCTGCGTATCTATGGCCAGGGCCGGGATTTGCCCCGCCTGCAGCGCCTGGCCGGCCCCTCGGTCCAGTTCCTGGGCCCGGTCTCGGAGCAGCGGCTGCGCCAGCTCTACCAGGAGTGCCGCGCCTTTATCTTTCCCGGCGAGGAGGACCTGGGCCTCACCGCGGTGGAGGCGATGGCCTGCGGCCGGCCGGTGCTGGCCTATGCCGCCGGCGGGGCCCTGGAAACGGTGGCCGAGGGCCTCAGCGGCCTCTTTTTTCGGCAACAGCAGCCGCAGGATCTGATCGCGTTGTTGGACTCTTTCCGCGACGAGTCCTTTGATCCACAGCAGATTCGGGCGCACGCGATGCGCTTTGACCACGATCGTTTTCTGCAGCAGGTCCGGCAGTTTATCCAAGAGCAGTGGGAACGACAGCTTTGAGCTACGGAGGAGGTGCCGATGCTCGCTCTCGAATTCGTGTCTATGTTGCGCCGCCGCTGGTGGGTCGTCCTGGCCGTGGCCCTGGTAGCCGCGCTTACGGCCTGGTTCTACAGCCAGGCCCAGCCCGTCGTCTACCGCGCTCGCACCGACATGGTCGTTCTGACCACGCGCGCCGATTGGAATCTGAGCATGTACCTGGAGGCGCGCATGCGCGCTTTTCGCTCCGTGCTGCTCTCGCCGGCACTGGCCGAGGCGGCCGTTCAGGAGGTGGGTGCGCAGCTTGCGCCGGGTGAATTACTGGCCCATTGTCATGTCGAGTTGGATCCTCAGGAGGGGCGGATCGTGCTCGAGGTGGACGACGTCCAACCGGGACGGGCGGCTGCGCTGGCCAATGCCCTGGCCGGCCAGCTCCAGCGCTGGGTGGACGAACTCAACCAGGATCAGTTGGGGGTTGACCACATCTATGTGCACATCCTGACCAAGGCCGAGCCCCCCACGGTGCCGGTCGCCCCGCGCACCCGTCTCAATACGCTGGCCGGGGCCGTCTTGGGAGCGCTGCTGGGCCTGCCCCTGGCCCTGGCCTGGGCGCTGCTGGATGATAGGCTGCGCGATCCCGCGCCGGTGCAGGACCGTCTTGGCCTGCCCACCTGGTCGGGCCGCCCCGTCCCCTCCGAGGAGGCCGGCTGGCAGGATGCCGGGGGTGCCTGGGCCGCCGATGGCCAGCGGCTCTACACCTGGCTGCGCTTTGGTCTCCCCCAGCGGGCGGACCAGGGCGAGGCCTGGCAGAGCCTGGCCCTGCTGGGCCTGTCTGAGGGGGACCTGCCGCCGCTGCTGCTGGCCGGCCTGGGGGCGGCGGTGGCCCAGGATGGCAGCCAGGTGCTGTTGGTGGATGCTGATTTTGTCCGACCGGCTCTGCACCAGCCGTTGTCCCTGTCCCCCCAGCCTGCGCTGGGGGATTTCCTGCAGCAGGGCGGCCAGGGCCGCCTGGTGCCGCAGCAGACCGCGCTGCCGGGGCTCTTTTTGCTGCCGGCCGGCCCGCCCCTGGCCGCTGCCGCCCAGCCCCCGGTGATGCGCCGGCTCGCCCGGGCCCTGCCCAGTTTGACCCGCTCCGCCGAGGTGGTCCTGCTGCGGCTGCCCCCCATCCTGGAGGCCCCCGAGGCGCTCTTTGTGGCCGCCCGCGTCGACGCGGTCGTGCTGGTGGGACGGGCCGGCCAGTCCCGCCTGCGTCAGGTCCGCCGGACCCTGGAACGGCTTCGCCAGGCCGGGGTCGCTTCGCCCGGCCTGGTCCTCTGGCGGCCGCTCCAGCACTGACGCTGCATCCAACATCTAACGCCCAACATCTAAATCCGGAGGTTTACAATGAACGATCTGTCGCCCCAAGCCCTTTCGCTGCACCGCCGCGCCATCGTCTGCGATGGACACTGTGATACCATCCTGGACCTGCAGGAACGCGGCCGCAGCTTGGGTCGCCGTTCCGCCGATGGTCACATCGACCTGCCCCGCTTGTTGGAGGGCGGCGTCACCGCCCAGGTCTTTGCCCTCTTTATCCAGGACAAGTACCTGCCCGAGATGGCCCTGCGGCACTGCCTCGACCTGCTGGACCGCTTTTACCTGGAGGTCGAGGGCAACGCGCAGTACGTGCTGCCGGCCACCCAGGCCGCGCACATCCACCAGGCCAAGGCCGAGGGCAAGGTGGCCGCCGTCCTGGCCATCGAAGGGGCCGAGCCCCTGCGGGGAGAACTGGCCCTGCTGCGCCTCTTTTATCGCCTGGGTGTGCGCCTAATCACGCTGACCTGGAGCCGCCGCAACGAGCTGGCCGATGGCTTGGGCGCCGCCCGCAGGGAGAGCGGCTTGACCGAAAGGGGCCTGGCCGTGGTGCACGAGATGAATCGGCTGGGGATGCTGGTGGACGTGTCGCACATGGCGCCGGCCGGCGTGCGGGACGTGCTCTCGGCCTGCCGGGCCCCCGTAATCGCCTCGCACTCGAACGCCTTTGCCCTGCGGGACCATCCCCGCAACCTGACCGACGAGCAGGCCCGCGGCATCGCCGAGAGCGGCGGGCTGATCTGCGTGACCCTGGTACCCACCTTTATCGCCCCCACCGTGGCCGAGGCCAACCTGGAGCGGCTGGTGGACCACGTCGAACACCTCCTGCGCGTGGCCGGGGAGGAGCACGTGGGGCTAGGCAGCGATTACGATGGCTTTGGTTTTAACGACCCCGCCTTTCAGTTCAACGACCTGCCGGACGTGAGCTACCTGCCCCGCCTGACGGAGGCGATGCTGCGCCGGGGCCTCTCGGAACAGGTGGTGGAAAAGGTCCTGGGACAGAATTTCCTGCGCGTCTTTGCCGAGGTGGTGGGTTGATACGGTTGAACGTGCCGGGTTGAACGTTTAGGAGGCGGCAAGGAATAACTTGCCGGTTTTGACCGGCTAAAACCTCAACTCCGGTCCGGGAATTGGAGATCTTTTACGGGTTCTTTCGGAGTCGAGGCTTTAGCCGGTGACGGTAAACAAGCAGCAACTAGGGCTTTGTGGTCTCGGGCCAGTTGTATCTGGATGGCCTGGAGTCCTTTGTCTCGCGGTATATGGACGTTAGCACGTTGGAACGTTAGCGCGTTGGAACGTTGGTTGAGCGGGCGTCGTAAAGGAGGAAAACAGCATAACCCGGATTTGGCACGGATTGCACAGAGCAGAACACGGATTTCGCACAGATTGCCCGGATGGCACAGCCAGGACCGGCCGCTTATCCGGGCCATCCGGGTCTCATAATCTGTGCAATCCGTGAAGAATCCGTGTCGTGCAATCCGTGTCGTGCTATTTTCAGACTAGGAGTCGAAAATGCCCGACGATCGTTCTCCTGCGGCGAACACGGCCGGCCTCCTGCGCCGGGGCATCGCCGCGGCCAAGGCCGGCCGGCAGGAGGAAGCCCAGGCCCTGCTCTCCCAGGTGGTGCAGCAGGACGAGCGCAGCCTGCCGGCTTGGCTCTGGTTGAGCGCGGTGGTGGAGAGCCTGGAGGAGCGGGAACTCTGTCTGGAGAACGTCCTGACCCTCGATCCCCAGCACCAAGCGGCCCGGCGGGGGCTGCGGCAGGTGCGGGGGCGCTTGCAGCAGCAGTGGATCGAGGCCGGCCTGGAGGCGGCGCGGGCCGGCCAGCGGGAGGAGGCCCGTACCCTTCTCTCCCGCGTCGTGGAACGGGACGAGCGCAACCTGGAGGCCTGGCGGGCACTGAGCGTGCTTGTCGAGGGCCCCCAGCAGCGCCAGGTCTGCCTGGAGAACCTGCTGGCCCTGGTGCCCGGCGACGAGGCCGTGCGAGAGGCCCTGGCCGATCTGCGGGCCCAACAGGAGCGCGCGGCCGAACCCGCTCCGCCGGAAGCAGCCCCGCCGGGGGAGGCCGCATTGGTCGAGCCGGAGGCGCCCTCAGAGGCATCCCTGGATCTGCAGGACTATCTCTGTCCCTACTGCATGGCCCAGACGCGGGAGCGGGACCCGGTCTGCCCTTCCTGCGGCCGGCCCCTTTGGGTCCGGAGCGATGCCTGGGGGCACTCTTTCTCCCGCATGACGACGATCCTGGTCCTGCAGTCGGCCTGTGTGATCCTGCTCGTTATTGGTTTGTTGTCGCTGCTCGCCTACGCGGGGGCGGGTTTTCACAAGCCGCTCTCCCTGGCCCAGGCCTACCTGGGTATC
Organism: Chloroflexia bacterium; assembly: GCA_016928715.1. Taxonomy (GTDB): domain Bacteria; phylum Chloroflexota; class Chloroflexia; order DTKN01; family DTKN01; genus JAFGKG01. Next base: position 51,032 of record JAFGKG010000004.1, read on the forward strand.
GGTGACGCTGTTCCCGCCGACATTGCGGCGGCTGCTTTTGCCGTGCTGCCCCGTTGGATCTTTTTTGCGCTCCTGGGCATGGTAGCGCATTCCCTGCTGGTTTTGGCCGGCCTTTATCTGCGTTGGCCGCCGGCGCTTTACATGTTTGTGCTCAACGCCGTCGGACTGCTGGGAAGTGGTGTGCTGATCGCCACCCTGCTCTGGGACGTGGGTCTGTCCTTTGCATACGAGGCCAATGCGCTGGTGCGCGTTATCCTGGTCGTGGCCAACCTGAGCATGGCCGCGGCGATATTGACGCTCCTCTTTGAACTGCGCGGCGATTTCTTTGAACAAAAGACGCGCCTGCTCTTTCGCCTGGACCGCGACACCAGCGGTGGTCACGCCCTGCTGGTCCGCGGGCGCGACTATGGCCGGCGGGGCCTGTGGGGCCTGTCCGCCCTGCACCTGCGCCGGGCGGTCCGGTTCCTGCCCGACGAGGCCGAGGCCTTTTTCGCCCTGGCCCTGGCCTATATCAGCCTGCAGCGTTACGACGAGGCCGCCGAGGTCCTGGCAGAGGCCCGCGAGCTGGCCCCGGAGGCGCCGCAACTGGCCGAACTGCAGGCGCTCTGGCAGGAGCGCCGGGGGGGAGGATGATGCAAACTCATAACCCATCTACGCCGGCACCTCGCCGTGCTCTGCGACGATATGGGTCCCCGCAGCATCCAAGATCCAGAGGCCCTGCTGCGGGCGCGCGACTATATCCGGGAAACGCTTTAACGTTCGAACGTTTAAACGTTTGAACGTTACTATCCCCTCCCCTCCTCGTACAACCGCATAATCTCCCTGTGCAGGGGAATATTCTCCAAAAAGGAGCGGCGCTGTTCGAGGGGGTGGATTTTTTCCGCCTGGGCCTGCAGCCCGTGGTAGGCCCGGGCGGCAATGTCCAGCGCCCGGGCGTCCTGCAGGGCCTGCAGGACCTGCAGCGTGTGCAGGTAGATGCGGCAGGGTTCGCTGAGCGGGTCCAGGGCCAGTAGGGCCAACCGATCCAGTACGTCCTCCACGTAGCGCCGGGCTTTGTCCTGCCGGCCCTCCAGCAGGGCGACCCGGGCCAGGCCGGCCAGGGCGGCCGTGACCAGGCTGATCTGCTCCAGTTGCTGGTGGAGGTGCCGGGCCGCCTCGTAGACGGCCGCCGCCTTTTCGAGTTGCTCCAACTCGCTCAAGCTGTGTCCCATGTGCAGTTGGATGTACGCCTCGGAGACGCTGTCGCCGATCTCTTGGGCGATCCGCAGGGCCTGCTGTTGGTACTCGCACGCCCGTTCCGCCTTTTCGACGTAGAGGTAGAGCCGGCCCAGTCCCAACAACACGCTGCTCTCGCCCTGGCGGTGGCCGATCTGCCGGTACAGGTGCAGGGCTTGCCGCAGGTAGGTCTGGGCTTCGATAAAGCTGCCCAGCAGGGTGGCGATGGTCCCCATGCTGTTCAGGGCGTAGGCCTCTCCCCCGGGATCGCCCATGTCGCGGACGTTCTGCAGCACCTGGCGAAAGGTCCTCTGGGCCCGGCTGTAGTCGCCCGCGTGAAGTGAGGCCTGGCCCTTGTTGTACAGGACCATGGTCTCGCCCCGGCGGTCCTCCAGCCGTTGATAGATGTCCAGGGCCTGTTGGTAATAGTCCTTGGCCGCTAGGATAAAACCCTGCTGTTCGGTCAGTTGGCCGAGCATGTGCAGGCCGTTCGCCTCGACCCGCTCGATCTGGGCCGGGCGGGCCTCCCCTTTGGCCGGGGGATCGTTCGTCTCCCGGGCCTGATCGAGGTGGCCCAGGCCCTCCTTGATCTCGGAATAGGCGCTCGGGTGGTTCCCCTGGCAGGCGGCGGACCAGCCCCGCTGCAGTTTGCCCCAGGCCAGGGCGAGGGGATCCCCGTAGCGCTGCGCCAGCGCTAGGCCCTGCTGCGCCTTTTGGCGCGCCTCGTCGTAGCGGGCCTGTTCGTTTAAAAAGTGGGCCTCTTCGGTGTACATGCGGCCCAGTAGGCGCTGCAGGGCGTCGTCGCCGGCTGCCGAGGGCGCTTTGAGGTAGGCGGCCAGCCGTTCGGCGGCGGTCTGGAAGAGCAGACGGCCCTGTTGGAGCAATCCCCGGAACAACAAAAAGCGCGCCAGGACGCCCAGGCTGCCGGCTAACAGTTCGACGTGGCCGCGGCCGGCGGCCCAGTAGCAGGCCTGCTGGAGGTTGGCCCAGTCGCGCTGGAGCACCTCCGCCGCCTCCTGGGGCCGGGGTCCAAAGAGGGCGGCCCCCTGGTCGGTGGCCAGGCGCAGGTAGTAGGCGCTGTGCCGGTCATAGGCCGGGCCTTCTCCCTCCGCTGCGTGCGGTTGGCTTTCGACCGACCATATTGTCGGCGAGCCGTCCGGATCCATGGGTTGGGCCAGCTTTTCCGCGACAAAGGGACGCAGGATTTCGTGCAGGTTGTAGCGTTCTGACTCGCCTCGTTTGAGCAGCGATTTCTCCACCAGGCTCTTGATCTCCCGGGGGGAGGCCTGGCTGACCGCTAGGGCCGCCGGCAGGTCAAATCCCCCGGCAAATACCGTTAACTGGGCCAGTGTGCGCTTTTCCGCGTCCGCGAGCAGGCGCCAGGAGGTCTCAAAGGTGGCCCGCATGCTGCGGTGCCGTTCGGGGATGTCGCGCATCCGGGTAGAGAGGAAATCCAGGTTCTGCTGGATGGACTCGGCGATGCTGGCGCAGTCCAGCACCTCGACCCAGGCCGCGGCCAGCTCGATGGCCAGCGGCAGCCCCTCGACGATCTGGCAGATGTGCACGACGTGGGGCAGGGTATGTTGGTTCAGGATAAAGCCGGCCAGGGTGCGGCCGGCCCGCTCGGTGAACAACTGCACGCTGCTGTAGCCGGCCGCCTCGGCCTCGTCCGCGCTCTCCGGCACGGGCAGCCCACCCAGGCGCAGGACGTACTCGGCCTGGAAGTTGAGCCGCTCGCGCGAGGTCACCAGCAGGCGGACCTGGGGGGCTTGCCAGAGGATGTCCAGGAGCAGTTCGGATGTCTCGATCAGGTGTTCAAAGTTGTCCAACACCAGCAGCATCTCTTTGCCGCGCAGATAGTCCAGCAGTTGTCCCTGGGGGCCTTCCTGCCCGGAAAAGGGCAGGCCCACGCTCTTGCCGATGGCCAGGGCCACGGCCTCTCTCTTTTCCTGGGGGCTCGGACGCCGGCTGCTCGGGCTGGATTCCTCGTCCAGCCCGACGCTGGACAGCGCGACCCACCAGCTCCCGTCGGCAAAGCGGGCCTGGTTCTGTTCGGCCGCGACCAGGGCCAGGTGGGTCTTGCCCACCCCGCCTTCGCCGGTCAGGGTCAGCAGGCGATAGCCGGGATCGTCCAGGAGCCGGCCGATCTGCAGCAGTTCCTGGGTGCGCCCGAACAGCGGTGTCAGTTGGTGCGGCAGGTTCCCGGGAGGAAGCTGCGGCGGTGCCCGCTCCACGGCGAACGTTTCCGCCTTGATCTCCTCGTACAGGGCGTGGGTCTCGGCGGATGGCTCGATGTTCAATTCCTCTTTCAGCACCTGGCGGCAGCGTTCGTACTGGGCCAGGGCGCGGCTGCGCTGCCCGCTGTGGGCCAGTGCCCGCATGAGCTGCCGATAGGCCTCCTCCTGCCACGGTTCCAGCTCCAACTGCTGCTGGGCGTAGGCCTGAACCCTGGCCCAGTCCTTTCGTTCCACGTAGCCGTGCGTCACCTTTCGTAGGGCCTCTATGGCCTGGCGGTGCAGCCGCTCCCGGCTCAGCGACAGCCACTCCTCAAAGGGGATGCTGTCCTCCACAAAGAGGCCCGGCAGCAGGTCGCCGCGGTAGAGGGCCAGGGCGGCTTCGAGCTGCCCCTGCCGTAGAAAGGAGGCAAAGGCGGCCGTGTCCAGCCAGTGTTCGCTCTCCAGGTTGAACTGGGCCTCCTGGCGCGAGATCAGCAAAAAGGGGTTGTCCGGCTCCTCTCCCCGCTCCAGCAGTTGGCGCAGTTGGTAGATGGACTGGCGCAGGTTCTGCCGGGCCGTGCTGTCGGTGCTCTCGGCCCAGAGCAGGGCGGCCAGGCTGTCCCGCGGGTGGGCGCGGTCGGCCTCGATGGCCAGGTAGGCCAGCAGGGCCAGCACCTTGACCGAGCGAAACTTTTGGATGGGCTGTTCGTCCAGGACGACCTGGCTGGCGCCCAAAAAGGTCAGCTTGAGACGGGACATGATGGTACCTGCTGCCCGGGAATCGGGGACGGGTTCTGTCTAGATTATACCCTTTTCCCCCGTGTGATGCAACTGGGTCCTCTCGGCGCAGGAGCTGGCACGCTTTTCTTGCATTTCCCCTGGCGCCGTGTTATAATCGGAAATAGGATCAGTTGGAACTATCCTGATGGCCAGATTCTCCCGCTCTGCCTACGAGCATCTGATTTACACATTGCCGCAACAGTATCCCCCCATCCCGAGAATGCCGCTTTGGCCAGTACCTACCCCCACCATCTGCATGATCCTCCGGACATTAAGCACAATCGCAAGCCCGCCCCGGGGATCACTTTTAGTGCTCCTAATTTGCCTGTCCTGATTGAGGATTGCATCGCTTTGGGGGCGGCCGAACAAGACTGAGCCGGTCTGTCTCGGACCGGCGCGCGGGCGACGCCGGGCGAGGCATTCCCAACCGGGTGGGCACAAGCCCTGCTTTCTATCCGGCCGGGCGGGCACAAGCCCTGCTTTCTATCCGGCCGGGCGGG
>JAFGKG010000084.1 GCA_016928715.1 Chloroflexia bacterium
CAGCGGTTGACCAGTCCGCAGGACCTCGCCAGACAGACCCTCGCCGGGTTGGAGCACCGCGCCCACCTGGTTGTCGTCCAGATTGTAGGTGAGGGCGAGTTCCAGGTCATGGCTCTCTGATCGGTAAAGATAGATGCCACCGCCTTTTGCCCGCAGCAGTTCCACGGCGCGGGCAACGATAGCCCGCAGCAAGTCCGGCAGCTCTTGCTGGGTGGCCAGGGCCAATGCGGTCTCGTGCAGGGCGGCCAGCGTTTCGGTTTGCCGCTGGATCTTTTGAGCGGCCAGTTTTTGCTCGGTAATGTCCTCCATGGCGCCTTCATAATAAAGTGCTTGACCCTGGTTATCCCGCACAGTGTGAGCGCTTTCGCGGACCCAGATGGTTGTGCCGTCATAGCGACGCAGCTTGGCCTCAAAGGAGCGCACGACTCCCTGCCGTTCGATCAGGGTGCACCAACGGGCGCGGTCCTCTGGGTCCAGGTACAACTCTGCGGCCGGGGTGTCCAGCAGGGTTTCTCGATCGGGATAGCCCAGCATCTGGACGTAGGCTGGGTTGGCATCGAGGATTTTTCCCTCGGGGGTGCTTTGAAAAATCCCCACGGGTACGCCATCCACCAGGTTGCGGTAGCGCGACTCGGATTCGCGCAGGGCCTGTTCTGCCTCTTTGCGCTGGCTAATTTCTTGATAGGCCTGTTGGTAGAGATGGGCATTCTCGATGGCAATGGCCGCCGATATGGCCAGCGACTCGAGCAGCAGCACGTCGTTGGTCGAGAAACGATGCGGGGCCGTGTCGACAACCTCCAGCGCCCCGATGATGCGTTGGGGAATGCGCAGGGGCAGTCCGACGACCGAGCGGATATCCAGGCCGGTTTGCCGGTCTATGCCCGGAAAATGCAGCGCTTCGGTGCGTACGTCCGGCACAACGATGCTTTTCCCATGCTGGATGACCCAGCCAACCACGCCCTCTCCTGGGGCCAATCGCCAGCCTCGGACGAGCTCCCCTCTCGGGCCGCCGGCCTGTCGGCAGACCAACTCGCCGCTTTGGGGGTCGACCAGCCAGACGGAGCAGGCGGTGACATCCAGCAGTTGGCGGACCTGCTCCAAAAAGGTGACCAGTACCTGGTCCAGATCCAAGGTCGAACTTAGGGTCTGGCTGGCTTGGTTGAGCCGTATCAGGCGGCGGTTGGCGCTCTGCCAGTTGGCCCGGCTCTGCCTCAAGGCGTAGGCCAGGATCGCCGCGAGCAGGGCCAGCAGAAAGAGCCCGCCAAGCAGAAGAATCCAATGTAGTCTCTGGAGTTGCTGGAAGAGCAGTTTGATGATTGTACTCCCCAGATCGGGGACCAAGAAAGCGCTAAAAGGGCTCAATAAATTGGACAAATCTGGTGCCTCCACGGGTCTGCGTTTTTTGCGCTAACTGCATCATACCACAACTTGCCCTGTTGAGGCAATTCCGGGAGCATGACCAATGAGTAGCGCGAGGCCTAGGACGCTGTTTTGTGGCCCTTATGCTAAACGGCCATGCTCCTGGCAATTCCTCCTCGGTTGCACATCGAGCCGGAATGTTGTACAATCGGTAAGAGGTTATGATTCGATAGAGTCTTCCAGGATGGTCGAGTGAGGAGGAACCTTGGAAAAACAGCCCCTGCCCAATTTAGACGACCCGCAAACGTACCTGGCGACCGACCCGCAGGGCGCCGGTCAGCGTCTTTTTGATCTGGCCGACCAGTGTCGACGGGCCTGGGAGTTGGCTTTGGATTGGGAGGCCCCGCCGCTGCCCCTGCCGCCCAGCGCGATCGTGATCGCGGGTATGGGGGGATCGGCCATTGGTGGGGACCTGCTTGGGGCTTGGGCCCAATCCCTGGCGACGGTGCCCATCCTGGTGCATCGGGACTATGACCTGCCGGCCTATGTGGGCCCTCACACGCTGGTCTTGGCCTCCAGCTACTCGGGCCATACGGAGGAAACCCTCTCGGCTGCCCGAGCTGCGGTCGCCAAGGGGGCGCCCTGGATTGCCCTGACCACGGATGGGGAGCTGCGCCGCTATGCCCGGGAAAAGGGACTGGCCTGCCGGGAATTTCAATACAAAGCCCAGCCCCGCGAGGCGCTGGGTTACAGCCTGCTCCTGTTGATGGGTACCCTGGTGCGGCTGGAGTTATTGCCCGATCCGACTCCCCAGGTGCGCTCGGCTATCTCTACGTTGGAATCGCTGCAGGCAGAGTACGCCCCGGAGGTGCCGCTGGCCCAAAATCCGGCCAAGGAGTTGGCGTGTTGGCTGTACGGACATCTGCCCCTGGTCTGTGGTTCAGGTATGTTGGCCCCGGTTGCCCGGCGTTGGAAGGGGCAATTCAACGAAAACACCAAGTCCTGGGCCGTTTTTGAAGTCCTGCCCGAGATGGATCACAATGCTGTGGCTGGTACGGTTTGCCCTCCCGGTTTTGGGGCGGCCGTGCGGGCGATCCTGTTGAGTTCCGCTTATGATCACGAGCGCAATTTGTGTCGGCAGCGCATTACCGCTAAAGTGCTTGCCCGATCCGGCGTCATCAGTCGCGCTCTCCAGGCCCTTGGGCCAAGCCCGCTGGCGCAATTGTTGAGTTTGGTGCTGCTGGGGGACGCCTGTAGCTATTACCTGGCGATTCTATATGGGTCCGATCCGACACCCATTCCTGCGATTGCTGAACTCAAAGCGGCCCTGGCCCAGTGTACCTAGATGGGCCTTGGTCGAGGCTGAGGGGGTCGGTTATTGAGGAGGGTTGGCCTGATGGAGGAAAAGTTGGATATTGTGCGTGCATTGGCCGAAACGATCGGTCCACGGCCTCCCACCTCGGCCGCGGAAGCGCAGGCGGCCGCCTTTGCCAATGCGCATATGCGCCGCGAGGGCTTGGACGTAGAGGTGCAGACGTTTCGGGCCGTGCCGACCTATGCCCTTCCCTATGGGCTTGTCTATCTTTTCTTGGCCCTGGTCCCCCTGTTGTACCTTTACAGTCCGCCGGCCGCCTTGATTCTGAGCGTGCTCGGCCTGCTCGCTTTTGTATTAGAGACGCTGTCCTTTCCGGTGCTTTCCTCGTGGCTTGCTGTCGCCAAGAGCCAGAACATTATTGGAACCCGTCCGGCAGCCCAAGAGTCATACCAGCACCTGGTGGTACTGGCGCATCTGGACAGCGCCCGGTCGGCGCTGTTTTTCCATCCTCGTCTGCGGCAGAACTTGCGCGGTATGTTCCTGCTGCAGATGTTGGCCCTAATCCTCCTGCCGGTCCTGGTCGGATTGGGCTGGGCGCTTGGATTGGCCTGGCTGTGGTATCTGCAGTGGGTCCCGGCTGCTTATCTGGTCCTGCTCTTGCTGCTGCTGCTGCACCGCGAACTTTTTATGCCCCAGGTAGCCGGTGCCAACGACAACGCTTCGGGGGTGGCCGTACTGCTGCAGTTGGCGCGGGAACTGGACAACCTGCAGTACACCACGCTCTGGTTGGTGGCCAGCGGCTGTGCGCAATCGGGCCTGCACGGTATCCGCCAGTTTCTGCGGCGTTACCCTTTCCCCAAAGAGGACACCTACATTCTGAATCTGGATAGCCTGGGGAAGGGGCAGATCAGCATCATTGTTGAGGAGGGCCTGCTTTGGGCTCATCAGGCCGATCCTCTGCTGGTGGATCTGGCCGGCCAGATCGACGCGGACAATATCCGCATTGACGCCGAGCCGCGTACTTTTCACCTGTTGAGCACCGAAGCGCAGGTGCCCCTGGTGCGGGGCTTTCGCACTTTGACCTTGTCGGCGATGCAGAATGGCCAAAGGCCGGACTGGCATTGGCCTTCTGACACGGTGGAACAGGTCGACCCCGCCGTGTTGGAACGTGCTTTCCAATTAGCTGGGGGAATAGCCCGCCAGTTGGACCGCATGGCGGCGGAGGCCCGGGGCCGGCCCTTGATGACGGCTGAAGAGCAGCCGTCAGATGTGCTATAGGAGGTCGTATGGACTCGAAACAGCGGGCGCAGATGTTGATCTGGCTGATCGGGTTTGACATTTTCCTCATCGTAATCCTGGCTGCCAATCGGCTGTTTGGCCTGCTGGTGGCGTTGCTGTTGATTGAGGGCCTGGTGGGCGCGGTCATATTTCTGCGGAGAACGGATCGTTGGCCGGAAGAGTTCTCCCTGCGCCGGATCGGCTGCTGGCTGCTGCCTTTTTTGCTGCTCTTGCTGCTCGTCGTCGTTTTCGCGCTGGGGGTGCCTCTCTATACCGACTGGTTGTGGTTCCAGCAGTTGGGCTACGGGAGCGTCTTTACTACCGAGATGAGTGCCCGAGCCCTGCTCTTTGTGGGGGCCTGGCTGGTGGGCATACTGCTGCTGGGGGGCAATATGCACCTGGCGCTGCGTTGGCTGCCCCAGCGGCGCTGGCGCCTGGAGCAGCCAACGCAGGGCCAATCCTGGGGCCGGCGTCTGCCCGTTCTGGGTGTCTGGCTGCTGGCCGCGCTGATTGGCCTGGGGCTGGGCCTTTTTGTCCAGGCGCGTTGGCTGCGCCTGCTCAAATTCCTCCAGGGGCTGTCCGTGGGACAGCAGGACCCCCTCTTTGGCCGCGACCTGGCTTTTTATCTCTTTGAGCTGCCCCTGCTGTTGGACCTCAAGAATGTCCTGATGGGGATGTTGGTGCTGGCCCTGGGGCTGACCGCCCTGGTCTATGCCCTGAACGTGCACGACCGCCGCTTTCCTCCGTCCGCCCTGGCGCACCTTTCCGTCCTGGGGGTGCTCTTTTTGCTGGTCAAGGCCTGGGATTATCAACTCAAGGTTCTGCAGTTGCTCTACTCCAGCCATGGTGTCGCCTTTGGGGCCGGCTACACGGATGTGTACGCCCGCTGGCCGGCCTATAATATCATGAGCGTGATCGTGTTGATCTGCGCGGCCCTGCTGCTGGTCAACCTGTGGCGACGGACCTGGGGCCTGCTGGCGGTCGGTGCCGGCGTCTGGCTGCTCAGCCTCTTTGTCCTGGGCACACTCTATCCGGCCCTGGTCCAGTCGCTCAAGGTGCGTCCCAGCGAGCTGGACCTGGAGCGCCCCTACATCGAGCACAGCATCGCCCATACCCTGCAGGCCTACGACCTGCAGAACATCGAGGAGGTGGACTTTCCGGTCGAGGAGACGCTGACCCAGGCCATAATTCGGGAGAACCCCGGCACCATTGACAACATCCGTCTCTGGGATCACCGCCCGCTGTACGATACCTACGGCCAACTGCAAGAGATCCGCCAGTACTATGATTTCGTGGACATTGACGTCGATCGCTACACGCTGGCGGGGGACTATCGCGAGGTCGAGCTGTCCCTGCGCGAGCTTGCCGTGGACCAACTGACCGAGGCGGCCCAGACCTGGGTCAATCGCCACCTCGTCTATACCCACGGCTATGGGGTTGTGCTCAGTCCAGTAAGCCAGGTCTGCTCCGAGGGCCAACCCTGTTTCTTGATTCAGAACATCCCCCCCGAAAGCAGCTACCCCGAGCTCGATCTGGAACGCCCGGAAATCTATTACGGCGAGGACACCGACAACTATGTCATCGTCCATACGACCGCCCGCGAGTTTGACTATCCCCAGGGCAACGAGAACGTCTATACGCGCTACGAGGGCAACGGCGGCGTGCCCGTGGGCACCTTTTTGCGGCGCCTGGCCTTTGCCATGCGCATGGGCGATCTGCCCATCTTGCTCAGCGACGGGATCGGCGCCGAGAGCCGCATTCTCTTCCACCGCAACATCGAGGATCGTCTGGAGACCATCGCCCCCTTTTTCTGGTACGACTATGACCCCTATCCCGTCATCCTGGAGGGACGGATCTACTGGATTCAGGATGCCTATACCTACAGCAGCTACTTTCCCTATGCCGAGCCTTACGACGGACTGAACTATGTGCGCAATGCGGTCAAGGTGGTGATCGACCCCTACAACGGTACGACCACCTTTTACGTCGTCGACCCGGATGACCCCATCGTGCAGGTCTATGCCGGCATCTTTCCGGCCCTCTTTCGCCCGGCAGAGGACATGCCGGCCGGCCTGCGCGAGCACTGGCGCTATCCCGAGGAGATCTTTCGCCTCCAGACCTCGATCTATGCCACCTATCACATGCGCGATCCGCAGGTCTTTTATAACAAGGAGGACCTCTGGGATTACGCCAAAGAGATCTATGCCGACGATGAGGATTATGTCGACAGCTATTACGTCATTATGCGCCTGCCCGGCTGGGAGGTGGAAGAGTTCCTGCTCATGGTCCCCTTTACGCCAGCCAATCGCGACAATATGATCGCCTGGATGCACGTACAGTGCGACGGCGACGATTACGGCCGGTTGGGCGTCTTTCGTTTTCCCAAGCAGTCCTTGGTCTATGGCCCCTTCCAGGTCGAGAACCGCATCAATCAGGACCCCGTGATCTCCCAGCAGTTGAGCCTGTGGAACCAGCGTGGTTCCCGCGTGCTGCGGGGCAACCTGCTGGTCGTGCCGATCGAACACAGCCTGCTCTACGTGGAGCCGCTCTACCTGCAATCCGAGTCGGGCCAGATCCCCGAGCTGCGTCGGGTCACGGTGGCCTATGGCAACAATATCGCCATGGCCGAGACTCTGGACCAGGCCCTGCGCCTGGTCCTGACCGGGGAGACGGTGGTGGGGCCGGAGGATCGGGAATGGCAAGAGATCGCCCATTCGGCCCAGGAACACTATGAGAAGGCGCAGGAATGCCTGCAGGCCGGTGACTGGGCCTGCTACGGTGAGGAACTGCGGGCCCTAGAAACCGACCTGGAGACGTTGGTACGCTTGGGGGAGGAATAATCAAAGGGTGAGCATTTAGCGTACTAGCAGGCAAACGCCCTTACTGTTCCGGGTCCAGGAAGCGGTCCCAGCCCAGGTAGGGCGTTTCGCTTTCGCCACCCAATTCCAGGTAGGCGCTCTCAACGTTGAGTTGGTGGGGGCCGGCGTTGGCCTCGGCCTCGCGGAAGGGCATGTCCCGGCACAGTTCGACCGTCTCTTCGACCGTTTTTCCCATGCGAATGGCCTGGGGCACCTTGTCCCGCAGGGTGGTCAGGTAGGCAATATCCTCAAACAGGCGGCCGTGGATCTCTTGGGCGTCGCTGGTGGGGCTGCCGTGCCCAGGAACCAGGACCTGTATCTGCCAGCGAGAGAGCATGTCCAGAGTCCGCAGGTAGGCGTCCAGGTTGTCGCTGACGTAGGGGATTTCCATGTCACTGAGCATATCGCCGGCCCAGAGGATGCCGCTGCTGGCTTGGTAGACCACCAGGGCGTCGGCGGCGTGGCCGGGTGCATGGGCCAGCTTGAGCGTGATCTCGCCCAGCGCCAGAGTCATCGTCTGGGCAAAGGTTCGATTCGGGATGGGGAAGGCAAAGGTTTGGGTCCGCTCGATGCCCGTCTTTTGCTCCCACTGGGCGATTTCCTGCAGGGCGGCGGCGCCCTCGGGGCTGCTGATTTCCCGCGCATAGTTCGCCTGGGTCACGATCGGTACGCCGGCAAAGTGCTCCGGGCCCAGCACGTGGTCCCAATGGCTGTGGGTGATGACGACAAACTTGGCCTGGGCCTGCTGTTCGGCTAAAAAGCCGCGCAGGGCCTCGATTTCGTCGGGATAGACGCCCGGATCGATCAGGCAGGCCTGGCCGGCGCTGAGAAATACGCCGATATTGGTGTGAAAGAGCCGGCTCTGGGCGGCCCAGAGATGTGCCGTGAGTTGCTTGAGGGTGTAACTCATGCGAAACCTCTCGTTATCGTTCCTCGATCTGTACCGAGATGAGTTGGTCCCCCGGGGTCCGCGCTTTCATCGGATCGCGGGGCGAGATGGCCTGGAGCACCTCCAGGCCATGGATGATGCGGCCAAAGACGGTGTGCTTGCCATCCAGCCAGGGGGTGGCCACGTAGGTAATAAAGAACTGGCTGCCGTTGGTGTTCGGGCCGGCGTTGGCCATGGACAGGATGCCCGGGCCGGCGTGTTTCAGGGACGGATGGAACTCGTCGGCAAAGCGATAGCCTGGCCCTCCCCGACCCGTGCCGCTGGGGTCGCCCCCCTGCACCATAAAGTCGGGAATGACCCGGTGGAAGGTGGTGTTGTCATAAAAGCCCTCCCGCGCCAAAAAGACGAAATTGTTGACGGTCCGGGGGGCTTGGTCGGCGAACAACTCGACGACCATGTCGCCCTTTTCGGTTTTGAGCGTGGCGACATAGCTCTTGCCGGGGTCGATCTGCATTTGCGGCGGGGTGTTGTACATACCGTCGCGCTTGGTGGGATCTGTCATCATGGCCTATACTCCTTTTCTTTGGTCGTTACTCGGCAGCCGCTCCAACCTCCAAATCTAAACCTCAAAGCGCTGTCGTTCCTTGCTCCCCTCCCACTGGACCTCCACCTGTCGACTGAACAGCCCCCACCAAAAACTACCACAGCGTACCCAGGCCGGCCGGGGCATTCCCTGGAGGTCGAGCAGTTCGACATAGTATACGGTCTGTCCTCGCGAGGTGGTCCAGAACATGGGCCCACGTGAGAACCAGCGCATCTCGGCGGACAGGATCTGGTAGCCCTGCTGCTCGGCCCAGGCTTGCAAGAGTTCCTCCGAGCGGCGGTGGTGCCAGATCAGGGATCCAGCCACAAAGGCCACCAGGACGATGAGGCCCAATCCGCCGCCCAGCAGGAGACCATAGTCCACGCTTGTATCCATGAGCACCTCCTTGTTCTGCGACAAGTATAACCGAATTGGCCGCAAAAGGCAAAAATCGGACTGCAATTCAGCGGCTCTAGACAAAACCGCCCACTGCCGCTATAATGCGTTTGTGCTTGTGCAAACCATAGACCAGGAGAGGGTACCATGCTCAAAGATCATCACTGCGGCGAACTGCGACGGGAACATGTGGGACAGGAGGTCACCCTGGCCGGCTGGGTCCACCGCCAACGGGACCACGGCGGCCTCATCTTTGTGGACTTGCGCGACCGCAGCGGGCGCGTGCAGGTCGTCTTTGATCCGAACGAGGCCCCCGCGGCCTACGAGATGGCCCGCGAGGTGCGTTCCGAGTACGTCCTGCAGGTGCGCGGTATCGTGCGTCCCCGCCCTGAGGATATGGTCAACCCCGACATGCCCACCGGCGAGGTGGAGGTGCAGGCCTCCCAAAGCACCATTCTCAATCCTTCCCAAACGCCTCCCATCTATGTGTTCAAGGAGGAGGACGAGGACATTACCCTGCGGCTCAAGTACCGCTATCTGGACCTGCGCCGCGAGCGCATGAAGAACAATATCCTGCTGCGGCACCGGGTGGTCAAGTTCATCCGCGACTTTCTCGACGAGCGTGACTTTGTCGAGATCGAGACCCCGATCATGACCCGCAGCACGCCGGAGGGCGCCCGCGACTATTTGGTGCCCAGCCGTCTCTATCCAGGCTGCTTTTACGCCCTGCCCCAGTCGCCGCAGCAGCTCAAACAGATCCTCATGGTCGCCGGTTTCGAGCGCTATTTCCAAATCGCCCACTGCTTCCGTGACGAGGATCAGCGGGCCGATCGCCAGCCTGAGCATACCCAGTTGGACCTGGAGATGAGTTTTGTCGAGCAGGACGACCTCCTCACCTTGATCGAGGAGATGCTGACCGACATGCTGGCGCAGGTGACGCCGCAGAAACGGCTCCTCTCGCCCTTTCCCCGGCTGACCTATGCCGAGAGCATGGCCCTTTATGGCACCGACAAGCCCGACTTGCGTTTTGGCCTGGAATTGGTGGACCTTTCCGGCCTGCTGGCGGATAGTCAATTCCGGGTCTTTAACCAGACCGTGGCCGAGGGGGGGCTCGTCAAGGGGATCTGTGTGTCCGGTTGTGCCGACTATAGCCGCCGGCAGCTCGCCGAGTTAGAAGAGTTGGCCAAGCGCGGGGGGGCCGGCGGCCTGGTCTGGATGTTTTGTGAGGAGGACGGCTTGCGCTCGCCGGTGGCCAAGTTTCTGGACCCGGAGGAACAGCGGGCGATTGTCCAGCGGCTGGGGGCACAGCAGGGGGATCTGCTCTTGATCGTGGCCGGCCCGCCGAGGGTGGTGGCCGCATCCCTCGATCTGCTGCGCCGGGAGATGGGACAACGCCTGTCTCTGGCCGACCCCGATCTGCTGGCCTTTGGCTGGGTGGTCGACTTTCCCCTGCTCCGCTGGGATGAGGAGTTGGGCCGCTGGGACGCCGAGCATCATCCCTTTACCAGCCCCAAGGAGGAGGATCTGCCTTTGTTGGAGAGCGATCCGGGCCGGGTGCGGGCCAATTGTTACGATCTGATCTGCAATGGTTACGAGTTGGCCTCCGGCTCGATTCGTATTCACCGCCGCGACGTGCAGGAGCGCATCTTTGAGCTGCTGGGCTACAGTGTTGAGGATGCGCAGGAGCGTTTTGGGCACCTGCTGGAGGCCTTTGAGTACGGTGCTCCACCACATGGCGGCATTGCTCCTGGCATTGACCGCCTGGTGATGATCCTGGCCGGTGAGGAGAGCATCCGCGAGGTGATGGCCTTTCCCAAGACGAATCAGGCCCAGGACCCCCTGATGGGAGCGCCGGCCCCGGTTAGCGAGCAACAACTGCGTGAGTTACACATTCAGATTAGCAGCTTGCCCCCAAAATTCTTGCCCAAATAACCAGGGATTTCAACCACAAAGGCTGGCCCCGATCCTGTCGAAGGGAGACAGAGCGTTCAAAGGAAAAAGACTTTTTTTTCCCTTCGAGTCCTTTGCGGCCCTTTCTTTTTTGGTTCCGGCTCAACCGGGCTAGGGACTGAGCGAGCGGGGCTGCTTGCGCGGTGACGTGATTTTAGGCCGACCTTTGGCGGGTGACGGCAGGCTGTAGCGGATTGCTTGAAAAAATGCGCAAAATTTGTTATAATGGGGACAAGCTGGTCTAAAGTGTCCATTGTGATGGCAAGGGGGCAATAACATGAACTGGCTTTTTTTTCAACATGCTGCCGAAAAGTTTGGCTTGCGGGCCATGGTCCTCGAAAAGCTGGCTAAGGATCAGGTGATTGGATCCAAGCTTTCCACGGAGGGCCAGTTATTGGTCATCGAGGATGAGGCCAAGGAAGTGGCCAAGCGATTGGATCGGCGCCAATGGGAACATTTACGTGGGCGCCAGATCACGGCCTCGGACGCGGAGCGTTACTACGGCCTGTCCAAAAACTATTATGCTCGTTGGGCCCGCGAGGGCCACATTGCTAAATTGGGAGAGGACGGCTGGCGGGTTTGGCTGGACGAAGCGGATGTGGCCTATGCCACCGCCCTGGCCGAAGTCAGCGGGGGATTGCGCCAGGGACGGGCGCTGTTTCCCTCCAGCCCCCAGTATGCGACCATTGGCGAAAAGCAGGATTGAGGGGCTGTTTGACGGCGGGACACCGTGGGCAAAGCGCACTTTTGCTTTGGCCCGGCCAGGTTGTTTCACCGAAATCGGCTGGGGTTGGCCCTGCCAGGCGGGCCTTTTCCAAGACAGTGGTGCCCCCCCGCAAAGGGGGGCCAGGAATTTATTGACAGATCGTTCGCCTGGGCCTCTAGAGATGCTCGTTAGGAGGTGATCTTTGCGCGGTGTGCGGAGGCGAAAGTTGTGGCCTCTCTTTTTGTTGGCCTTGGGCCTGCTTTTTTTGCTGTCATTGGAGGGCCGGCCGGAGGCCGCACGGGCTCAATGCCTGCCGGCACTGAGCGGGCGCGTAACAGATTCCCAGGGTCAGGTCGTTCGACACCCTCGGGTCCTGGTCTACTTGGACGGCCAAGCGGAACCCTACGCCGAGGTGGAGGGCAGCCGGGAGGGCAGCTTTATCGTGGACCTGCCGGAGGAGTCCTTCCAATCGGTGCACTTGGATATCCACCATCCACATTTCAAGCCCTTTCTGTGGGATGCGAGCTGGGAGGAGGTGGCGCATCTGCGGGATCATCTGGCCCTTCGACTGCCTGACATCGTGCTCGAGCGGCAATTGACGGCGGGTTTTTGGATCGCCTCCTTGACCTTTGTGGGCATGCTGGTGCTCGTGGCTACGGAGCGTTTGCACGGTACGATGGCGGCGCTGTTGGGGGTGGCCGTGATCTTGGGGGTCAGCCTGGTGGGCCGACCACTGAGTGAGACCCTGTTTATCCTGGATTTTGAGCAGGCGATCGAGTACGTCAACTTTGACGTCATCTTTTTGGTTATGGGCATGATGATTGTCATCGCCATCATCGAAGAGACCGGTATCTTTCAATGGTTGGCCTACCAGGCCTACCGGCTTTCCCGGGGGCGGGTCTGGTTGTTGGTGACCATTCTTATGCTGCTGACCTCGGTGGCCTCGGCCCTGCTGGACAATGTGACGACCATGCTGTTGGTGGCGCCCATCACGCTGCAGATTGCCCTGACCCTGGGCGTCGATCCCCTTTCGCTGCTTATCCCCGAGATGCTGGCCTCCAACGTGGGCGGGATCAGCACGCTCATCGGCACGCCGAACAACATCCTGATCGGCTCCGCGGCCAACATTACCTTCAACGACTTTTTGCGCAACCAGACCATCGGTGTACTCATGGCCCAGGTGGTCCTGACCGTCTATGTGCTGCTGGTCTATCGCAAGCAGCACCGGGCGGCCGGGAAGGAGGTCTCGCCGGCTCTGCTGCAGCGCCTGCGGGAGAACGCCCGCATTAGCCAGCCGGACAAGCTGCGGCGGGCCGGCATCGTTTTCGGCCTGATCCTGGTGCTCTTTGTGGTGGGCGAGCGCTTTCACCTGGTCCCGGCGGTCACGGCCATCCTGGGTGCGGTGGCCATGCTGCTGGTTGTGCAGGCCAAAGTGGAGGACATGATGCGGGTGGTGGATTGGACGACCCTGATGTTCTTTATCGCCCTCTTTATTGTGGTGGGGGCCATCCAAGAGGTCGGTCTAATCAGCTATATGGCCAGTGCGATTCAGTACCTGGTCGGGGACAACCTGGTGGTGGCGATACTGGGGGTGGCCTGGTCGACGGCCTTGCTCTGCTTGCTGATTCCCACCATTCCCCTGACCGCCGCCTTGCTGCCTGTGGTGCAATTTTTGTCGCGCAGCCTGCCCGGAGCGGCGTCGAGCAAGGCCCTCTTTTACAGTCTCTCGGTTGGCTCGGCCTTGGGGGCAAACAGTTCCCTAGTAGGGGCGACGAACAACATGGTGACTGCCAGCATTGCCGAGCGGGCAGGGTTCCCCATCCGCTACGGCAACTTTCTCAAGGTAGGACTGCCAGGCGTGCTGATCACAATGATCGTGGGGAGTCTCTGGTTGCTCATTCGTTTTTAGGAGGTGTTGTATGGGGACGATTCTCTGCCCGACGCGGGGTGGTGAGGCCAGCTACCGGGCTCAGGATGCGGCAATTGTTCTGGCCCGGGAACAGAACAAGATGTTGATCTTTCTCTACGTCGTGGATACGCATTTTCTGGACCGTACCGAGCGGGCGGTTCGCCCGGACGTGGTCAGTGAGGAGATGAGCCGTATGGGCGAGTTTCTGCTGGCCATGGCGCAGGAACGCGCCAGCAAGCAGGGAGTACACGCCGACGCCCGTATCCGCCAAGGAGAGCTTCGCGAGGAATTGCTGGCAGCGGTGCGGCAGGAGCATTCTGACGTGGTCGTGATGGGCCGCCCGGCCGGGGACCAGAGCGCCTTTCGCTTGGCCGCACTGGAGGCATTCGCCGCCGAGATCGAGCAGGAGACCGGGGCTGCCGTGCACATTGTCCATGGCGACGAGCAAAGCGATTCAGCCTCGGACGTCGAACCCGATCTTTCCCCAGGCGAGGAGGGGGAGGCGTAGCAACAAACACTGGCTGCCCTGAAAAAAAAAGGACCCGCCAAGACGCCAAGAACGCGAAGAAATGCATGTGTTTAGAATATCTACTATAAAATCTTGGCGACCTTGCTTTTTTCATTAGAGCCAACATTGGTTTAGGGCTGCTGGCGCGCCTATTTCTTGCGCACATAGACGCGGTACTCGTCCCCTTGTTGCTCCAGGCCGAGGAACTCGTGACCGGTGGTCTCGCACCAGGCGGGCATGTCGGCGACGATCCCCTGATCGTCCGCGACGATCTCGAGCACCTGGCCCGAATCCAGAGCCCCGATCTTGGCCGCCGTCTCGATAATGGGCATGGGGCAATAAAGGCCGGTGCAGTCCAGGCTTTCATCCGCTTGGTAGGGCATAGTCTTCTCCGCGTTTAGATAAACAGGTTGACCTCGGCCTGGCGGGCCTCGTTCAAAAACGTCGCCGCGCCGGCGATGGTCTCTACCTCGGGGATAAAATCGTCCTTGCTCAATCCCATCAGGCCAATGCTGGTGCTGCAGGCGAGCATGTTCACCCCCAGCTTGTGGGCTTGGGCGATCATTTCCTCCAGGGGCAGCATGCGCTGCTCTCGCATCAAGCGTTTCATCATCCAGGGGCCGAGGCCGGCAAAGTTAAACTTGGATAGGGGCAGGCTGCGCGCATTTCCCCGGTTCATCCAATTCAACATCCGGCGCATCCAGCCCCGGCCGCCGCGGCCCCGGCCCGGTCTTTTGATCACGTTGAGGCCCCAGAAGGTAAAGAAAATGGTCACCTGCATGCCCATCGCCGCGGCGGTGTTGGCGATGGTGAACGCCGCCAGGGCTTTGTCCATCTCGCCGCTAAAGAGGACCAGGGTGACTCTTTTTTCGTCCCCCTTGTTTTTATCCATGTTCATCTGTGTTCATCCGTGAGCTATACAGCAATTGGGCCGCGTGCCCGGTGAACCGATAGACTTTTGCCCACCAGCATACGGTAGATCGAGGTTGTCACGTCTGTATTCCCTCTTCCTCATTCTCTACCTCGCCGCCCCGGTGTCTTTCCCGATAGTCCTTGATGGCCTCTTCCAGTGCCTCCGTTCCCAGCACCGAGCAGTGCATCTTTTGCGGGGGGAGCCCGCCCAATTCTGCGGCAATGTCCTTTTTGCTGATCCCCATGGCCTCTTGCAGGGTTTTCCCTTTGACCATTTCACTAAAGACGCTCGAGACGGCGATGGCCGCTCCACAACCAAAGGTTTTGAATTTGACATCCTCGATGCGTTCGTCCTTGACCTTGATGTAAAAGGTCATCATGTCGCCGCAGATGGGGTTGCCCACTGTCCCGACGCCGTCCGCATCCTCAATTTCCCCAACGTTGCGGGGGTTCATGAAATGGTCCATAACAATGTCTGTGTACATCGAATCCTCCTCTTGTTATTCTCCGTCCTCAATGATCTCGTGGGGGTGACATGCTGGATCGCTCGGCTGCATGGCCCGATCCGGGGGCCACAGCGGCGACATCTGCCGCAGTCGCTCGACAATAGGGGCCAATGTGTCGGCCACGTAATCGACGTCCTCGGCCGAGGTCCCCCGGCCCATGGTGAATACGAGCGAGCCCTGGGCTAGGGCGGCTTCGATGCCCAGGGCCGTGAGTACGTGTGAGGCCTTGAGAGCGCGCGAGGTGCAGGTGGAGCCGCTGGAAGCGGCGATGCCCTGCATGTTCAAAAAGAGCAGCATCGCTTCGCCCTCGATATAGCCCACGGTGATGCTGACGTGGTTGGGCAGCCGCTGCTGGGGGTGCCCGGTCAAATAGAGGTAGGGGATTTCCCCGGTCAGCCTTGTGACCAAATGATCGCGCAGCGACCGCAGCCGCTCGGCTTCGTCCTCGAGTTCGTCCATCGCCAGCTCGGCGGCCCGGCCCATCCCCACAATGCCGGCGACGTTCTCGGTCCCCGCCCGGCGGCCCCGTTCTTGAATGCCCCCGTCAATGAGCGGCATAATGCGGGTGCCCCGTCGCATGTAGAGGGCGGCGGCGCCCTTGGGACCGTAGAACTGGCTGCCGGATAAGCTCAACAGATCCACCCCCAATGTGTCTACATGGACCGGGATGCGGCCCACGGCAGCGACGGCGTCGCTGTGCAGGGGAATGTTGCGCGCCCGGACCCGTTCGGCGATTTCGGTCAGGGGCTGGATGCTGCCGATCTCGTTGTTGGCCAGCATGATCGAAACCAGGACGGTGTCGTCGCGCAGGGCCTCCTCCACCCCCTGCGGGTCGACCCGTCCCTGTTCGTCCACCGGCACCTGCGAGATCTCAAAGCCGAGCTTGCCCAGGGTCTCGGCAGTGTAGAGCACCGATTGATGCTCGATGGCCGATATGACGACGTGCTGCCCCTTATTTTTGCTGCGGGCCATCAGGGCGACGCCCTTGACGGCCATGTTGTTGGACTCGCTGCCGCTGGCGGTGAAATAGATCTCATGGGCCTGGGCCCCGATGAGCGCGGCGACCCGTTCACGGGCCTCCTCTAGCGCCTGGCGGGGCTTTTCGCCGTAGCGGTGCAGGCTCAGGGGGTTGCCAAAGTGCTCCTCGATGTAGGGCCGCATGGCCTCGAGCACCTCGGGCCGGATCGGTGTTGTTGCGGCGTGATCCAGATATACCTGGCGCATCATGCATTCTCCTCTAATCTCTAAACGCTACATGCCCAACTCGGCGCGCAGCCGGACGTAGCGCAGCAGGTTCTCCCGCGTGATCAGGCCCAGGAACTGGCCATCCTGCTCCACCGGCATCTGGTTGACGCTGCCCCCGTCCATGCGTTTGAGGACCTCCCAGGCGTCCTCGCTGGGATGGGCCACCAGCAGCTCTTGGTAGGGAATCATGATCTGCCCAACGGGGGTAAAGGGCCACTCTTGGCGGTCCAGCCCGCGCACGTTGTGCACCGTCAGCATTCCCTCCAGCCGGTCCTCGTTGGTGACGACAAAACAGCGCCGGCCATGGGGAAAGATATAGCGGTTGACCAGTTCGGCCACGCTTAGGCCGCGGGGGATGCGGGCGCATTCCGGGGTCAGCAGTTCGGCCACGCTGACCCCCCGCAGGGCTTCCTGGAGTATGGCATATCGGTAGCTCTGGGTGGCGGCGTTCTCCATGAACCAGCCGATAAAGGCGATCCAGAGACCGCTTAGATTGCCGGTCAGGGTCCAGAGAATGCCCCCGCCGATGAGCAGGAAGGAGACGATCCGGCCGGCGGTGGCGGCGACACCGGTGGCCCGCCGATAATTGCCGCTGATCTGCCAGACAATGGCGCGCAGGATGCGACCCCCATCCAAGGGCAGCCCTGGCAGCAGGTTAAAGGCGGCCAGGCCGGCGTTGAGCACGGCCAGGTAGCTAAAAAACTCGCCAAGCAGATCGCTGAGGGGGCGCAGCAGCCAACTGGCCAGGGCAAAGATCAGGCCCAGGAACAGGCTGGTCAGCGGCCCCACGCCGGCCATCAGCAGCTCTTCCTGCGGTTGTTCCATCTCCTGCTCGATGCTGGCGGCCCCGCCAAAGAGGAACAGGGTGATGTCGCGTACCTGCACCCCCCGCGAGCGCGCCACCAGGCTGTGGGCCAACTCGTGGGCCAGCACCGAGGCGAAAAAGAGCACGCTGGCGAGGATGCCGGCGATCCAGTAGCTTAGCCTGGACGATCCCGGGGCCTCGTTGGGAAAGTAGGACATGGCCAAGGAGAGGATCACCAGGATAAAAATCAAAAACCAGGTGTAGTTGATGCGGATGGGGATGCCAAATAGGGTCCCCAGGCGAAAGGATGTGCGCATTTGCCCGCCTCCTACGAGAACTTGAGGGCCAGGGACAGGGCGTTCTTTAACTGTTCCAGGCGGGCCCCGTCCTTACCATAGCCGCCGACCAGGCAGCCCTCGATGTATCCCTCCAGCATCTTGGCCGTGAGCTTGTTGAGGGCCGACTTGACGGCGGCGATTTGCAGCAGCAGGCTCTGACAGTCGCGGCCTTCCTCCAGCATGCGGTTGACGGCGCGTACGTGTCCCTCCAGCCGGTTCAGCCGTGCCCGCAGTTCGGCCACCCGCTCTGCCGAAAGGCAGCTTTTTTTCCCACAAAACTCTGCATCTTCCATGTGCTGCTCCTGTTCGTCGTATCCGTTTTCTTCCATCCCCTTCCCCCCCAGGGGGATATTATACCACATCCTGGGCCGCTTGCTGTAAGCTGGATTACAGGGCGGATTGTCTCGGTCGCCAGGCTATCGATAGATCAGCGGCAGGTAGCTGTGCTGCAGTGAGCCGGCCAGCCGCAGCCACAGGACGACCTGGCCCTGTCCGGCTGGCCCCGCGTCGATGCTCAGGGTGCCCGTGTACAGGCCGGCGCTGCCCGGCGCGGCCGCCCCTACGGTGACCGTGGCCGCGCCGCTGCCGGAGAGCGGCTCGGCGCTGAACCAGCCCCCGCCGCTGTCGACCTGGATCGTCCACTCCAGTGTGCCGCCGCCGTCGTTGCGGATCTGGAGCTGGCGGGGGGCGGGCTCCTGGCCCAGCAGGCAGAGAAAGCCAATCTCTTCCGGCCCGTAGGCCAATACCGGCGGCTGTGGGAGGGGCTCCTGGCGCAGATAGCCGGGCCGGCCGTTGATGGTGAAATGGACCTGACCGTTGACTGGGACCAGGCTGTGCTGCTGGCCGTCGCGCTCGATCCAGGTGACCGCCACATGGTCCACGACGGGGAAGGAGAGGCTCTCGTCCTGCTCGTCGGGCCGCCAGAGCACGTCCACGGTGCCGC
Source organism: Chloroflexia bacterium (assembly GCA_016928715.1). GTDB lineage: Bacteria > Chloroflexota > Chloroflexia > DTKN01 > DTKN01 > JAFGKG01. Next base: position 18,501 of record JAFGKG010000084.1, read on the forward strand.
CGCCGGGGACGCTGAAGCGATAGTCAGAGCGGCTCGCCGCGTTCAGGTACCTTTTCCCCCCGACCTCCCGCCACTGCAGGGCGTGCAGGGGCCCGGTCCCGCTGTAGACGGTCCCCTGCAACTGCTGCACCATGACGGCGTAGGCGCTGTAGGCGATCTTGGGGGCATAGCCCTCGGCGGCCGTTCGGAGCACGGCGCAGCCGCCCCAGACCTGGCTGGCGCTGCCGTCGAACTTGTCCTCCAGTTGAAACGTGCTCAGGTGCGCGATGCCCGTGGCCAACGCCATGACGTGGGTGCGCAGCAAATAGTTGGCCTGCTGCTCCTCGGTCTTGGCCTGGTCTGGGCTACAGTCCCCCTGGCCGGCCGTGCAGGTGGACCAGCCCACCTCGGTGACCCAGACCGCCTTGCCCCCGCCGTGTTGGCCGACCCAATCCTGAGCCCGCTGCAGGCGCGAGAGCATGGTGGACGGTTCCCAGAGGCCGGGCTGGTCGGGGGCGACGTTGGGCATGTAGGGGTGGATGGAGAGAATGTCAAAGTGGTTCCAGGCGTTGGGGTCGGCCGCCAGGACGTCGTTGAGAAAGGCCAGGCCGGCGGTCCCATCAAAGACGTACACGCCGCCGACCAGCACCTGCGCCGTGGGGTCGGCCGCCTTGACCCCATTGTAGCCGGCCTGCAGCAGGGCGGCGTACTCGGCGGCGCTGCCCGGCCAGGTTTCCTGAAAGTTGGGCTCATTCCAGATCTCCCAGTAAGCGATGCGCGGCGATCCAGCGCAGTCCTCGTAGCCGTCGCCGTCGTAATGCTCGACGGTGCGCCGGACAAAATCGTAATAGTCGCTCGGGTTCTGCGGTGGGCACCAATAGCTGCCGGCGCAGGAGGGTTTGCGTGCCCACTCTGGGGTCGTCAGCAGCATGCCGATGATGCCCAGGCCGTCCCGCTTGCCGATGCGCCAGATGCGGTCGTCATAGTAGGGCCAGCGGTAGGTGAAATCAAAGTCGTCCTGCCTCGGTTCGATGTGCACCCAGACAAATTCCTCGCGGGTCCAGTGCATGCCCACAGCCTGGGCCAACTGGGAGAGCGCGTCGATCTCGGCAAAGTCATCGCGCTCGGCACCGGTGAAATAGCCGTTGACGCCGAAAAAGCCCAACGCGGCCGGCTGCTCCGCCGGCTGTGGTGGGACCGGTTGGGCCAACACGGTCACCGCGGGCCCCAGCAGCGCCAGCAGTAGGAACAGCAGCTCGGTTTTGCCTCTCCGCTTGCGCATATCGCCTCCTCTCTGCTCGAAGGAGCATCAGGGCACTTGCGGCCGATGGTGTAGAGTCGCCCGGCTTTGTCTCTGCGGGCATTGCCGCGCGGATTTATCATAGCACTGGCCGCAGTGCCGGTCAAGCCCCCGCGTTTTTTCTTCCCCCATCGCCTGCTTTGCCTCTATCCCCTTGCATCCTGCCCCAACCTGTGCTATCATCCGGTTACGCTCGGCCGAAAGAGGGAACCCCAGCAGGAGGTATGGCATGCGCGAGCTGCAGCAGCGTCGAATTTACGTGACCGTGGCCGGGAACATTGGCGTGGGCAAGAGCACGCTGGTGGGCATCCTGGCCGAGGAGTTTGCCTGGCAGCCCTACTACGAGCTGGTCCAGGATCACCCCTACCTGGACGACTATTACAAAGAGATGCCGCGCTGGGGCTTTCACGCCCAGGTCTATTTCCTCAGCCAGCGCTACGAACAGCACCAAGAAATCTCGGACAACCCCCTCTCGGTCTGCCAGGACCGCAGCATGCACGAGGATTACGAGATCTTTGTCAAGGGGCTGCTGGAGCAGGGCATCCTCAGCCCGCGCGACTTTCAGACCTACCGCCGGCTCTTCCAGGCCCTCTCCCGCAGCGTGGTCCAGCCCGACCTGCTCATCTATCTCAGGGCCTCGGTGGAGACGCTGCAGGGCCACATCAACGGCCGCGACCGTCCCTACGAACGCGAGATCCCCGACGAATATCTGGCTACCCTCAACCGGCGCTACGAGCTGTGGATGGAACGCTGGGAGACGAGCCCGGTGATCACCTTGGACTGCAACCGGCTGGATTTCGCCCACCGGGAGGAGGATCGCCAGGAGGTCATCCGGCGGCTGCGGGAGTACCTGGGGCAGTAACCGATGACATTTGATGAACCCTCCCCTCCCCCCATCGCCCTGGTGCTCCCCTGGTACGGCCTGGAGGCGGCCGGCGGGGCCGAGATCCACGCCCGCCGCCTGGCCGAGAGCCTGCAGCAGGCCGGCCTGCCGCTGGAGGTGTGGACGACCTGCGGCCAGGATGCCTTTTCCCCGCGCGGCCAGGATGTCCACCCGCCGGGGACCAGCCGGGTGAACGGCGTACTGGTGCGCCGCTTTCCCCAGCGCCGGTCCGGCGCGCCCACCTTTTTCCAGCAGCGGCCCGCTCTGCTGGCGGGGCTGCCCCAATTCCCCGAACGGGAGTGGGCCCTCTTTGACGAACTCCAGGTCGAGAGCGACACGCTCTATGCCCACATCTGGGAGCAGCGCGAGCGCTACCTCTTTGTCTTTATGCCCTATGCCTACGCCACCACCTTTTGGGGGGCCTGGCTGGCGCCGCCGGAGCGCTCCTACCTGATCCCCTGCCTGCACGACGAGCCCTACGCCCGCTACAGCACCTACGCCTGGCTCTTTCGCCGCGTGCGCCGCGTGCTCTTTAATTCCACGGCGGCCCACGACCTGGCCGTGCGCCTCTATGACCTGCCCCCGGAACGGGACGCCGTGCTCTGGGAGGGCGTGGACATGCACTGGCGCGGGGACGCCGGCCGTTTCCGCCGCCGGTACGGCCTGGAGGCACCCTTTTTGCTCTACGTGGGCCGGCGGGATCGGGGCAAGCGCACTCCCTTTTTGATCCACGCCTTTTGCGAGTACAAGCTGCGGCGCGGTGGGCCCCTGCGCCTGGTCCTGGCCGGCCAGAACCCCGTCGAGCGGCCGGCCGCCTTTGCCGACGAGATCGTCGACTTGGGCTACCTGGACGAGCCGGACAAGCACGACGCCTGCGCCGCTGCCGCACTCTTTGTGCAGCCCTCGGCGGTGGAGAGTTTCTCCATCGTCCTGATGGAGGCCTGGCTGCAGGGCACCGCCGCCCTGGTCAACTGCAACTGCGAGGTGCTGCGCCGGCACGTGGAGCGCTGTGGGGGCGGGCTGCCCTTTGGCGACTATTACGAGTTCGAGGCGGCCCTGGACTATTTGCTGGCCCGGCCGGACCTGCGTCGGGACATGGGCCGTTGGGGCCGGGCCTACGTGCGCGAGAATTTCCGCTGGCAGGACGTGGTACAGCACTTTGTGCGGGCCGTCTATCCGCCGGCGTAGGCCAAGCGTCGGAAAAGCGTTGTCCCTGCATCCATTTCGCTCTCGGTGTTTCTCCTATACTTAATCCAGCGCCAGATAGATTCTGTCATTCCTTCGACTACGCTCAGGACAGGTCTGAGGAGGAGCAGTTGCGAAGCAACTGCGACGACAAAGAATCTCCTGGATGGCCAAGACATGCCCAAGATTATCCTGGAGATTCTTCACTTCGCCGCCTGCGGCGGCTCGTTCAGAATGACAGTTACTTCAGGCCTTGTCTTGCAAGAGATTGGGGTCTGAGATGAGGAGGTTGGCCATGCTTGTACACGCTGTTGCGATCGTAGCCGTCCTGTTGCTGCTTTCCCTCGTGCAGTGCTTCCTGGGTTCCCGATTGGAGGTGCGCACCTTTGGCCGCGAACGCAAGGCTTGACGTTGGAACGTTCGAACGTTATCCGTTTGCGCCCCCAGTCCGCTTGTGTTATACTGGCGGCGCGGAAACGCCATCAAATCTGCTATCCCGGAGTAATCCATGTGCGGTATTGTCGGTTACGTGGGGCCGCGACAAGCCCTGTCCATCCTGCTGCAAAACCTGAACCTGCTGACCTATCGGGGCTATGATTCGGCCGGTGTCGTGGTGTCCCACAACGGCACCCTCTACATCGAAAAGACGGCCGGCAAGGTCTCGGCCCTGGAGGCGCTGATCGGGGAGACCGAGGTGGAGGGCCACGTCGGCATCGGCCATACCCGCTGGGCTACCCATGGCCCCCCCACCACGCTCAACGCGCATCCTCACACGGACTGCCAGGGGCGGATTGCGGTGGTGCACAATGGCATCATTGAGAACTATTACGTGCTGCGGCAGGAGCTGTTGTCCCAGGGCCACAAATTCACCTCCGAGACGGACACGGAGGTCCTGGCCCACCTGATCGAGGCGTATTACCAGGGAGACCTGGGCGCGGCGGTGCGCCGGGCGATGCAGCGGGTGCGCGGGGCCATGGCCATGGTCGTGCTGCACAGCGGCGAGCCGGACAAGATCGTGGCGGCCAAGCTGGATACCCCACCCCTGATTGTGGGATTGGGTCAGAGGGAGAATTTCGTAGCCTCGGACATCCCGGCCCTGTTGAAATATACCAACAAGGTCTATATCCTGGAGGATGGCGAGGTGGCCGAGATTACGCGGGACGGCGTGCGCGTCTCCTCCTTCCTGGAGCGGCCCTCCCGCCGGGTCTATCAGAAACAGGTGACCGTGATCGAGTGGACCCCCGACATGGCCGAGCAGGGGAGCTATGCCCACTATATGCTCAAAGAGATCCACGAGCAGCCCACGACCATCCAGGATACCCTGCGCGGCCGCCTGGACGAGCCGGCTCGTCGGGTCTACCTGGAGAACTTTTTGTCCCCGCAGCAGGTGCAGAATGCCCACCGGATCACCTTTGTGGCCTGTGGCACGGCCTATCACGCCGCGTTGGTGGCCAAATACCTTTTTGAGCAAGTGCTGCGCATTCCCACCGAGGTGGACGTCGGCTCGGAATACCGCTACCGCTACCCCATTGTGGAGAACGAGGACATTGTCGTCGCCATCAGCCAGTCCGGCGAGACGGCCGACACCATCGCCAGCGCCCGCGAGGCCCAGTCTCAAGGGGCAACCATCGTCGCCATCACCAACGTCGTGGGCAGCACCATCTCCCGCATGGCCGATGCCCCGCTCTACATCCGCGCCGGCCCCGAGATCGCAGTGGCCTCGACCAAGGCTTTCGTCGGCCAATTGATCGGCATCTATTTACTGCTGCTCTATTTCGGCCAATTCCGCCGGCCGCAGGGCTCGCCGGCCCTGCAGCAGATCCTGGCCGAACTGCCCCACCTGGCGGCCAAGGCGCAGCGCATCCTGGACGACACCGCGCCGATCGAGCGCCTGGCCCAGGAAATCAGCCGTTCCAAAGCCTGCTTTTTCATCGGCCGGCACCTGGACGAGCCAATCGCCCGCGAGGGCTCGCTCAAGCTCAAAGAGATTTCCTACATCCATTCGCAGGGCTATGCCGCCGGGGAGTTGAAACACGGCACCCTGGCCCTGATGGAACGGGAGACACCGGTCGTCGCCCTGGCCACGCAGGAGAATCTCTACGAAAAGATGCTCAGCAATATCCAGGAGGTTCTGGCCCGCAGCGCCCCGGTGATCCCCTTGATCCAGGAGCACAGCTCAAACCTGGAGGTCCTGCCCGAGCCCCGAATCGTGATCCCCCGCACCAATGACTACCTGGCCCCGGTTCTCTCGGTGATCCCGCTGCAGTTGCTGGCATATTATTGCGCGGTCGCGCTGGACCGCGACGTGGACCAGCCGCGCAATCTCGCCAAAAGCGTAACGGTGGAGTAATCTGCAATGGACTTTTGGAAATGGTTCGTTCCCGGCATCAAGATCAAGCGCTGGTTGGCGCTGTTGTTCGGGGGCATTGTGCTGCTCGCCCTCGGCGTGGCCTACGTCCTGGTGCATTTCTACCGCACCGCGCCGTTTCCCGGTTGGGTCTATTGGATTACGCTCCAATTCATCGACCGCCCCTGGCGGGCGGCCATGTTTTTGCTCTTTGGGGTGGGCCTGATCCTGCTGGCCCTGCAGCGGATTGGCCATACCCTGGAGGTAGCCCTGGTCCCCGAGGCCGAGCGCAGCCTGGCCGACGTCGTCTACCAGCGGCAGCGCAGCGAGCGCGGCAAGCGGGTGGTGGTGATTGGGGCCAGCACCGGCACGGTGCTGCTCCTGCGGGCCCTGCGCCAGCAGCACCGCGACCTGCACGTGCGCGTGATCAGCACCGGTTTGGAGAGCAGCCGCATCTTTTCCCGCATGGAGGAGGAACTGCGCGTCTCTGGCGGCCGCATCCTCTTTCCGACCCGCGAGGACGTGGCCGTGTACGCCGAACTGCAGAACGGCCTGATCCTTTCCGGCCTGGACGCGGTCGGCGCCGCCGACAAGCCGGCGCCCGTCCAGCGCGTCTTTTTGGGGCGCAAGATCAAAGAGGCCGGCGTGCTGGGGGACGGTTTCGCCGAACTGGTGCGGCAGTCCCCGCTGGGCCTAGAGCCCGCGCCGGAGGCGCTCCAGGCCATCGAGCAGGCCGACCTGATCATCCTGGGGCCGGCCAGCCTCTACACCGGCATCCTGCCCTGCCTGACCCCACCCCTGGCCGCGGCCATCCAGCACAGCCGGGCGGCCCTCCTCTTTGCCTGCAACGTCATGACCGAGCCCGGCCAGACCGAGTCCTACTCTTTGTCCGATCACCTGCGCACCCTAAAAGAGCAGACCGGCGTCTCGCCTGATTACGTCCTGGTCAACGCCGGGGAGGTCTCGGAGCGGGTCCTGGACCGCTATCGCCAGAACAATGCCGAACCGCTGCTCTACGATCCCGCGGTGGATCAGCCCTCCTCTTGCCTCTCCTTCGAGGGCAACGCCGAAACCATTCTGGTCGAGGGGGCCATCCTGCTGCAGCGCGACCTGGTAGCCGAGATCCGCGACGACATCCCGGTGCAGGTCGAAGGCCACCGCGAGCAGCGCAGCATGGTCGTCATCCGCCACGACGTCGACAAGCTCTCCCGGGCCATCGCCGAGCTGATGGAACGGCAGTTGGACTGGGGTTATTCGGCCTGATTATTTGTACACTAGGGGCACAAACACCCGCCCCGGCCAGGGCGGCAGCTCCAGGTCCAGGTGCAGCGCCGGGTCCCCCAGCAGGTTGTAGGTGTCCAGCAGGTCCAGGTTCTGCCCCTCCGCGGCCAGGGCCAGCTTGCCGGCCAGCGCGGCTTCCCCCAGCGTGCCGGCCTCCCCCCAAAAAACGGCCTGGAAAAAGCCCTCGCTGAGCTGGTTGTGGCCGGCGCTGATGCCCAGGCCGCTCGGTCCCCAGGCGGCCACGGCGCCGCCCCCCGCCTGGCACAGCAGGCTCTCGTCCAGGGTCGCCTCGGGGCGCTGGAAGGCGCCGGTAAAGCAGGTCATCTCCAGGACGATGGGCAGGCGCGGCCCGTTCTGCAGGGAGGAGACGTCCTCCAGGTGAAAGAATTTCTCCACCGCCCACTGGTGCCAGGACGAATGGCCGATGAACTGGACCAATAACGCCCCCCGTCCCCAGCCGGCCAGGAGGGCCCGGTGGATGTCCGCGGCCTCGGCCGGCGGACAGTCGCTCTGCTGGTCCGAGGTCCCGCTGCAGTAGTGGCGGGCCGCGTAAAAGGGCGCGCGCACCAGGGCGGCGGCGTGGGCCTCGCTGGAGGCCGGAAAGTCGCCCGAAGCGTCGGCGTCGTCGGCGACCAGCAGGACCTGGGCTTTCCAGGGGATGCTGGCCGGCGCGGTCTCGTACTGCACAATCTTGTCGACGACCTCCTGGGCCTGGGCCAGATCCTGCACGGGCAGCCGGCCGAGCAGCAGGTCGGGCAGGGCGTCGTCGCCGTCCACGCAGGCGTAGCGGTTGTCGGCGGCCGTCTCGCCGGCCCAGGGATCCACGTTGGCCAGGTAGGGCGGGAGCAGGGTCGGGGGCGAGTCGGGGCGGTGCTGCTTGGGGTCGAAGGATCCGTCCCCGACCAGGAGTACGTAGCTGGGGCGCGGCGACCACCAGGTATAAGTGGCGGCGATCAGGGCGTGGATGGCCTCGGGGTCCGGCTGGCCGTCGCCCCACTGGTCATAGATGCCCTCCAGGTTGACCAGGGTGACGCTCAGACCCTGGCTCGCCCGCAGTTCCAGCAGCGGCGCCAGGGCCGGCGCCAGTTGGGGGGGCGTGATGGCCAGCCAATCCGTCCCCGGCGGCGCGCCCCCCGGGTTGAGGCTCCAAGGGTCCGCCTGCGGGCGCACCGGCGGCCGCTGCAGCCCACAGTCGGCGGCCAGGTAGTAGCGTCGCCCGCCCCCCGCCTCTGGATCACCCAAGGTAACGGTGTTTCCCTGCAGTTCAAAGCCGCTCAAGGCCCGCGGCCGCAGGGGATCGCTGACGTCGTAGGCGTGCAGCCCGCCGCTGTCGGTGAGGGCCAGGCTGTAGGCGCAGCGGCCGGCCTCCCCCTCAAAGACGGCCGTCGCCCCCTGCGGCATGATCGAGCGGACGTAGCGCAGTGCAAAGGCGTCCAGCCAGGCTCCCTCAATGGGCACGTCGGGCAGGCCGGTCAGGGTCAGGCCCAGGATGTTCCCCTCGACCTGCAGCAGCGCGGCCGGCACTTCCAGGGTGGCGCTGACGGCCCGCTTGCCGTCCCACTCGACCGCCCCCAGCGGTGCCCCGTTGAGTCCCACGCCGACCCGGTGGTCGGGCTCTGCCGGCAGCGCGGTGTAGCCGATCAGCCAGAGGGTGAGTTGGCCGGCCCCGCCGGGTTCCAGGTCGGGCAGGCCGAAGGAATACTGGAAGCTTTCCTGGAAGGGATCGGGGCGGCGCAGGAGCTGCCAGGTCCAGCGGTCCCCGTCGCGGCCGGCCGGCAGGTGCCCGCAGAAGCAGTCCGGGGTGTAGAGGTGGTTTTCCTCGTAGAGCCGCTCGATCCAGGCGCGGCCCGCCGGCAGGCCGGCCGGGTCGGCACTGCCGGCTTGCATGCGCAGGCCCGGGCTGTCGTCGGCCAGCAGGCGATAGCTGTCCAGTTCGCTCCAGCGGCTAAAGCGGGGCTCCCCGTAAAAGAGCAGGGCCTCGCCGGGCTCAAACATGGCATCCTCGTCGCCCTGCCAGTCCCAAGCCACCTCGTCCTGGCCGCGAAAGAGGCGCAGGTTGTGCGGGTCGCCGGCAGCCAGGCCCAGCGGGGCCAGATCCTCGTAGGGGAGCCGGTAGATGCCCCGGCCGGCCAGGTCCACCAGGGCGCTGGGCGGGGGGGCGGCGGCCGGTGCCGTCGTTGTCGGG
>JAFGKG010000005.1 GCA_016928715.1 Chloroflexia bacterium
GAGAGGGCGGGATTCGAACCCGCGAGGCGCTCATCACGCCTACACGCTTTCCAAGCGTGCGCACTCGGCCAACTATGCGACCTCTCCTCGTCGTCTCGTTGGCGGAGAGGGCGGGATTCGAACCCGCGGAGCAGCTATAAAACCGCTCACGGCTTTTCGAGAGCCGCACCATCAACCACTCGGACACCTCTCCGCAAATCGCCGGCCCCAAACAGGCCGGCCCTGCGAGCACCCCTGGGACGCTCACCAAAGAATTATAGCATAGGGTGGTCGATCCTGCAAATCTTAAAAGGGCAGCTCGCCTTCCTCCTCATCCTCCTCCCATAGAATCCCCTCCTCCGGCCCCTCAGCAGTCGACAAGGGCCGGCCGCGGTAGAGCCGCGCCCCAAACATCTTGCTCCACTCCGACCACATGCCCCCCTCGCCCTGCCGCGCCAGGTGATCCTCAAAGCCGCGGATGCGGGCGTCCAGCATGTCCAACTGGTGCAGCACGACCGCCTCCAACGTCTTGGGGCGCACCGGCGACCCGGCCGCTTCGTCCCCATGGTGGGCCAGCATAGCGTGCAGCAGGCACCGGCGCAGCTCGGGGGGAAAAGCCGGCAGGCCCTCGATGGCCCGCTCCACCCGGCGGGTGCCCATGTAGATGTGGTCCAACAGCTGCCCCTCGTCACTCAGGTCCAGGCCGGCCTCCCAGCTATAGGACTCGGCCTTGCCCACGTCGTGCAGCAGCGCCAGCACGACCAGCAGGTCCCGGGAAAGCTGCGGATACAGGGGCACGATCACGTCCACCAGAGCGGCCACCCCCAGCGAGTGCTCGGCCAGGCCGCCCAGGCAGGCATGGTGATAGAGCTTGGCCGCCGGCGCCTCCAAATAGAGGGCCAGAAAGGGCCCCTCAAAAATGCGCTCCAGCAGTTGGCCCAGCCAGGGGTCGCGCAGGCTGCGCATAAAACGGCGCAGCTCCGCCTCCATCTCTGGGACCGAGCGCTTTGAACTGGGCATAAAGTCGCGGGCCTCGATCTCCTGCGGCTCGATGCTCTCCAGCTTGAGTTGTAATTGGTCGTGGTAGCTGGTGACGGTGGCATTCACACAGACCCCCTGTCCCGGGGCCAGCCGCTCGGCCACGCCGTCCGGCACGTTCCAAAAGCGGGCCTGGATCTGGCCGCTGCGGTCACTCAACAGGGCGCTCAGATATGGGGCTCCATTGCGGGTCTGGCGGACCTGCTTTTCCTCCAACAAATAGGTCGCGCCGACCACCCGCTCCCCTGCGCTTAAATCGCGGATCAGTTTGTCTGCTGCCATAGCCTATCCCCCCCATGATCGGCCTGCCGCTCCGCAGGCCGGCTGTGCCCGCAGGCCAATACCTCTCTGCATTTACTTTACCATAGGTGCGGCCTGAATGCAACTGTTAAAATACCAGGCCTCCCCTTGCGGAGAGACCGGCTGTGATCCCGGGGAGACTCGAACTCCCAGCCTCAGCGTCCGCAGCGCTGCGCTCTATCCGTTGAGCTACGGGATCCAAACACTCGCTTGGGCCAACGCGGCTATTATAGCACGGTCTGCCCAAATCGGCAAATTGCTTGACAAAAGAATAATATAATTGTACAATTATAGAAAATCGTAGCGGGCATGCTCTACGGGCTTGTTCAAAATGCCCCTGAAAAGGAGGGTTCTATATGCCCACTCTGGGGGAGCGCATCCGGGCGCTGCGGCAAGAACGAAAGTATACGTTGCACGACGTTTCGGTGGGGGCCGACCTCACACCCTCTTTTCTCAGCCGGCTGGAACGGGACAAGGTCAATATCTCGGTCGCCAACCTGCGCAAGATCGCCAACTATTTCGGCGTGCCCATGACCTATTTTTTCTCCAGCGAGGAAGCCCCGGCGGTCGAGATTGTCCGCGCCGGAGCGCGCCGCAAGCTCCGGGCGGAAGCCGAGAAACTCCAGGTCCAGGGACTGCTGCCCGAGGGCGAGTTCCACCCCGACGCCTTTGAAGCAATCGTCGAACCCGGGGGGCGGAGCCAATTTCAGGCCTCCCGCGAGGGCCGCACGCTGCTCTATGTCATCGAGGGCGTGCTGACTTGTTGGGTAGGAGAGGAGCACTACCAACTACGGGCCGGCGATACACTCTATATCCGCAACGGCACGGAATACGGCTGGGAGAATACCGGCTTGGCCAAGACCCGCCTCCTGCTCATCCAGCCCCTGGGCTACCGTGCCCCGGCCTGAACTTTCCGACCCAGCAGCGGACCGGGCCACAGGCGCCCACCGGCAACCTGGCCTCGCCGAGCAACGTGGGCCGGCCAAGCGCCGGCTTGCATTCCACCCCAACCGGCGCTTTATCGATCGGCCCTACGTCCCCGACCCGAATCCGGTCGAAATGGAAGCCGTACGCCAGCACCGCCTCAATGGTCCATAGGCCGCCCGATTTGACCAGCGCCCGGATTCAAGTATAATAGGGCCTGACCGATAGAATTCTTTTACGCTGGCAGGAATTGGGCCTGCCACCCGCTTTTACTTTGCCGGCTCGGCCAGGTAGGGGTAAATACGCAATGATCAAGCTGGAGGATATCTAGATGAAAACCTATCAAACCCATCAGATTTACAACGTCGGCCTGTTCGCCCACGGAGGCGCCGGTAAAACCTCCTTGGCCGAAGCAATGCTCTACGACAGCGGCACGATTCCCCGCCTGGGCCGGGTGGATGATCACAATACGGTCTCGGACTATGACCCCGAGGAGATCAAGCGGGGTATGTCCGCCAATACCACCCCCCTGCCCCTGGAATGGTCCGGCTGCAAACTCAACCTGCTCGATACACCCGGCTATGCCGACTTTATGGGCGAAATGGTCTCGGCGATGTGGGTCGTCGACGGGGCCGTCATTGTCCTCTGCGCCGCCTCCGGCGTCGAGGTGGGCACGGAAACAGCCTGGCAGTTGACCGTCGAGCGAAAGCGGCCCCGCATGATCTTTGTCAACAAGATGGATCGCGATAACGCCGACTTTTACCGAACCCTCCAACAAGCCCAGGAAATGCTCGACCCCGCCATCACCCCCCTGCAAGTTCCCATCGGGAAGGAATCCAACTTTAGCGGTGTAATCGACCTGCTGCGAATGAAGGCCTATCGCTACAGCGATAAACGCGATGGCAAAAGTGAAGAGATCGAGATCCCGGCCGAACTCCAAGAGCGCGTGGACGAGTACCGCCTGGCCCTGATCGAAAAGATCGCCGAGACGGACGACTCCCTGATCGAAAAATACTTTGCCGAGGAACCCCTGAGCGAGGAAGAGATGTACCGGGGTCTGCGCCAGGGCGTCCGGGATGGCACTATCGTCCCCTTGCTCTGCGGTTCCGCAACCAAGAACTTGGGCGTACAGCCGCTTCTGGATACGATCCTGGCCGCCTTTCCCTCCGCAGCCGACAGCGGCCCCGTAGTGGCAAAAAACCCACTCTCTGGGGAAGAGGTCGAGCTGCCCGTCAGCGACGCCAGCCCCATGACCGCCCTCGTCTTCAAGACCCTGGCCGATCCCTACGTGGGCAAACAGACCTTTTTCCGCGTCATGTCCGGGGTCCTGAACAGCGACTCGCGCGTACAAAATGCGAACGTCAATGCCGAAGAACGCATCGGGCCCGTCTATATCGTCCGCGGCAAGGAACAGTTCGCCGTGCAAAGCCTGGGCGCGGGGGACATTGGCATCGTCACCAAGTTGTCCCACACGACAACCGGCCAGACCCTCTGCACAACGGACCGCCCCCTGCTGCTGCCCGAGATCGAGTTCCCCAGTCCCATCTTTACCGCGGCGATCCGCCCCGAGAGCAAAACCGATACGGATAAAATGGGGCCCGCCCTCAACCGTATCCTGGAGGAGGACCCCACCCTCCGAACCGACCGCGAACAGCAGACCGGCGAGATCCTGCTTTCCGGCATGGGGGAATCGCACATCCAGATCGCGGTGGAACGAATGAAACGCAAGTTTGACGTCACCGTAATCGCCGAGCTGCCCCTGGTGCCCTACCAGGAAACCATCCGCCGCCAGGTTGAGAGCAAGTACCGCCACAAGAAGCAGACCGGCGGTCGAGGCCAGTTTGCCGAGGTCGTCCTGCGCGTGGAACCTATGGACTATAATGAGAACGCTTTCGAGTTTGTCAACGAGATCGTCGGCGGCGTGATCTCGAGGGGCTATATCCCCGGCGTCGAAAAGGGCGTCCGCGAAGCCATGCAGTCCGGGGAGGTGGCGGGCTATCCGGTCGTCGGGGTGCGCGTGGCCGTCATCGACGGCAAGGAACACCCCGTGGACTCGTCCGAAATCGCCTTCAAGCTGGCCGCCCTGCAGTCCTTCAAACAGGGCCAGCAGTTGGCCCAGCCGGTGCTGCTAGAGCCGATTATGACCATGGAAATTGTCATTCCCGACACCTACACCGGGGATATCATGGGGGATCTGAACAGCCGCCGCGCCCGGGTCATGGGCATGGACCCCCAGGGCAACCGCACGGTCGTCCAGGCGCAGGCCCCGCTGGCCGAAATACAGCGCTATGCCACCGACCTGCGCTCCATGACCGGCGGCCGGGGGACGTTTCGCATGGAATTCGACCATTACGAAGAGGTCCCCGCCCACGTCGCTGAACAGGCCGTCGCCCAGGCCCGCCAGCGCAAAGAGGATCGCCAACAGGAGTAAAGATTCGCGATTACTTGATTATTAGGCGCAACTGTGTTATACTACAACCAAATGGTGCCGGAATTATAGCGTCGAAAGGGGAAAACTCATGACAGAAAAGCGCGGTTGGTTTGCCTCTGGTAAAGAACCTGACGTAGCGGGTCGTCGGTATCGCTATGCCCTGATCGCCCTCTGTGGCCTGCTCTTTGCCGGCTTTGGTGCCTATTTCCTGGTCGCCAGCAAGGGAGAGATATGGCCCTCCCTCCTTTGGTCCCTGCTCGTCTCCGTTGGGACCGGCGTGCTGGGCATCATCATCTGGCTTATCTACAAGGCCGTTGCGCTGAAGGGCCAGAAATAGTATCTGCTCCAGAACGCATCTCGCGCCCACTACTAGCGGATGACAAGCTCCGTCAATCGGCCCCACGGCCGGTTTGACAGAGGTTGTCGTCCTTGTGTGTCCCGCTCACCTCTCCGGGCTACTCCCAGGGTTTGCGCGCCGGCGGGGTGTAGCGGCGCCTTTCCGGTGGGGACAGCTCGCGTTTGGCCAGATAAATAGGATTGCTGTAAAGCCAGGGCCGGCCAAAGCGATAGGCCTCGACCCGATAGGCCCCTGGCTGTTGGACCTCACTCTGCAAGATCTGGCCCCAGGTACGCCGAAGGGTCCGACCATTGTAAACGATGTGTATTCGCGCCCAGCGGGGACAATGTACCCCTAGCCGCACCGGCCCTCCCGCGGGCACCTCCTCCCCCAAGGTCCATTGCTGCCCATCCCGCTCGGCCAGAAAGCGGAACCCCCGCGCTTTTCCCAGGGCCTCGTAGGCCAGGTAGCTGTGCCCTTCCGCCAGGGAGTCTAAAATCTGCCCGCAGGCCTCGCTCCACCTCTGTGAAAGGGGCCGGCGCAAAACGATATGGTTGACGATGGTGCCAAATTGGCGGCGGTAGGGAAACACCTGCAGCGGGAAACGCCCCCATAACTGGTGAATGGTCCCATGGACGTCCAGACCACCGATCGCCGAAACGCGCTCCCCCTCGGCCAAGAGCTCGTCCCACCAGTCCAGAACGTCCCGGGACGGCCCCTTGACCGCCAGCAGGGGACAGAGAAAGCGAGCGTAACGGTTGCGCTCGGTGATCCCCTCGGTCCACTGGGACATATAGTTCCAAATCTCGATGCCGTCAAAACCGCGCACAGAGCGATCCTTCCAGGGAAAGGGCGGCTTGAAATAGGAGCCCGCCTTTTCGTCCGGGTGCAGCACAAAACCCCGCCCCCCCTTTTCGCGCACCGCCTCGACCAGCTCGCCACTGGGCAGACTCGGCGGCAGCAGTTCTTCCAGGCCGGCCACCAGGTAATGGCTGTCCGGTGGGGTGACCTCGTAGCCAACCATCACGGCCGTGCCATCGTACCAACCGGCCTCACGGTTCTCCAGGCCGGCCAGGGTGTCGTGATCGGAAATCAGGATCCAGCTCAGGCCGGCATCCCGGGCCGCCTTGGCAATACGGGGAATCTTGGCCGTGCCATCCGAGTACGAGGAATGGATGTGCAGTGCGCCGGGATATCCATACAGTTTCATCGAGATTACCTCCAGCTATTCCTTCGCCCGCCCAGACCAGGCCCCCCACAACTATTTACGAACGACCACAAAACCGGGCCCCGCGGCAGCATTCAGATTCACCGTCACTTCCTGGCCGCCATAGCCGTGCAGGCTGTCATGCGCCACCACCGTGGCCTGCAGCACCCCCTCCGGCACCTCAATGCCAGAGAGCGCCTGGCTAAAGGGCTGCTCCTCCAAATGGGGCTGGGCCAACTCGCGGGTGTAACGCAGCGTGCGCCCATCCGGCAGAGGAAAGTGGATCTCCCAACGATCGGCGTAATGGTCCTCGCCCTCGTCGTCATGCTGCACGGTCACCTCGAAACGCCAGGTACCGCTCTCCTCCTCGATGGCCCGCACAAAGACGACGTGCGCATAGGAGGGCCCGCCGGGCGCGGTGGTCGGCGCCGGCAGAGGTGAAACAGGGACCACAGGCAGCGGAGTGGGCACAATGGTGCAGCCGACCAACCAACCCCCCCCTAGCAGAATCGCCGCGACAACAATGCTGTGCCTACTTTTTTTCCTCATCCTGCCTCCTGCCTCTTGCCCCCTGCCTCCTTCTACCCCCGCTCCTCCAGATCCTTGAAACGATAGCCCACACCCCGCTCGGTCAGGATGTAGCGGGGATTCGACGGATCCGGCTCGATTTTCTTGCGCAGGTAGTTGATATAGAGACGCAAATAGTGGGTTTCGTCTCGATACTCGTGTCCCCAGACTTTGCTCAGGAGAACCTCGTGGGACATCACCCAACCGGCATTGTTCACCAGGTGATAGAGCAAGCGGTATTCCGTGGGCCGCAGACTGACCTGCTCCCCGCCGACAATGACCTCCCGCCGAGCCAGGTCGATGGTCAGGTAATCGTCCACGACAACGCGGGTCTGTCCCATCGAAGCCGGTATCTCGGCCCGGCGCAGAACGGCCTTGATGCGGGTCAGCAGTTCGCGGGGGGAAAAGGGCTTGGAGATATAATCGTCGGCGCCCAATTCCAGCCCGCGCACGAGGTCCGGTTCATCCCCCCGTACCGTGACCATGATCACGGGCACCGTCGAGATCTGGCGGATTTGGCGGAGGGCTTCAAAACCGTCCATCTGCGGCATCATGACATCCAAGAGGAGCAGGTCGGGCAAATCCTCCCGCACCCGTTCCACAGCCTCCAGTCCGTTCGAGGCAGTCGAGACCCGGTAGCCCTCCAGTTCCAGGTTCATCCGAATAAACTCGACCATGCGGTTCTCATCGTCAACCACCAGAACAACTTTGCCCTTGGGGGAGAATTTCTTTTCCACTTGTGCTCCTAACCTGGCCTAGCCAGAAACCCACAGAACTGTTCCACAGCCCAAATCCTGGCCCGGTGTACAAGAATTTTAGCGCTTAGGCCCTAACCTGGCCTAAACTGAAACATTCCGTCTTTCCTGCAACCACTGCCGTACCTGGCCCGGCCGGTCGGTGATGATGCCGTCCACACCCCAGCCGGCCAGACGCAGGACGGCCGGTTTCTCGTTGACGGTCCAGACCAGCACGCGCAGTCCCTGCCGCTGCGCCCGCTGCACATAGCCGGCCGAGACAGTCCGCAGCGAGGGATGCAGGGCCTGCAACCGCAGCAGGCGGGCCCACAGCAGCGCCCCAAAACTCAAGGGGCCCGATTCGTGCAGCCAGCCCAGGGCAATCTCTCTATCGAGTCGCCGCAGCCGCCATAGGTGCAGCGGGCTAAAGGAAGAGAGAATCACCCTCCCGGCCATCCCCCCCTGACACAGGCATTGCCAGACCCGTCGCTCCAAGCCCCGACTCTGCAGGCCAGAGCCTTTGAGCTCGACGTTGATCAGGGCCGCCCCCGAAAGCAGCTGCAGCGCCTCCTCCAACGTAGGCAGCGCCGTCCCCTCAAAGTCCGGACCAAACCAGGCCCCGGCATCCAACTCTTTCAACTCGGCATAGCTGCGGTGGTCCAGCGGCCCCTGGCCATTCGTGGTGCGCTCCAACAGAGCGTCGTGAATGACCATCACCCGATCGTCCCGGCTCAAGCGCACATCCAGTTCGACGCCATGCGCACCCAAGGCCAGCGCTCGCCGCAGGGCCGGCAGGGTGTTCTCTGGCGCTTGCTCGCGCGCTCCCCGGTGGCCCAGCACCAGGGGCTTGGAGGCGAATGCTGGCATCAGGCCGCTCCCTCGCGCAGCGGCAGCGAAAAGTAAAAGGTGGAACCCTCCCCGGGTCGGCTGCGGACCCACATCTCGCCCCCATGGGCAGTGACGATGGAGCGGGACAGGTAGAGCCCCAATCCAGCACCGGCCGTTGTCCGGGAAAGTCGGTTGTCCACCCGGTAAAAACGATCAAAAACATGTGGGATCTCGCTCTGGGGCAGACCGATCCCCTCATCCGCCACGTACAGGACCGCCCGCTCGAGTTCAACCCAACCACCGAGGCGAATGGTCCCCCCCTCGGGCGAGTACTTGACGGCGTTGGCCAGCAGGTTAGATAGCACCATGCGGATCCGCTCAAAATCGATCCAGAGCGGGGGAAAATCCGCCGGAAAATCCAACTCAAAATCGTGCTTGTCCGTCTGCATACGGAAACCGTCCACCAGCTTTTCCACCAGGCCGACGATTTGTATCGGCGCCGGATTCAGGGACAGCCCGCCTGACTGAATGCGGGAGGCCTCCAATAGGTTGGTGATCAACTGATCCAGGCGGTCGCTCTCCTCCTCGATCACCTGCAGGCCCTGGCGCAGGGTCTGCAGATCCCATTGGGCATCCTCCCGCCGCAGCGTGCCGGCATAACCCTTGATGATGGCCACCGGGGTCTTGAGTTCGTGGGAGATGATCGAGATAAAGGTGGACTGGAGTTCCTCGGCCTCCTTCTGCTGGGTGATATCGCGCACGTTGGCGATCGCCTCGCGCAGGCGGCCTTGGGCATCCCGCAGGACGGTGTAGCTGATGCCGACGTGAACCTGCCGTCCCGAAGGCGTTCTGAGAACCCCCTCCACATAGGGGTGGTCGCTGCAGCCCTGCTGCTGCAGGGGACAGGCGTCCTGGCAAATCGGCCGGCCCTCCGCGTCGTGCAGATCAAAGAGCTCGGCACAGGTGCGGTCCAGAATCTCCTCCCGAGGCCATTCCAGCATCCGTTCCAGGGCCTCATTGGCCGTCTGCACCCGCCACTGCCCATCCAGGATCAGCACGCCATCCGCGCTGTACTCGATGATCGTATTCAGATGGCGCTTTTCCGAACGCAGTCTCTGGTACAGTTGGGCGTTGTGTACGGCGATGGCGGCCTGATCGGCAAAATCGGCCAGGACCTGGCGGTCGTTGGCCGAAAAAACCGGGCTGGAACTGGCCCGAAAGACATAGATCATGCCCAGCGGCTCCTGGCCCACCACCAGGGGCAGGGCCACGAGCTGACGCAGACGTACACCCAAGGCCGAAGAGGCCACCTGCAACCGCAGCGAGAGATCCGCGGTCATCCAGCCCCCCTCCTGCACCAGCCGTTCAAAGAACTCGCCGTCCAGCAGCGGGCTGAACAGTTCCAGCAGTTCCTGGTCCAGGCCAAAGCTGGTGTACACTTGCAGGTGACCGCCATCCGGCCGGCGTAGGGCGATCAGGCCGGCCTCCGCGCTGAGAAGTTCCCCCGCCTCGTCAATGACGAGCTGCAATAGGTCCGACAAATCCAGCCGGGAGGTCATTGCTCGGGCAATGCGCAGTAAATATTCACGCTGGCGCAAGCGATAATCGCTGATCGGAACGAGCATGGCAACCCTCTGCAAGCAGGGAACATCCTGGTCGCATTGTACTACAGCCTCTGCGGCTGCGCAAGCCGGGGAATGACGAACCTCACCCTAGCCCCTTCCTGCTCTCTCCGCCACATGGGGAAGGGAGAAGGGCCAAAGGGGGTGAGGTGAGGTCAACACCCAGCGCGATGGGCAAAATCAAAACTAAAAGCTGCCAACCGCCTCCACGGCGTCGTCATAGATGGGGAACAAGGGCAGCAGGCCGGTGAACTCGAGGACCTCTTTGATCTTGGCCTGGGGATTGACCAGGCGCAAGTCCCCACGGTTGAAGCGGCGGGTTGCCTTGCGAACCCGAATCAAAGTCTTGAGCCCGCGGCTGCTGATATAAGGAACGCCTTCAAGGTTCAAGACGATGCGGAAAAATCCCTGGTCCATGGCCTCGTCCACCGCTTCGTCCAAAGCGCCGGTCGTTTCGGCGTCCAGCCTTCCCTCCACCGTAATATAATAAACCCGGTTCAATGCCTTCTTGGTGATTTCTATCGCCATCCGCGGCCTCCTTTTGATCACCCTGTAACGCTCTCTTTTCCATCGCCTCCCATCATATCACAAGCCGGGCAAAATGACAACTCGCAGTTGCCCCCGGTCCCTTTTTCTGCTATACTCTACCTGAACGATCGACTCAAGGCTTACACTTGGAGGCTTGTATGCGCGAACAAATTGAGGCGGCCCTGCATAGTAGCCGGGCGGACTATACCGAAATTCGGCTGCAGGATTCCCAGAGCACCACCGTCACCTTTCGCGGCCAGGAACTAGAGACCGCCAGCCCGCTCTTGGATCGGGGCGGGATCGTACGCTGTCTGGTGCGCGACGGCGGCTGGGGAGTGGCCACCTTTAACGACCTGGCCGACCTGCCCCGGCGGGTCCGGCAGGCCTACGAGGGGGCCTGCGCCGTACAGGGCGAGCCCATCGATCTGGCCCCCATCCCCGTCTCGGAAGAGATCATCCAGGTGTCCCTGCCGCAGGATTTCCGGGGCATCCCCCTGAGCGACAAAATCGCCCTGGCCCAATCCTACAACGACATCCTGCTGCAGCACGACCCCCATATCGTGGACACCCAAACGGCCTACTATGATTCGTTTCGACGGCTCTACCTGGCGACCTCGGATGGCACATACATCGAGGAAGAGATCCCCCGAACCGGCCTCGTCTTTATGGCCGTGAGTCGCCAGAACGGGGACGTGCAGCGGGCCTTTGACGGCGTGGCCAAACGAGCCGGTTTCGACAGCGTGCAGGGCCACGAAGAGTTGGCCGAGACCACGGCCAAGCGGGCCGTCGACCTGCTTTCCGCACCCCCGGTCAAGGGCGGGCGCTACACGGTGGTCTGCAACCCGCGCCTGGCCGGCGTCTTTGTCCACGAGGCCTTTGGCCATCTCTCCGAGGCCGATTTCGTCTACAACAACCCCCAGGCTCAAGAGATGATGGTCCTGGGACGCCGCTTTGGCCCCGAGATCCTGACCATCGCCGACGATGGCTCCCTGCCCAACCTGCGCGGCTCGATCCGCTATGACGACGAGGGCACGCCCACCGGCCGCACCGACCTGATCAAGGACGGGATCCTGGTGGGCCGGCTGCACTCCCGCGAGACCGCGGCCAAGATGGGCGAGCAGCCCACCGGCAACGCCCGCGCCACAGGCTACCGCTACCCGCCCATCGTGCGCATGACGAACACGTTCGTGGAGGAGGGCGAGACCCCCTTGGAGGAGATGATCGGCGACATCGAACTGGGAGTGTACGCCTGCGATGCCTTTGGCGGCCAGACTGCCCTGGAAAACTTTTCCTTCAGCGCCGCCTATGGCTACATGATCCGCGACGGGCAGGCCGCCGAGATGGTGCGCGACGTGATTCTCAGCGGCAACCTCTTTGTCACCCTGGCCAGCATCGACGCCGTCGGCAATGACTTTCGCTGGCTGCGCGGGGGAACCTGCGGCAAGGGACAGGGCGGACTGCCCGTGGGCATGGGGGCACCCCACGTCCGCATCCGAGACGTGCTGATTGGAGGAGAGTAGCCAGGAGAGGTGAAGGACATGTTGGAACACTTGCAGCAGCAGGCCGAACAGGCCGAGGTATTTGAAATCGCCAGCGAGGCCACCCAAATTGGCTTTGAGGCCAACCAGATGCGCTCCTTCGAGGTCACAGAGACCCGCGGCATCGCCGTGCGCGTCGTACGGCAGGGCCGGCTGGGTTTTGCCGCCTCCAGCAACCTGGAGGCCAAGGATCAACTGGCAACCAACGCCCTGGAATCGGCCCGCTATGGCCCGAAACTGACCCTACAGTTTCCCCCACCCCAGCCGGCCGCCGAGGTGCAGGTCTATGATCCGCGCCTGGCCGCCCTATCGATCGAACGGCTGGTCGAGATGGGCCGGGAGATCATTGACCTGATCCGGCAGGCCGATCCCGACGCCCACGTCAACATCGACCTGCAGCGGCAGGTCCGACGGACCGCGCTGCGCAACAGCGCCGGCAGCGAGGTGGAAACCCAAAAGACTCCGCTCTCGCTGCAGTTGTCCGTGCAGCGGGTGCGGGGCGACGACGTCCTCTTGACCTTTGACTATTTCAGCACGGCCATTTGGGACGACAATTATCTCGCCTTTGCCCGGCGCGTCGCCGAAAAGCTGCGCCTGGCCCAGCAGCCGGCCACCCTGGCTTCTGGCCGCCAGCCCGTGCTCTTTTCGCCCAGCAGCGCGCCCATGTTGGGCCTGCCCCTGCTCCTGGCGCTGGACGGCAAGGAGGTGCATCGGGGCGTATCGCCCCTGGCCGGCCGCGTCGGCGAACAAATCTTTGACCCCCAGTTGACCCTCCTGGACGATCCCCACCTGCCCGGCCGACCGGGCAGCGCCGCCTACGACGACGAGGGGACCCCCTGCCGGCGCCAAAGCCTCATCGAGAACGGCGTGCTGCAGGGCTTTATCTATGACCTCAAAACGGCGGCCCAAACCGGCAGCGCCCCCACCGGCAATGGCCAACGGGGACTGTTCTCCCCACCGCAGCCGGGCTTTAGCAACCTGGTCTGGATCGCTGGCCAGACCCCGCTGGCCGACATGATCGCCGGCATCGACGAGGGCCTGTGGGTGGAAAGCCCCCTGGGCCTGGGCCAGGGCAATGTGATCAGCGGCGCCTTTTCCAACTCGCTGAGCTTGGCCTTCAAGATCGAAAAGGGCGAGATCGTCGGGCGGGTCAAGGACGTCTCGGTCGCCGGCAATGTCTACCAGGATCTGCGCCGGATCGCGGCCATCAGCCGGGAAAGCGAGTGGGTCTATGGCGGCTTTTGCCTGCCCCATATCCTGCTGGATGGACTGAACGTGGTGACCAAAGGCTAGGTAGGGATGAGTATCGAACAGGACCTGCGCAAAATCCCGCTGTTCAAGGATCTGGCGACGGAGGAACTGTCCGCCCTGGCGGAGGCTACCCGCTTGCAGCGCAACCAAAAGGGGGACCTGGTGGTACGCAAGGGGGATCCCGGCGATGCCCTCTTTCTCATCCGATCGGGCAAGGTGCGGGTCTTTACCATGGACGAGGAGGGCCAGGAAATCGCCCTGAACATCTATGGGCCGGGCGATTTTTTCGGCGAACTGTCCCTGCTGGATGGGCTGCCGCGCTCGGCCAGCATTACGACCTTGACGGACTGCGAACTGCTCGTGTTGGGGCGAGACGAGTTCGCGGCCCAACTGGAAGCACATCCCCGCATGGTCATGCGCATCCTGGCTGCGCTGACCGTGCGGCTGCGGACGACCACAGAGCGCGCCGAGCGCATGGCCTTTCTAAACATCTATGGCCGCATCGCCCTGCAGCTCCTGGACCTGGCGGAAGAACACGGCCGGCCCGCTCAGCAGGGCATCGAGATCGATATGGACCTGACGCCGGAGGATCTGGCCAGCCTGGCCGGCGTGGATCTGTCCGGCCTGGAACGCGTGCTCAAGTTTTACCAGGACGCCGGGCTGGTCGAGACCGACTGGCCCCGCCTGGTCGTGCGCGACGCGGATGGCCTGCGCCAGCGGCTGACCTGGCATCGCCGCAAACGGCTGGTCTGAAAATATTTCCCGCTATTCCTCCCCCGGCGGCGGGGAGAACTCTTGGTGAATCCGCTGCAGCCACTCGATGATGCCAATGTGTTGCGGACAGGCCTCCTCGCACTCGCCGCACTCGACACAGGCGTCGGCCCGCTCGTCCCCCTCTTGGATCCACCAGTCCGCCCAATACGTGCGGCGAGCCCGCTCCATCTTGTTGTACATCTCTCCTTCGTTATAGATGTCCAGAATGCGCGGAATTTTAACCCCACTGGGGCAAGGCTGGCAGTAGCCGCACTGAGTGCAGGGAATGGGGATGAGCTCGCGGTAGCGTTCCCGCACCCGCCCGACCAGGGCCAACTCCTCCTCGGACAGGCTGCCGACAGCGGAGCGGTCGGCGCTGACCACGTTCTCCTCGACGTGCTGCATCTCGCTCATGCCGCTGAGGACCACCGCGACCTGGGGCTGGTTCCAGAGCCACTGCAGGGCCCAGTCGGCCGGGGTGCGCTCGACCGACGCCTCGGCCCAAATCTCCTCAATGGACGGGGGCGGATTGGTCAGTTGGCCGCCGCGGATCGGCTCCATGATGACCACGGCCAAGCCCTTGTCGGCGGCATAGTGCAGGCCCTGGCGGCCGGCCTGCTCCTCAATGTCCATATAGTTGTACTGAATCTGGCAAAAGGTCCAGCCGTCGTAATAGTCGACGATCTCTTCAAAGACCTCGTAACTGTCGTGGAAGGAAAAACCCAGGTAGCCAAAACGACCGTCGGCCATGGCCTTTTCGGCCCAGTCCAAGACCCGGTGCTCGAGCACGTTATCCCACTTTTTCCTGTCCAGGGAGTGCAGCAGGTATAGGTCGATCAAGTCGGTCTGCAGGCGCTCGAGCTGCTCCTCGAAATAGCGGTCGAAATCGTCGGGGCTCTTGATCAGCCAGGTGGGCATCTTGGTGGCCAGCTTGACCCGCTCGCGGTAGCCACCCTGCAGGGCCCGGCCCAAAAACTCCTCGCTCTTGCCGCCATGATAGGGATAGGCCGTGTCCACGTAATTGACCCCGTGATCAATGGCATAGTGCAGCATCCGGGTGGCGTGTTCCTCGTCGATCTGGTCGAATTGATTGTCGATGGTCGGCAGGCGCATCGCTCCAAAGCCAAGCGCCGACCCCTTCCAGTCCAATGGGCCAAAGTCTCGATATTGCATGGTTCTCCTCTCGTGCTAATGTACGATTACACTGTAGGGCAGCTGCGGTACCAGTTCCAGAGTACCCCGGTACTCTTCCAGGACGCCGCTGACGCGGACGGCCGTACCCGGTGCCAGCAGGCGCTCCGCATCCGGCACGCGCTCCAGGACATTCTGCCAGAGCAGCACCGGAATCGTCCCGCTGCCATCGTCCAGGTGCACCCGCTGGCCGCCGGAAAAGGCCTCCACGCTGGCGACGGCGCCCTCAACCGTCACGCGGGTGCTCAGGTCAGCCGTAGTCAGGGCAGCGACCTGGCGCAGCGGCGGCGGCGCGCCCGGCGCGACCACCTTGACGTCGCCCCCGTAGACCGGCTCGATCTGCCATTCGCCCTCGTATTGGCCCACCGTGCCCTGGGCGCGCACCGTGGCCCCCACCAGCAGGTCCGCGGCCGCCCAACAGTCATCATAGACATCGGCCCACATCAGCAGGGTGGCCCGGCCGCTGCCGTCATCCAGCAGGAACTTGAAGCCGTGGGAAAAGCTCTCCGCCCAGAGCACGGCCGCCTCGACGGTGACCTCCTGCCCCCCCAGGTTGGGCAGTTCGGCCAGGGCCGCCAGGACGATCGCGGGCGTGGCTGTGGCCGGCGGCGGCTCGGTTGGGGCGGCGGTGGGTTCCGGGGTGGCGGTGGGCTCCTCGGGGGCCGTCGGCGGCGGGGTCGGGGCGGCGGTGGGCCGGGGCGGGGGCGTGGCGGTGGACCAGGGACTTTGACCCAGCAGCACCAGGTCGCTGCCACCCCGGGGCACGATCTCAAGTTCGCCTTTGTACTCGGCGATCTCGCCGACCACGCGCAGCTCGGCGCCCACCCCCAGGCCGGCCGGGGCCGCCGCGGCCACGTTGCTCCAGAGCAGCAGCACGATCCGCCCGCTGCCGTCGTCCAGGACGTAGCGCAGGCCCTGAGAAAAGGCCGCCCCTTCGACCAGCACGCCCTCCAACTGCACCACCCGGCCCACGTCGACCAGGCCCAGACCGGCGATCCGGGCCCCCTGTGGCGGCGGCGCGGCCGCCAGCACCACCACGTCGGCGGACGCATCCGGGACCAACTCGAGCGCCCCGCGGTATTCGGTCAGGCTGCCCTGCACCCGCAGGCGGGCGCCAACGTCCAGGGCCTGCGGATAGGGCAGTTCCCCATAGAGCGACTGCCAGAGCAGCAGCACCAACTGCCCGCTGCCGTCGTCCAACAAAAAGCGAATGCCGGCGGAGAAGGGGTCGCTCTCCAGCACCGCCCCCTCCACCTGGATCCACCGGCCCACATCGGCCGTGCTCAGGGCGCCCAGATCCCGCCGGGAGGCGAGCAGGGCCGTCTCGCCGGTCAGGAGCAGGTCGCCGGTCGAGGCCGGGACCAACTGCGGCGTGTCGCGGTAAAAAGAGACCGCCCCGACCGCCTCCAGAACCTGGCCCGGCTTCAGCTCGGGCAGCGGGCCGGTGAGCAGTTCCAGGGCCTCACTGACGGCTATGGCCATGTCACCGCTGGCATCGCGCACGGTGATCAGCGTCAGGCCCGCATAGGGCGCATAGACCTGGCGGACCTGGCCGCGCACGCGCACCCGCTGGCCAATGTTGAGCGGGCTGATTGCCCCCATCTCTATATCCTGCGCTTCCGGCCGGCTGATCTCGAGGTGCTCGGGCACATTCAGGTAAAGCGCCACATAGTCCTCGCGGATGCGCAGCGTGCCGGCCACGGCCACCTGATCGCCCAGCGCCGGCACACGGCCCTGGGCGATGAGCTCGCGGGCCTCGCTGCGGTAGGCCGAGACGCGCAGTTCGCCGCTGTCGTCGGCCAACCAGAAGGCCAGGGACTCCCCCTCGGGGTCATAGTCAGAGCCCTGCGAAACATAGCCCTCTATACGCACGTAGGCCATGTTCATCAGGCCACCGACCTGGCCAATCCGCACGGTGGGCGGCTGCACCCGGCGGGAGGCGAACCAGAGTACGACCAAACCGACCAGGGAAAAGACCAGGGCCGCGATCTTGAGCAGACGCAGCGAACTGCGGCCTCGCCGGCGGGCACCACAGTAGGGGCAGGCCTCGTAAGGACCACTAAAGCGCCCACAACTGGGGCAAAGCTTCGATGACACAATGGCCGGGAAAGCATCCGCAGAGATTCCCCCTTCCGCGTCCTGCCCCGATCCGGGATATTTCTGCATCAGGCCCTCCTTCTGCCAATTGCCGACCGCTTTATTGTATCATCGAGACCGCTTTTTGTCCAGGACTTTTGACATCCCTCCCTTTTTCGGCTATACTGCCCTTGACCAAACCGCCCCAAACGGAGAGGGCGGTATCCTTGCCGGAAAGCAGGAGGAACTCGATGAAAAAAGGACACCTTGTCTATAGCATTTTGCTGCTGGGAGTGCTCCTGGTCAGCAATTGCAGCGCCCGCGTCACCCAGGAGGCCACCCCAGAACCCGCCGAGGCCGTCGCTATCGTCAACGGGATCGAGCTGACCAGCCAGGATCTAGAGCGGGAAATGCGCCATACCCGGGCCTTTTACCTGCACCAATACGGCGTCGACCTGGACGAAATGGACCCGGAAAACCCCGATGACGCCGCCACCCTGGAACAGATTCAAACCGAGGCCCTCGATCGAGTCATCGACCAGGAACTGATCCGCCAGGTCGCCGAGGGATCGTTCCCGGCCTCCCAGGACGGACAGCCCGTCGTCAGTATCGACGATCAAGAGGTGCAGAGCCGGGCTGAACAGTACGAGGCCCAGGCCGAGAACCGCGAAAGCCTGCTGCTGCAGAACGGCTTTGAGACCTATGAGGAATTTCTCCAATTTGTGCGCGGAGAGCTGCGGGTGGAAAAACTCTACCAACTGTATGGACAGGCCGAACAGGTCCACGCCCGCCACATCCTCGTCGAGACGGAAGAACAGGCCCAGCAGGCTCTATCCCGCCTGGAAAAGGGCGAGGATTTTGCCAAGGTCGCCCAAGAGGTCTCCCAAGACCCCGGCAGCGCTTCCCAGGGCGGGGACCTGGGCTGGTTTGGACGGGGTACCATGGTCGCCCCCTTTGAAGAGACCTGCTTTAGCCTGGAAATCGGCGAAATCAGCCCGCCGGTAGAGACGAAATTCGGCTTTCACCTCATCCAGGTACTGGAAAAAGAGAACCGACCTGACCCAGCTGCCTTCCAACAGTGGTTTGAGCAGATCAAGGCCCAAGCCCAGATTGAAAAGATCGAGAGGCCGGCTCAGGAGGAAAAGTAATGCAGCGTAAGGTGAGAATACTGGCCTTCCTGTGTCTCACGCTGCCCCTGCTGGTCGCCTTGAGCGGCTGCCGCGAGCAGAGCACCGCGGCCACCGTTAACGGCCAGAACATCTCTATGTACGAATTCGAACGCCGCGTCGCGCTGGCCCGGACGGTGGAGGAGTTGTCCGGTCCCGTGGATTGGGACACAGACGAAAGCCAGCGCTACCTGGCGCAACTGCGCCAAAACACCCTGGACAACATGATCGAAGAGCTGCTCATCGCCGAGGCGTTGGCAGAGGCCGGCCTGTCCATCGACCCCGCCGAGCTGGAGCAAGACCTGGCCCAGGCCAACGCGGACCTGCAGGCAGAGGGCTATAGCGGACTGGAGGATTATTTACAGCAGCTCGGCGCGACCCGGGCCGAGTTCGAGAACATGCTGCGCCGATCGTTACAACGCGAGCTGGCCCTGCAGCTCGTCACCCTGCCCGATGACCTGGCCCAGTTCCACCTGCGGCACATCCTGCTGCTTACGGAAACCGCTGCGGAGGAGGCGGCCGAGCGCATACGCCAGGGAGAGGACTGGGCCACCGTGGCGGAGGAGGTCTCTACGGATCGCAGCTCCCCCGGGGGCGATCTGGGCTGGCTGCCCCAAGAAATCCTGCCGGAATCGTTGGCCCAAGCCGTCTCCCAAATGCAGCCCGGCAACCTCCAGATCATCACCAGCGAGTACGGCTATCACGTCCTCGAACTGCTGGAGGCCCACCAGGGGCCCCTACATCCGGACATCCTGGGCAATGAAAAACTGCTGCAGACACTGCGCCAAAACTACTTTGCGGACTGGCTGGAGCAGCGCCGGGAAGCGGCCAAAATCAAGCGCTGGATCCCGGAGGAATGAGATGGAACAACAAAGCCTGACCCATACCGCCCTGATTCTGGAAAATCGCCATACCATCGCCAGCATCCTGGCCGAATTGCTCCAGGAGGCCGGATATCCCACCTTTATCTTTTCCGAGCTGGCCCTATTGCACGAAAACCTGCCCCGCTATCTCCCGGCCGTCCTGCTGGCCGACCTGGGTATGCTGCAAGAACATCCCGACCCCCTTTGGCCGGAAGTGCTGCAGGCCATCGAGTCGCTGGACATCCCCATCCTATACTTTGCCTGTTCGACCATAGCGGATGCTGGAGAAAACGTACTGCTGCTGCGTTCTCCCGGCGATTTTGCCGCGATCGTGGACAAGCTGGAACGGGAATTGCTGCAAAAGCGGCCGGCCCTCGGCATAACCCTGATCAACATGGGCCAACTTGAGCCAACAGCGCTGGACGTCGCCCTGCGACTGCAGAAGGACCTGGCCCTGTTGGGGCGGCGGCATTCCCTAGGCGACCTGCTCGTACGGCTCGACCTGATCAGCACGGACACTTTGGAAAAGGCCCTGCAGGAGCAGGAGGCCTGAAATGCGCCCCCGAATTACCGTCGTGGGCTTGGGACCGGGAACCCCTCAACTGCTGACCCAAGAGGCCTGGCAGCTCTTGCAAGAGGCCCGGCAGCTCTATCTGCGCACAGCCCGCCACCCCGTGGTGGAACATCTACCAGCCCACCTGCAGGTCCGTGCCCTGGACGACTGTTACGAACAGGGGCAGGACTTTGGCCAGATCTACCAAGCGATCGTACGGCAGCTCTTGTTGGCCTCTCAAAAAGAACCGCTGCTCTACGGGGTTCCAGGACATCCCCTGGTTGCCGAGGCCACCACGCGCCTGCTGCTGCAGCAGCTGGGCCCGCAGCAGGTGCAAATCGTCGCCGGCCTGAGTTTTATCGAACCCACCTGTACGGCTCTGGGCCTGGATGCCCTGGAGCAAGGCCTGCAGCTCTACGACGCCCTCGACCTGGCCGCGCCCCGCTCTCCCTTCGAACTTGACCCCGCACTGGATCCGACCGCTCCCCTTATGGTGGCCCAATTATACGACCGCCTGGTCGCCGCCGAGCTCAAACTGGCCCTGCTGGAGCATTATCCGGCCGAGCACGCCGTCAGCGTCGTGCGCGCCGCCGGGATAGCGGGCCAGGAGCACATCTGGACGGGGCCCCTGCACCAGTTGGATCAAGAGGCGCCGCCGGACCATCTCTGTACGCTCTACCTGCCGCCGCTGCAGCGCCGCCAGGCCCTCCGGGAAACAAGAACCCTGCAGTGGCTCTGCGCCCGCCTGCGCGCCCCGGACGGCTGCCCCTGGGACCGCGGCCAGGATCACGCCTCGCTGCGCAACAACCTGCTGGAAGAGTGCTACGAAGTGCTGGAAGCCATCGACCGCGCCGACCTGGATGATCTGGCCGAAGAACTGGGCGACCTGCTGCTGCAGGTCTTTTTGCACGCTCAAATTAGCCGCGAGGAAGGGGCCTTTGTCCTGGCCGACGTGGTGGAGGGCATCAACGCCAAACTCATCCGCCGCCATCCGCACGTGTTTGGCCAGGTCACTGCCGCGAACAGCCGCGAGGCCCATCAAAGTTGGGAGGCCAGCAAGGCCGCCGAACGGGCCCAGGCGGAGCAATCTCTGCTCGACGGCGTGCCCAGGACCCTGCCGGCCCTGGCCTACGCCCAAACCATCGGCCGGCGAGTAGCCCGGGTCGGCTTTGAATGGAGGCACCTGGCAGAACTCTGGGCCAAGGTGGAGGAGGAACTACAGGAACTGCGTCAGGCCGGCAGCCCGGAGGAACAGGCCGAGGAACTTGGCGACGTGCTCTTTGTCCTGGTCAACCTGGCCCGCTGGCTGGACATAGAGGCGGAGGATGCCCTGCGGGCGACTAACAAGAAATTCCGGCGGCGCTTTGCCCACCTGGAACGAGAAGCCCGCCGCCGCCGCGTCCCCCTGGAAAGCATGGGCATAGAGCAGCTCGATGCGCTCTGGGAACAGGCCAAAGAACTGGAACGCCTGCCGGACCGGGAGCAGGAAGCATGAACGATACCCCGTCTACAGTTTATGTCATTATTCCCAACTATAATACGGTTTCCCACCTCTGCCGCTGCCTGGACTCGCTGCGAACCCAACAGGGTGTACGGCTGGAGATCTTTGTGGTGGACAATGCCTCCAGCGACGGCAGCGCGGAACGCGTGCGCTCGGACTATGGCGAGGTACATCTCTTGGTCAGCCCTTACAACGGCGGCTTTGCCTACGCCGTGAACATGGCCCTGCGGCAAATCCTGGAATTAGGGCACGACGGGCCCAGTTACGTTCTGCTGCTCAACCCGGACACCGAAGTACCACCACAGGCACTGCAGCGACTGCTTGACTTTATCCAGGCTCACCCCGAGGCCGGCGCGGTCGGCCCCAAGCTGCTGCTGGGAAACGGCCAGTTGGACCTGGCCTGCCGCCGCTCTTTTCCCTCGGCAGAGATCGCCTTCTACCGGCTGAGCGGACTCTCCCTGCTCTTTCCCCAAAGCCGGCGCTTTGGCCGTTATAATCTGACCTACCTCGACCCAGACGAGACCGCCGATGTCGATTCGCTCTGCGGGGCCTTTATGTTGGTGCCGCTGCCGGTTGTCGAGCAGGTCGGCCTGCTGGACGAAAGCTTTTTCATGTATGGCGAGGACCTGGACTGGGCCTATCGCATCAAACAGCACGGCTACAAGATTTATTACTTTCCCCAGGTAGAGGTACTGCATTGGAAGCGCGTCGCCAGCAGTAAACGCCCCTGGGCCAGTCTGCGTCATTTTTACCAGGCTATGCGCCTCTTCTATCGCAAACATTACGCCCCACATTCCCCCCGCCTGGTCAACCTGCTGATCGAAACCGGTATATCGCTGCGCCAGGGACTGGCCCTGGCCGGCAATTTCTTCCGTCGGAGGCATGTGTCCCGATGAAAAAGAGCCAGCGGCAGCTTTTATTGGTCATTGGACAAATCCTCTTGGATTTGTTGTCCGTTGCTGCTGCCTTTAGTCTGGTCTATCGCTGGCGCTTTGAACAGGATATCGCCGATCGTTACGTGCCCCCAAGCCCCCAAACCGGGACGATCATGCTGGCCCTGCTGCTCCTGCCCGTGCTGATCGCCTTTCAATCCGCCCAACTCTACAATCTACGCCGGGCCGGTTCTCCGGTCGATCAATCTTTTAAGGTCTTTCGGGCTATATCGGTGGGCACCATGATCGGGGTCGCCCTGAACACCATTGTACTGCGAGAACGCTTTGTCTATTCGGCCCTGATCGTGGCCTACGGCTGGCTGTTCAGCATCGTCCTGGTCGTCATCGTCCGCTTTCTGTACGGACAAGCCCTGGCCTGGCTGCGCCAGCGGGGTTATGACCAGCAATACGTGCTGATCGTCGGCGCAGGCGAGGTCGGCCAGATGATACTCGAGCAAATCGAACTGTCCCCCCGCCTCGGCTATCAGGTTGTCGGTTTCCTGGACGAAAATGGGGACATCCAGGCCCAACGGCCTATCCTGGCCGCTCCCGAGGAAATTGCCACCGTCCTGGCCCAACAGCACGTCGACGAAGTCATCGTCGCCATGCAGGCCCCCTATCAGCGGGTGTTGGATATTGTCTCGCTCTGCGGCAACTTTCCTGTCGAGATCAAGGTCTACCCGGATGCTTTCCAGATCATCACCCGCAACGAGGTCACCATCGGGGACTTGAACGGGCTGCCCCTGGCCGCCGTGCGCAACCCCGCCCTGGGCGGGTTCCATCGCGTGCTCAAGCGCGCCATGGACATCTGCATCAGCAGCCTGGTCCTGGTACTGGCGGCCCCGCTGCTGTTGCTCATCGCCCTGCTGATCAAACTGCAGTCCCCCGGGCCGGCCCTCTATATCCAGGAGCGAGTAGGGCTGGATGGCAAGCCCTTCTACATGATCAAGTTTCGCACCATGGCCATGGACGCCGAAAAACGCACCGGCCCCGTCTGGGCCGCCCCCGCCGACCCGCGGGTGACCCCCCTGGGCCGCTTTCTGCGCCGCTACAGCCTGGACGAACTGCCCCAGTTCATCAACGTGCTGCTGGGCGATATGAGCGTCGTTGGGCCGCGGGCAGAACGGCCCTGCTTTGTGGAACAGTTCAGCCAAATGGTTCCCGGCTATATGCAGCGGCACAAAGAAAGGGCCGGCATCACCGGCTGGGCCCAGATCCATGGACTGCGTGGGGACACCTCCATCGAGGAACGTACCAAGTACGACCTGTACTACGTCGAGAACTGGTCCATCGCCTTTGATCTCAAAATCATGGTGCGAACAGTCTTTGAGGTGTTGAGCGGATCCTCCTATTGAATTTGAGCATTTTTATGCTATAATAGATTGGAGGTTGGAGGTTGGAGGTTGGAGGTTGGAGGTTCGGGAAACCCAGTATGATCAACTCCTATCATACAACCTAGTCCTTTTACAAGGTAATTTTAACCTGTCATTCTGAGCGAGCCGCCGCAGGCGGCGAAGCGAAGAATCTCCTGCACAGAAAAACCGACTTTTTTTGCTATCAGGGAGATTCTTCGTCGTCGCAGTTGCTGCGCAACTGCTCCTCCTCAGAATGACATGCTTCAAAATCACTTTGAAGAGGTACTAGACGACTGAAGAGATTGGGACCCACAAAAGGGTCGGCATCCGGGGAAAAGGGCTGGATATGGCGCGGCAGCGACGGAAGAAAAAGGGCCAGGCGGCCCCTAAAATAGCGCGTTCCACATCCTGGCTGATGCTGGGGGGGGCAGTCCTCATCCTCGGGCTACTACTGCTAATAGGATACAAGAGCTATAGCCCACCGTTTTGGCTCTATCCCCTGCTCGTACTGGCCCTCTTGGGACTTGTCCTGGGCTTGCTGGCCCTCAACCGCGGCAGTGCTGACGACCTGGAAAAAACGCAGTCCCTGACCGAACTAACCCGGCACCTGGTGCGCCAATTGGCCGAGCAGGCCGATCCCTCGACAGCCCTCTTTGGGGCCATTTACGCCCTGCAGCAGCATTTGCAAGTGGAACGTATCGCGCTCTTTGCCATCGAACACTCGGCGCAGTATGCGGAACTACTGGTCGAGGCCCAACAGAGCGCCCATGCCAGTTCTTTGGCCGGCCGCCTCGCCCTAGAACGACTGCCCAAGCTGCACCAGGCCCTGCAGCAAAAACAGCCCCAACTATGGAAAAAAAGCGACGGCCTTGCCCTACCCCCAGACAGCCAGGTCCTGCTGGCATCCGATTACAGCAGCCTGTACCTGTGCCCCCTGCTCGCCGGCAAGCGCAGTGTGGGTTTTTTGTCCGTATCCTCAAATGATATCCGCCGCCTGCAGCGGCTGCAGCAGCGGGGCCTGCTGGAAAGCGTCGCCCAGATATTGGCCCTGTACATCCGCACGGCCGGCCTGCAGCCGGACGTCCTGCGCGCCCAGGATCAGATCGAACTGCTCTACGAGGTGACCACCCATCTCAACACCGATCTCAGCCTGGAAAAAGTGCTCACCAATCTCCTCTCCCAATCGCGGGCCAAGGTGGGGGCCACCCGCGGCAGCCTCTTTCTGCTGGATGAAGAGGGGCACGTGACCCACCGCATCCTGGCCCGCGAAAATCTGGCTCCCGAGATCTCGCAGTTGGTCATCCAGGAGATCATGACCGAGGGCCTGCCAGCCTGGGTACTGGAAAATAAAAAGGGCACTATCATCCAGGACACCCTGCAGGACAATCGCTGGCTGATCCTGTCCGATCACGCCGGCCACGTGCGCTCGGCCGTGGCCGCACCCTTTATCCGCCAGGGCCGCGTTCAGGGGATGATCTTTTTGACCCATCCGGATATCAACCGCTTCCGCCAGGAGCACCTGAACCTGCTCAACTCGATCGCCAATCAGGCCGCCATCGCCATCCAGAATGCCCGTCTCTACGAGCGCGTCCAGGCCGAGCGACGCACCCTGGCGGCCGTGCTGGACAGCAGCGCCGACGCCATTGTCGTCACCACCCCGGCGGGGAATGTCCTGCTGGCCAACCCCGCCGCCCGACAGGTGCTCGGCATAGAGAATCGACCCGCCCCCCTCGCCGAGCTCGTCTTTCACCCCCAGCTCTTGGCCTTTCTGCAGCGCGCTCTCCATGAAGAGGATATCGTCTGCGAAAACGTGACCATGGACGATAACCGCACCTTTAGCGTCAGCGTGTCGCCGGTGCACGACCAGGAAGGCCGGACCATCGGCCGGGTCGCACTCATGCACGACATCACTTACCTCGTCGAGCTGGACGAGATGAAAAGCCGCTTTGTCTCGACCGTCTCGCACGACCTCAAGGCGCCGCTGACGGCCATCCGGGGCTTTATCGACCTGATCGAGATGGTCGGCCCGACCAACGAGGAACAACACGAGTTCGTCGGCCGCATCCAGCGGGTGACGGAGGAAATGTCCAAGTTGATCAGCGACCTGCTCGACCTGGGCAAGATCGAGGCCGGCCTGGGAATGGAGACAGAGCCGGTCGATATGCGGGATATCCTGCTCAGTGGAAAATACAACCTGGCCATGATGGCCCAGGACAAGGGCATCCTGGTGGACGTCGAAGCGTCCCCCGGCCTGCCCCAGATCCATGGGGACCCCTATCGCCTGCAGCAGGTGACCTCCAACCTGTTGAGCAACGCCATCAAGTATACCCCCAGAGGCGGGCACATCTGGGTCCGCGCGAGCAACGAGCAATCCGAGCTGGTGGTCTGCGTGCAGGATACCGGCATCGGCATCCCCAGCGCCGACCTGCCCCGGGTGTTTGATAAATTCTTTCGCGTCTCGGACACCCGCGTGATCGATCAGGAAGGGAGTGGCCTGGGCCTGGCCATCGTCAAATCCATTGTTGAGGAACACGGCGGTCGGGTCTGGGCCGAGAGCAACCCCGGCAAAGGCAGCCGTTTCTACTTTGCCCTGCCCGTACCCCAAGAACAACCCGAGCCCGCCGCTCAAAGCGCCTAGCGCCCCCCGACTCTCAGAGGCACCCACAAGGGCGCCCAATCGTTCCCCTCGACGCCGGTCAACGCCCGGGACTGCCCCGTCTCTCGGTCCAGCAGCCAGATGTCGCTGCGGCCAAAGTCGTCGCGGTTGCCCACAAAGGCCAGCCAACGCCCATCCCAGGACCAGGCCGGCGCCGTATCATAGCCCACCTCGGTCAGTTGGAAGGGCTGGCCCTCCGCCACTTCCAACCCATAGAGGCCCTCCGCCCCCCCGCTGGCCGACGGCTCGGGCTGCGAGCCCACGTAGAACGGCCGCCCTGTCTCCCCGTCGGTCCAGGCCCATGAGGAACGGGTAAAGGCTAACAACTCCGCGCCATCCCAGCCCAGGTCGTGGTCCCAGCGGCGCAGGGGCTCGTCCTCGTTGTAGGAAAAAGCACGGCCCGTCTCCAGGTCCAGCAGGTAGCCGGCCGGATCGTCGCTGTAGGCCGGGTACAAGTAGGCCAGCCAGCGCCCATTGGGAGAGAGCTGCGGCCCATAACCCTCGCCCAGCGATTCCTCCAAGAGCAGGCGCCCCCGCTCCAGCCGGGCCGTGTAGAGCTCGCTGCTTTCCCCCGGCCGGCCCACCTGCAGCACAAGCGTCCCCTGGATGGAGACACTCCAATCCATCGGCACCGCCCCATCGGGCAGACCGACCACCTCCAGGGGAACGGCCTCCTGCTCCAGGCCGGCCCGGAAAAAGGCCCGCTCATTCATTGAAACCTGCACCGCGTACAGCAGCACATCCTGTCCCAGCCAAGCCGGCCCATCCAGCAGCTGCACCGATTCCGAACCCGGCACGAGCCGCGGGGAGCGCCTCTCTGGCAGGACGGCCAGGTCCAACAGCCGCAGGGAATAGCGGCCCTCGTCCACAGCGACGTAGGCCAACCAGGGCGCCGTAAGCGGCTGGTCAGGGGGAGCGGCGCCCTGCGAAGGCCAGGCCAGCGTCGGCCAGCGCTCCTCGGCCGCGTCGTCCGTCAGGCGCAGCAGTTCCCGGCCCTCCGGGTCGACCCACCAGAGGTCCACCTGGCCGCCGCGGTCAGAGACAAAAGCCAGCCCCCAGACCTCCTCGACCGGCGCGGGCGTGGGAGCCGGAGAGGGGGAGGGCCGGGCCGAAGGAGGGGGGGGCGGCGTGGGCGCAACCGGCGTGGGGCTTTCCTCCAGGGGCAGAGCCGTCCGCTGGGGGGAGGGTGGCGCCGCCGTAGGGGAGAGCGGCGGCGCCGCACTCGGGGTCCGCCCACAGGCGGCCAACAAGAGCAGGATTGCCAGACAGAAATATTTTTTCATCTCTTCTCTCCCTGAGCCGAATCCCAAAAGGCAAAAAGTCCAAGACTTGTCCTGATCCTGCCCAAGGGACACAAATGACACAATTTTTTCTCCTTTGTGCCCTTGGTGTCCTTTGTGGTTGAACCCATTCAACTCGCAAGAATTCCGGTCAGGATCTAACCAAGCTCTAACAAACGCACGTACAGCGCGGCCGTCTCGCGGGCCATGTTGGACCAGCTAAAACGCCGGGCCCGCTCCAAACCCCGTTGGCGCAGTTCGGCCCGCAGATCGGCCCGATCCAACAAGCGCTGCATGGCCGCGGCCAGCGCTGGCACATCCTCCGCAGAGACCTGCAGGCCGGCTTCGCCCACCACCTCGGGCAGACTCGACGCGGTGGAGGTCAACACCGGCGTACCGCAGGCCATGGCCTCCAGCGGCGGCAGGCCAAAACCCTCGTAGCGCGAGGGATAGACCAGGGCCACAGCTCCATTATACCACAAAGGCAGCTCCTCTCGCGGCACAAAGCCGGGAAAGAGCACCCGCTCGGACAGGCCCAGGGCCTCCACCTCGGCAAACAGGGCCTCGTAGCCCCAGCCCCGCGCTCCGG
Source organism: Chloroflexia bacterium (assembly GCA_016928715.1). Taxonomy (GTDB): domain Bacteria; phylum Chloroflexota; class Chloroflexia; order DTKN01; family DTKN01; genus JAFGKG01. The sequence goes on from JAFGKG010000005.1 coordinate 28,200, forward strand.
CCAGGACCAGGGGCGCATCCGTAGCGACGCGGGCGTAGGCCTGCACCAAGCGGCGCAGATTCTTGCGCGGCTCCAGGTTGCCCAGGTAGAGCAGGTAGCGCGGCGGCAGTCCCCGCCGCTCTCGAAAGGCGGCCACCTCCTCCGGGGGGCGGGGACAAAAGTCGGGGTCGACGCCCTCATAGATGACCTGGATGCGCTCGCCAGGCACCCCCAGCAGGCGCTGCACCTCGCGGCCGGTGAACTCGGAAACGGCGATCACGGCCCGCGCCCGCCGCACGGTCAGCCGGGTCAGGAGGTTCAGGTAGAGCCGGCGACCGCGGGGGTGGACCTCGGGATAGCGCATGTAGGCCAGGTCGTGGATCGTCACCACCAGCGGGCAGGGCGTCCACCAGGGGGCCACGTTCATCGTGGCGTGGAGCAGGTCCACCCCGTCCCGCCAGAGGGCGAGGGGAAAGCCGCTGTGCTCCCAAAGGATGCGCAGCGTGGGCCGGTCCAGTTTCAGCGGGCTGACCCGGGGTTTGAGCGTGGACTGGGAATCGAGATCCGCCAGGGCTGCCCGGGAGGGCAGGTAAACACAGAGCTCGCCCGGTGGGTCGGCGGCCGGCAGGCCCAGGACCAGGTGCCGGATATAGTTGCTGACGCCGCTCTGGCGATACGAGCCGGCCTGGCCCCACAGGAAGGCCTGCAGCCCAATGCGCACCGGCCTACCCCCCGGTCCGCCCGGCGGGGCCGGGGGAACGCAGATAGGACAGCCCAAACAGGGCAATAAACAGGGTCAATATACCTACCGCGGCCAGCGCCTGGGGGATGCCCACCAGGTCGGCCATCGCCCCGGTCAACAGGATGGGCCCAATGGCGGCAATGTTGGCGATGAGCAGGCGATTGGCGAAAATGCGGCCGTAGGCCTCCTCCGGGGTGCGGTCCTGCAGCAGGGTCTGCGTGGGGACGATAATGAAGGAATTGGACAGGCCCAGCAGGAAACACCAAAGCACCGCCGCCAGCAGCACCGGGTGCCCCAGGTTCAACATCTCTAGGCGGGGCAGATCGGGCAGGCCCTGCAGCAGGCGGACCGCACCCAGGCCAAGCATGCTCACGCCGGTCAGCACCATGCTGGCGTTGACCAGGCGCTGAGGGCCCAGCCGCTTGGAGAGCGGTCCCACCCCGAAAAAACCGAGCAGCATGCCCAGGCCGGCCGGAAAAATGATCACGATGGCGTCCTCGGGGCTCAACTCTAACACCCGCGTCACAAAACCGGGCGCCAGGGTGCCGATCATCAAGGCCAGCGCCTGCACAATGGAGGAATAGACAATAGCGATCGTGATGGGACGGTCGCGCAGGATCAGATCCCAGCTTTCGCGCAGCTCCCGGCTCATGGTGCGCCAGGCCTTTACGGCCTGCGGCAGCAACTTGGCCCCCAATTGCAGGGAGAGCCCGTTCTCCCGGACGGCAAACTCCTTGCGCGGCGTCAGGGCCAGCACGCCTGCCGCCGCCACGTAGAGGCCGGCAATAGTCCAGAGCACAACCTGCAGGCCAAAGAGCTTGAGCAGAAAGGGGCCCAGGATGATAAAGCCAAACACGTTAAAAACGTTGGTACTGATGCCAATGAGCGCATTGACGGCAAAGAAATGCTCCCGTTCCACCAGCAGGGGCACGGCCGAGTTTTCGGCCGGCCAGAAGAACTGGTTGACACAGGTGCGCAGAAAGGTGACCAGGTCGATGATCAGGACCAGGTAGCCGACGGACCACTGTCCGTGCAGAAGATAGACAAAATAGCCCAGCGTGGCCAGGACCCGCAGCAGCGTCGTGGCCAGCAGCACGGTCCGCTTGTTGCTGTGATCGACCACCACGCCCGCCACCGAGGCAAAGAGCACGCCTGGAACGATAAAGGATAGAATGGCCAGGCTGGTCTGGGTGCTGGAGCCGGTCAACTGCTCCACCAGTACGATCACCAGATAGTTCAGCATGTTCTGGGCAATCTGCGAGACCCCCTGGGCCGACCAAAGCAGGAGAAAGTTGCGGTTTCGCAGCACCTTGATCATGGAAGAATTGCTCTGGCGCCAAGCCGTCATCGCCTGGCACTCCCCCCGGCGGCTTGCTCCCCCGGGGGCAAGACGGCCTTGAGCCGGCGTCGAAAGAGGGCCCGGCGCAGCAGAATACGCCGGCCACAGGTCAGGCAGCGAAGGCCCACGTCGCTGCCCACCCGGGTTACCAGCCAGACATCCCCTCCACAGGGATGGGCTTTGCGCAGTCGCACCTGCATGCCCACCTGTATATCCGACGATTCCACCATGTTATGTATCCACGGATCGCTGGGAACGGGCCTGCTCGATGGCATCGTGCACTTGCCGGGCCGCCCGGGCAGAGGACTCGGCAAAGTCCGACTCGGCCGAGGCATAGAGAATTCCCCGCGAGGAGTTGATGAGAATGCCGCCGCCGCCGCGGTCCAGACCCTCCGACACCGCCTGCTGCAGGCTGCCACCCTGGGCACCCACCCCGGGGATGAGCAGGGGCAGATCGGGACAGAGCCGGCGCACCTGGGACAGTTCCTGGGGGTAGGTCGCCCCCACCACCAGCCCACAGTTGCCCCGCTCGTTCCATGTGGCCACGCGCTCGGCCACGACCTGGTAGAGCGGCCGGCCGGCGACGCTCAAATCCTGGAACTCGCCGGCGCCGGGGTTGGAGGTGCGGCAGAGAATAAAACAGCCCCGGTCGGCGCGCTCCAAAAAGGGCTCCAGGGCCTGGCGGCCCAGGTAGGGGTTGAGCGTCACCGCGTCCGCCCCCAACTGGTCCAGGATGGCCCGGGCGTAGGCGGCCGAGCTGTGGCCAATGTCGGCCCGCTTGGCATCGACAATGACCAGGGCCGGGCAGTATTGGTGGATAAAGGCGATGGTCTGGCGCAGCGTCTCCAGGCCGGAGGGTCCCAAGGCCTCGTAAAAGGCCAGGTTCGGCTTGTAGGCGGCGGCCCAGGGGGCGGTGGCCTCGACGATGGCCTGGTTAAAGGTCAGCACCGGGTCGGCGGCGTCCCGCACGGCCTGGGGCAGTCGCTCTGGCAGCGGGTCCAACCCCACACAGAGCAGGCTCTCCTGCCGGCGGAACCAATCTCCCAGATTTTCTTTCCGTTTCATGTGCAGGTCACTCCTGACTCGTTGGGAAACGCTGTTATTGTACAATGCTTTACCAAGGCCGTCAAATGAAACTTGACGATTGCCAAAAGTGCGGTTATAATTACGGGCGAGTTTTCCCCGATAGCTCAATTGGCAGAGCGGCTGACTGTTAATCAGTAGGTTGGTGGTTCGAGTCCACCTCGGGGAGCTTTTTTTCGTGCCTCTTTGCTCTCAGCCCAACTTGTTTACTCCATCGTATGATAGATGGAGCGAGGAGCGGCCATGAAGAAATCGCCCGGCCACTTTTGGCCCCTGCTGACGCTCTTTTTCCTGGCCCCCGCCCTCGGCGAACTCTTGTCGGGGTCGGCCCCACCGTTCGAGTTCTTTCATCCCTTCGGCCTGCTGCTGCTGGGCGTGCTCTACGGCGGCGGGGCCATCCTGGCCCGCGAACTGCGGGTGCGCTGGCACAGGGGCTGGCCCACCGTGCTGGCCCTGGGCCTGGCCTACGGCATCCTGGAGGAAGGGCTCATGGTCAAGTCCTTCTTTGACCCCCAATGGATGGACCTGGGCCTGCTGGGCAGCTATGGCCGCTGGGCCGGTGTCAACTGGGTCTGGACCCTGCAGTTGACCCTCTACCACGCCCTCTTTAGCATCGCCGCGCCCATCCTGCTGGTGGAGCACCTCTACCCCCAGCACCGCGACCAGCCCTGGCTGCGCCGGCGGGGCCTGGTCGCCATGGGACTGCTGCTGCTGGCCGACGTGGCGGTGGGCTTTTTCCTGCTGACCACCTACCGACCGCCCCTTATTCCCTACGGGCTGGCCGCAGCGGCCGCGGCCGGCCTGGTCCTGCTGGCCCGCCGGCTACCGGCCCGCTGGGGCCGGCCCCGGCCCGGGCCCATCCCCCGGCCGCCCTGGTTCGCACTGCTCGGCTTTGGCGCCGCCCTGAGCTTTTTCCTCGTCTATTGGCTGCTGCCCGAACTGGCGCTGCCCGTGCCGCTGACGCTGCTCTGCGGCGTCGGCTGGGCGCTGCTGCTGACCGGGCTGGTTCGCTGGATGTCCCGCGGCGGGGCCTGGGGCGCCGCACACCCCCTGGCCCTGGCCAGCGGGGCCATGGGCTTTTTTGCCCTGCTGGCACCCCTCCAGGAGATGGACCCGGCCCGCACCGACGACCCCCGCGGTATGGCCCTGGTCGGGCTGGCCACACTGCTCTTTCTGGCCTGGCTGTGGCGGCGGGCAGTTTGACGACCGCCCCGTAATATGTTACAGTGTGAAAAAACTGCCCGAGACGCCGGCCCGGGACACACGTAGGAAAGTCATGACCGAAAACTCGCCCTATCTCGACCTGCTCAAAAACCAGATTGACATCATCCGGGTACCCTTTAGCGACCGGGGCTCGCGCCTGCTGCTCTTTCAGCAGGCCGGCCAATGCCGCCTCCAGGTCAAGCTGGCCGAGCGCCTGACCGGGGTCCAGCCGGACATTGAGGCCTACCTGCGCCGACCGCCCTTTATCCGGGACCTCTGCCTGTTGGATGAAAACGGCGCCCCCCTGGATTTCGAGCTGGTCAGCTATCCCCACGCCCTCCGCTTTCAGACCCGCCTGGGCGATTTCGGCCTGGTCTTTCAGGATCGCCAGACGCTCAACCTGGGCCTGCCCCCCAACACGACGGCCGGCCTGAGCTTTCACGTCTCCCCCCAATTCTGGGAGGAGACCGAGCTAGGCGGCACCTTCAAGTCCGTCCGCAACCTGGCCTACGCCACCACCGGCCGGGCCCTGCGCAACCAAATCAGCCCCGACGCCGGTGGATACCACGTCGATTTTATCGTGCAGGCCGAGCAGGACGCCGCTATCGGCATCACCATCCAGGAAAAAGCCTCGCCGCATTTCGAGCTGCTGCCCTTTTCCGCGGCCTACGACGCGGCCCGGGCCCGCTGGCAGCGCTGGTTCAGCCGGATACCGCCTGTGGACCAGCGCTACCGCCTGACCTACGCCTACGCCTGGTGGATCATGGCCAACAACCTGATCAGCCCCCAGGGACAGGTGGCCTACGAGGCCATGACCCCCTCCAAGGTCCATTACGTGGGGCTGTGGCTCTGGGACAGCGCCATGCACGCCCTGGCCTACCGCCACGTCGACCCCGAACTGGCCCGCAACCAAATCCGCACCATGCTGGCCTGCCAGCTCGCCGACGGCATGCTGCCCGACGCCGTCTATGACGAGGGCGTGGTCTCGGAAATCGGCCATCCCTTTCGCTCCGAGGTCACCAAGCCGCCCATCCTGGCCTGGGCCGCCCTCAAGCTGCACGACACCGACCCCGACCCGGACTTTTTGGAGGAAATTTACGTGCCGCTGGTGCGCTGGAACGCCTGGTGGTTCAGCATGAACGACGACGACGTGGACGGGCTGGCCCAGTACAACCATCCCTACTCCTCCGGCCTGGATGACAGCCCCCTCTGGGATTACGGCATGCCGGTGGAATCGCCCGACCTGAACACCTACCTCTGCGTACAGATGGGCTCGCTGGCCCTGATGGCCGAACGACTGGGCATGGCGGCCGAGGGGGCCATGTGGCGCCGGCGCGCGGCGGCCATCGTCCGGCGCATGATCGCCGATTTCTGGGATCCGCAGGCCGGCCTGTTCCGCGCCCTGCACCAGGAACAGCCCCTCCCCGTGGTCACCCCCTTTAACCTCTACCCCCTCTGGACAGGCCAGTTGCCCGACGATATCCGCGGCGCCCTCATCGAACATCTCACCAACCCCGACGAGTTCTGGGGCGAATACGCCCTGCCCTCCGTGGCCCGCAACGACCCCCATTATGCGCCCGAGACGATGTGGCGCGGGCCGGTCTGGGCCAACATCAACTA
>JAFGKG010000085.1 GCA_016928715.1 Chloroflexia bacterium
GGCCGGCCTGTTCTGGCTGACCAGCCGGCTGCCCTCCGACCCCGCCGCCGGCCCGCAGCCCGATTGGGACGCCGTGCTCTCCCCGGTCTGGCGCATCGTGCTGGCCAGCATCGCCGCCGAGGTGGTGGCCGAGTTGATCGACACCGAGGTCTACCACCTGTGGGTGACGCGGGTGACCCGGCGCTTTCAATGGGCGCGGGTGCTTTTGAGCAACGCCGTCAGCGTTCCCCTGGACAGCCTCGTCTTTTGCTGGGGGGCCTTTGGGGGCGTGCTGGCGGTTCCCGTGGTCTGGTCGATTTTTGCGGCCAACGTCCTGCTCAAAGGGCTCGTCACCGTGCTCAGCCTGCCGGCCATTTACCTTGTCCGCGGGGAAGGCCCGCAGGCTTGAACGCGCCGGGGCGGTGTGGTAGAATAAAAATAGATTGCCAAATACCCCTGTACGGGCGAGGCCTGCCTCGCGCCTACAGAAAGATCTATCTGCGAGTCAGCCGCGGGGGCTACCCCCATCCGGGCTGTGGCGCTAAGGCCAAGGAGGAACCCATGCACGAGGCGATCATCCGCAGTTGGGGCTATGACGAGGACGTCAGCACCTTTCTGCTGACCTTGAACAAGGGCGCCGCCGTGTATCAGGGCCGGCCGTCGACGGCCGGCGAACTGCTCCGCTACGTGCAAAGGCAGCAGCCCCCGATCCGCTGGTCGACCTTGATCGACCAGCTCGGCTTTGCCGGTTTTACCCTGCCCATCCCGGGCAATTACCTGGTCCTGCTCAATCCCAAGCACGTGCGCCCCGACGAGCGCCTGGCCGAGAGCACCGGCACCCTGGGCCACGAGTTGGGCCACGCCCTTTGGAACAGCCACGGCTTTGATTCCACCGAGGAGGAGTACTACTGCGACCGCATTGGCGGCAAGGTCTACCAGCAAGTCCTGATGGCCCAGGGCTGGTCCGAGGCCGAGGCCGCCGAGAAAGCGGCCCGCCGCTACGTCGCCCTGGCCATGAGCCTGGAGGATTGGACCGCCCGCCGCCGCAAGAACGTCGCCCGCCACGCTCTCAAGCCCTGGACCTGGTGTGACCGCCGCACCAGCGCCGATCTGCTTTCCAGCCTGTTCTTTCCCTATGCCAACCTGGGCCTGTGGGGGCCGCCGTTCTGGATCAGCAATCGCAAGCTGGGGGAGTAGCGAGGGATTGGTCAGGGGCCTGGCCCGATCAGGACACTCACAACTGCAGCGCCCGCGGCCGGTACTGGATGGCCTCGGCCAGGTGGGCCACCGAGATGCGCTCTTGGCCGGCCAGGTCGGCGATCGTGCGGGCCAGCTTGAGCACGCGGTGGTAGCCCCGCGCCGAGAGGTTCAACTGGCGCATGGCCGAGCGCAGCAGGGCGTGGCCGGCCTCGTCCACCTGGCAGTAGTCGCGCACCTCGGCCGGTCCCATCTCGCCGTTGGTCAGCAGGCGCTGCCCGCGAAAGCGCCGCGCCTGCCGTTCCCGGGCTGCCTGCACCCGCTCCCGGATCGCCGCCGAGGGCTCGCCCCGGCGCTCGTCGGAGAGCTTTTCGTATTCGACCCGCGGCACCTGCACATAGATGTCCATGCGGTCCAGCAGCGGCCCGGAGATGCGCTGGTGGTAGCGCGAAACCATGTTGGGGGAGCAGGTGCAGGGCCGCAGTGCGTCGCCGTAATAGCCGCAGGGACAGGGGTTCATGGCCGAGATGAGGATGAAATTGGCCGGGAAGGTCAGCGTGCCCGAAGCCCGCGAGATGGTCACCACCTTGTCCTCCAGGGGCTGGCGCAGCACCTCCAGCACCCGTTTGCCAAACTCGGGCAGCTCGTCCAAAAAGAGCACGCCGCGGTGGGCCAACGAGATCTCGCCGGGACGCGGCCAGCGCCCCCCGCCGACCAGGCCGGCGTGCGAGATCGTGTGGTGCGGCGAGCGATAGGGCCGCTGTTGAATCAGGGGCGTGTCGGTCGAGAGCAGGCCGCTGACGGAATAAATCTTGGTCACCTCCAGAGCCTCCTCGATGCTCATCTGGGGCAGGATCGAGGGCACGGCCCGGGCCAGCAGCGTCTTGCCCGATCCCGGCGGGCCCACCTGGAGCACATTGTGCGATCCGGCCGAGGCCACCTCCAGGGCCCGCTTGACGTGCTCCTGGCCCTTGACGTCGGCCATGTCCACGGGATAGTCTATCTCCAGGCTTTTGGGCGGGAGCTTGATCTGGTAGGTGGACAGGGCGGCCACCCCGTTAAAGTGATCCGCCAGGGAGGCCAGGGTGGTGACCGGAAAGACTTGCAGCCTGTCCACCAGGGCGGCCTCGGCGGCGTCCGGCTGCGGCACATAGGCCTGGCCTAAGCCGCGCTGCCGGGCCACCGAGACCATGGGCAGGATGCCGTTGGTGTGGCGCACCGAGCCGTCCAGGGAGAGCTCGCCGACGACCAGTGCCCCGTTCGTTTCCGAGGCTACCTGCCCCGAGGCCATCAGGACCCCCAGGGCGATGGGCAGGTCGTAGGCCGGCCCCTCCTTGCGCAGGTCGGCCGGGGCCAGGTTGACCACCACGCGCTTGTTATAAGGGAACATGGCTCCCGAATTGCGTATCGCCGAGCGCACCCGCTCGCGGGCCTCTTGGACGGCGGCGTCGGGCAGGCCGACGACGCTGAAGGAGGGCTGCCCATTGGCCACGTCGACCTCGACCTCGACGAGCGCCCCCTCCAATCCCACCACGGCACAACTGGTTACTTTGGCTAACATGCTGCACCTCCCCTCCCCCATATTATAGCATATTTTAGGGGAACTTGCAACAAGTAAGCCTTCCTTAGGGCGCCGCCGTCCCTTGAGTGGGCGCGTCCTTCAGGGTGAAGTAAAAAATCGATCCCTGCCCCGGTGTCGATTCCACCCAGATGCGTCCGCCGTGCCGTTCCACAATGCGTTTGCACAGGGCCAGGCCGATGCCGGTGCCGGGGTATTCCTCCCGGGTGTGCAGCCGCTGAAAGATCTCAAAGATGCGTTCGCTGTGTTCCAGCGGGATGCCAATGCCATTGTCCCGCACCGAAAAGAGCCAATCGTCCCCCTCGCGTCGGGCCGAGATGTGGACCTGGGGCGGGTCTTGGCCGCGGAATTTGAGGGCATTGTTGAGCAAGTTCTGCAGCAGTTGGCTCAATTGGATGGGATCGGCCAGGACGGTGGGCAGGGGATCGTGGGTGATTTGGGCCCCGCTTTCCTCGATCGCCAGGCCCAGGTCTCGCAGGGCACGCTCGAGGATGAGGCCGGCATCGCTAGAGACCAAGTCCTGGCCGCGGGTATTGACGCGGGAGTAGGTCAGCAGCGCCCGGATCATCTGCTGCATGCGGTTGGCCCCGTCGCTGATATAGTGAATGAATTCGTCGGCCTGGTCGTCAAGCTGCCCCCGATAGCGGCGTTCCAGTAACTGGGCAAAACTAGAGACCATGCGCAGGGGTTCCTGCAGGTCGTGCGAGACGACGTAGGCGAACTGCTCCAGTTCGGCGTTAGAGCGGGCCAACTCCTGCGCGTAGCGGATTTGGGCTTCCTCGTAGCCCTTGCGCTGCAGGGCCAGGGCGTAGAAGGTGCCCATTTTTTGGATGGCGGCCAGGTCCCAGGCGTTATAGTCGCGGTCGGCATTGGCCAGGGCGATCTGGCCGACCAGCACATCCCCCAGATGGACCGGCACTGCCAGGAAACGCCGCAGGGGAATGTGCCCGCTGGGCGTGCCCGTGGAGGTGGGGTGCGAGGTGGGCTCGTTGCTGAAAAAAGGCCGGCGGGTATTCAAAGAGTGTCCCCAGAGGCCCCCATAGCGGCCGTCGGGGCCGAGCGGAAAGATGACGTGGCGTTTTTCCTCCGATATCTGGCAGGCGCCGTGCAGCATTTCGGTGAGCGTGTGGCTGTGCATATCACCGCTTTGCGGGTCGATGGTCGAGACGTAACCGTGGGGGCTGTTGGTGAGGGCCTTGGCCTGCTCCAGGATCGTTTGGGTGATTTCTTTGATAGAGGAACTCGGGGAGATCAGTGGGGCGTAGAGGGCGGCCAGGGCGGCGTCCAAGGCGGCCTCCCGGGCCAGGTCTTGCTGAACCCGCTTGTATGCGCTAATGTCCATAAAAGAGGCCCTCAGGCAGAGGGGCTCGCCCCCCTCACCGTGGACCAGGCTGGCGCTGAACTGCACGTCGAGCGGCGAACCGTCCCGGCGCCGGATGACCGTTTCGCCGGTCCGACCCTGCTGGGATTGCAGGTCGTCTAATACGGCGCGGGCTTGTCCTTTGGAGTGCCAAAAGTCGAGGATGGATCTGCCCAAGACGGCCCCTTCCTGTGCATAACCCCACATGGCGAGAAAAACCGGGTTGACGTAAAAGAGAACGCCCTGCATATCGGCCAGGGCGATGGCGTCCGGCGAGGTCTCGATCAGGCTGCGGTAACGGGTCTCGCTGTTGCGCAGGGCCTGTTCTATCCGCAGCCGCTCGACAATTTGCCCCAACCGTTCGGCGATGGCATTGAGCAGGCGGCGTTCTTCCTTAAGGAAGGGGCCCTCGTCCGCGGCCGGCCGCTCTTCCAGGTAATAGACCTCTACCTGCCCCAGCACCTGGCCCTGTACGACAATGGGGGCGGACTGGCACCAGGTGCTTGGGGCAAAATCGTCGTCGCTGGCGAAAGGGCGGCCTTCCAGCCAGATGCGGGCCCGGGCGACCTGGGGATACTGCCAGGCCGGCGGAATCAGCGCTACCGTGCCTCGGAGAATGTCCTCGAGGGAGTGCCCCACCTGCTCCGCCAGGGCCGAGATGCCGTAAAGGCAGTCCAGTTCTTTGATCCGCTCTTGCAAATGGCGGTTTTTTTCCTGCAGGGCCGTTTCGGCCTGTCGGCGGGCGGCCAGCTCTTTTTGCAGCATGTTGTTGGCCTGGTCCAGCTCGGCCGTGCGCTGGGCGACCTGCTGCTCCAATTGAGCGGCCTGCTGGCGCAGCATGGTCTTGATCTGCTGGCGCTGGATGGCGTAGAGGAGCGTCCGGCAGAGCAGGCTGCTGTTGGTCTCGCCCTTGAAGAGATAGTCCTCGGCTCCCTCACGCATGCTCTGGATGGCCAAGGCCTCGTCAGTACGTCCTGTCAAGACGACGAGGGGGATTTGCCCGGAGTGACGCTGTAGGGTGGTAAAGGTTTGTTCGGCCCGACTGTCCGGCAGGTCCAGGTCGCTGAGGATGACGTCGATGCCACCCTGCGCCAGCCGCTGCAGGGCGCCCCCCAATGTTTCGACCGTCTCCAGCTCAAAGGCCGGCCGCCCCCAGCCGGTGCTGGAAGCCTCGGCCAGCATCTCCTGCACCAGGCGGGTGTCGCCGGCACTGTCCTCGATCAGGAGGACGTGCACAATATTGTTCATCCAAAAATCCTCCTGGGTTTAGGGATCTCTTTGCATATAGACCCACAGCTCGACAACGCTTCAAAGCGAAAAGGTATCAGGTCTGGTCAGGCCTGGTTCGACTTGTGTTCACTATAGCACAAAGCCGTTGGGGGGACAAGGAATCCGATTACTTTAACTCCTTAGCGGGTCAACCAGCGTGGATTGTCCGGGTCGTTGTTGTCGAGGACGACGTGGGCGTGCTTCTGCGGGTGTGCGGATTCCAGGTACAGGCGTTGGCCGGGGATGTAGCGGTGCAGGTAGCGTTCCAGCAGGTCCGTGGCGGCGGGCCCTTTGGCCCCTTCCCGCAGCAGGGCCCGCCGCAGGCTCTCTTTGAAAGCCACCTGTACAAAGACGTGGTAATCCCAGGCCAGACGCAGTTGCGGGTGGAGCAAAAAGATACCGTCGAAAAGGAGGACGGCGTTCGGCGGGGCCTCTTGGAGTGCTTTGTGCACCGGGAGATCCCGGCGCCAGTCAAAGGCGGCCCGGCGATAGCGGCGGTCGCCCCCGGGCCCCAGGGGGGCGAGCAGGTCGGCGCGCACGGCGGCATAGTCGAACGAGTCCCGGTAATAGCCCTCTGGAGAATGGGGTCCCAGGCGGTAGCGTTCGGCGCGGGGCCGGTGAAAGCCGTCGATCGAGGCCCGGATGGCCGGCCGGCCGCGGGCCTCGATCGGGGCCACCAGTTCGTCGGCCAGGGTGGTTTTCCCGGCCGCGTCCACGCCGTCGATGCCCACGCGTAGGGGATGGGGGCGCTCGATGGCGGTGATGCGTTCGGCCAGTTGTTCCAGCATCCGGTTCCGGCACGACGTCATTCGAGATCGAGCGGGCAGCTATGGGAACTCCAGCCGGCCAGGCCGCCCAGCACGACGGTGGCATTGTCCCAGCCCTTTTGGCGCAGCAGGCTGGCCCCGATCATGGCGCGCAGCCCGCTGCCGCAAAAGACATACACGGGGCGGTCGCGGGGCACCTCGTTTTTCCGCTGCGGGAGCTGGGTGAGATGGATATTGTGGGCCTCGGGAATCTCGTTCTGGGCGACCTCCTGCTCGCTGCGCACGTCCAGGATCCAGGGTTCCCCGTGTTCGTCCAAGAGATGGCACAACTGCTGTACCGTGACCGTGGGGATGGAGGCGCTCTTGTAGCCGGCCGTGTGCCAGGCCAGCATGCCCCCGGCCAGGGTGCCGGCCAGGTTGTCATAGCCCATGCGGATCAGGTAGCGCACGGCCCGGGTGGGGTCGCCGGTCTCGTTGACCAGAAGCAGGGGGCGGTCGTAGGGCAGGAACCAGCCGCCAAAGCTGGGTACCCCCTCCAGCCAGATCGACAGTGCCCCGGGCACGTGGGCCGAGGCAAAGCCCAGTTCCAGGCGCGTGTCCAGCACCAGCGCCTCCTGGGCCTGCCGGGCGAATTCCTCCGCGGTGAGCCGCGGCGGCAGGGGCAGATTGTGCAGCAGGGCCGGTCCGGCCAGGTTCTGCTGCTCCATCTGCGCAAAGTAGGGCACCTTTTCCATGTCCCGCCCCACCTCCGCGATGAAGGAAGCGCGGCTGTCGTGCTGCAGGCGGGGGTTGATTTGGAGTTCCAGCCCGAGGGTGGTCCAGACGCGATCGGCGATGCCACTGCCGCAGACCGAGCCGGCCCCGTGGGCCGGGCAGAGCAGGATGCCATCGCCCAAAGGCAGGAATTTGTGGAATATCGTATCGTAGAGCTGGCCGGCCATGTTTTCCAACTGGTCGGTCCCCATAAAGTCCACCCGCCCCACATCGCCGGCAAAGAGCGCGTCCCCACTAAAGAGGGCCCAGGGGGCTCCGGTGTGGTCGCGCAGGAGGTAGCTCATGCTGCCGGGGGTATGCCCTGGAGAGTGGATGGCCTGGAGGGTCAAGCGGTCGAGCTTCCAGGTCTGGCCGTCCGCCGCGGCCTGCCCGTACTGATAGTCCCACTGGGCGTCGGCGTGCCAGATCTCGGCCCCGGTACGGGCGGCCAATTCGAGCGAACCCACGATATAGTCCTCGTTGCGGTGGGTCTCCATAATGTAGCGGATACGCAGCCCGGCCTGGATGGCCTTTTGCACATAGACGTCGACGTCGCGCCGGGGGTCGATCACCAGCGCCTGGGTGCTGTCGCCGAGCAGGTAGCTGTAGTGGGCCAGGCCCTTGGATTCGATTCTTTCAAACAGCATGGGGGGTCCTCCTTGTTGTACTTTATATTGGACGGAAATTTATCTTACCACAGGCATTGCCGGTGGTCAAGACGCCATTCAAGATTTGCATGCGGCCCATTTTTAGGGTACAATGCTGGAGGTCGGGATTCGATCCGGGCCATCCAGGCATAGAACTTTTAATTTGCTGCCTTTGCCAGGGAATGGTGGATAGCAAAAAGGAGGCTGTTATGACAACGCGTGTCGGCATTAATGGATTTGGCCGCATTGGTCGCCAGACCTACAAGGCCATACTCGAGTACTATCCGGTAGAGTTGGAAGTGGTCGCCGTCAACGACATCACCGACAAGGAGACCCTGGCCCACCTGCTGCGCTACGACTCGGTCTATGGCGCCTTTGACGGCGAGATCGAGCTAAGCGAGCGGGGCCTCTTGGTCGACGAGGAGGAACTGCTGGTCTTTGCGCAGCGCGATCCGGCCCAACTGCCCTGGGGCGAGCTGGGCGTGGACATTGTCATCGAATCCACGGGCATCTTTCGCAGCGAGGACAAGGCCGGCCTGCACCTGCAGGCGGGGGCCAAAAAGGTCATCCTGTCCGCCCCGGCCAAGGGAGGGAACGTACTGACCGTCGTCCTGGGCGTGAACGAGGATGACTATGATCCGGCCAAGCACCACATTGTCTCCAACGCCTCCTGTACCACCAACTGCCTGGCCCCGGTGGCCAAGGTGGTCCACGATACCTTTGGCATCACCCGCGGCCTGATGACCACGATCCACTCCTATACCGCGGACCAGAACCTGGTGGACGCCCCTCACAAGGACCTGCGCCGGGCCCGCCATGCGGCGATGAACATTGTCCCCACCACCACCGGCGCGGCCAAGGCCCTGGGCCTGGTCATCCCCGATCTGGCCGGCAAGTTTGACGGCGTCGCCATCCGTGTGCCCACCCCCACCGTCTCGATCATTGACTTTTTCGTCGAGCTGAAAAAGGCGGCCACGGCGGACGAGATCAACGCCGCCCTCCGCGAGGCCTCCGACGGGGACCTGGAGGGCATCCTCCTGGTCAGTGACGAGCCGCTGGTCTCCTCGGACTTTATTGGCGCGCCCTTTTCCAGCATCGTGGACGCCCCGATGACCCTGGTGATAGACGGCACCATGGCCAAGCTGATGTCCTGGTACGATAACGAGTGGGGCTATTCCCTTCGCGTAGCGGACCTGGCCTCGCTGATGGCCGAGCAGCTCTAGGCCCAGTTTTTTTCCGGGGCCCCCGGCCGCCGACCGGCCTCTGCGCCGGGAGCCGCGTGGGGGCCCCGTTCTCTTTGGAAGGAGGGGGGAACGATGTCTGCCACCACTTTGCCGGCCGGCTTTCGCTTCAGCCAGACCGCCCTGCGCACCTACCTGGCCTGTCCCTACCGTTTTCGCCTGCGCTACCTGGAGCGGGTGCCCTGGCCGTCCTTTCCGCCGAACCCGGCTGTAGAAGCCGCGCTGGAGCTAGGCCGCCGCTTTCACGAACTGGCCCGGCAGCACTATTTAGGGCTGGACGTGTCGGATATGGTGGAGGCAGCCGGCCCGGAACTGGCCGAGTGGTGGGCCTGCCTGCAGACCGCCGGCCCGGAGCTGCCGGTGGGGGCGCACTTTTATCCCGAGGCCGGCCTCTCCATCCCCTGGGGGCCCTACCGCCTGGCCGCGCGCTATGACCTGCTGGCCGTGGGCCCACAGTCCGTGCTGGTGGTGGACTGGAAGACCGGCCGGGGGCTGCCGCCGGCCGGCGACGTGCAGAGCCGGGTCTACCTCTACGTCTTGTCCCAAGGAGGCCGCGCCTATTACCCGGACCATACCTACGCCGCCGAGGACCTGGCCCTGCTCTACTGGCACCCCCAGGGACCGCGGCAGCAGCGCCGGGATTACAGCGCGGCGCAGCAGGCGGCGGACCACGCCTTTCTGCAGGAAATGATCGGGGAAATCGCCGCCCGGCCGGCGCAGGAGATGCAGCGGGTGGAGGACCCCGCCGCCTGCCGCGACTGTGCCTACACGGCGCTCTGCGGCCGGCCGGCGGGGAGTTGGTGGGAGTGGGAGGCGGAGGACGATTATTCCTCCGGCGCCACGTCGGGCAGGGGCTCGATCCAGATCTGAAAGCGGGGCAGGAATTCCAAGAGATGTCCGCGCGGGGTGTAGCCGAGCGTGCGCGAGACCTCTTCGGGGGGCCGGCCGTTCGCCAGCAGGTGCACCGCCGCCGTGTCGCGCAGTATCTGGGGGTTGACCCGGCGTATGCCGGCCTGTCGGCTCAATCTGACCAGGATGTTGTTCACCTGCCGGCCGGTGACCGTGACCAGCGGCGACAGGAAGCTGAAATCACCCTCGGCCTGGCGCTGCTGGCGATAGCGGCGCAGGGACTCGGCCAGGTCCTTGAACAGGGGCAGCCGGCGGGACTTTTTGCGGAGCTTGCCGCTGTAGCGGATCACCACCACCGGCTCCGGCAGGTCCAGCTCTAGGTCGGCAAATTGCAGCGCGACCAGTTCCTTCTTTTTCAAGCCCAACTCGCCCAACAGTCCTATCAGGGCGCGTTGGAAATCATCCTCCCGGGCCGCCTCGATCAGGCGGTCCATCTCCTGCCGGGTCAGGACCGTGGGCACGGGCGTCTCGATCTCCTGGTAGGCAATCTCGCCGGCCGGATCCTCCTCCACCCAGTTGCGGCTCAGGGCAAAACGCCACAAGCGCTTCAGGAACTCCAGGGCCAGGTTATAGGTGTGGGGGGTGAAGGAGCCGCGCTCGTGGGTCTGCCAGTCCAAAAAGGCCAGGAGATCGCCCTTCTCCAGCTCCTCCAGGCCGGGTTGGGGCCGGCGCTGTTCAAAATAGGTCAGAAAACTCTTGGAAACAGAGGTGTGGTTGGCCACGATACTCTTTGTGCGCGAGTCGGCAATGGCCTCCAGGTAGGCCTCTACGGCCCGCTCCAAAGAGACAGGGCCATCCTGTTTTTCCTCTGCTGCCACCATGACACACCTCCTGACAAGTTGACGGACCTCGGGTCTGCCCTGATGATAGCACAGAGGTTCGATGCTGTCAAGCCCGGTTATGTCTTTCTGGCCCAGCAGACGGTCCAGGCCAGGGCAAAGGCCGCCATGCCGGCAAACAGGAGCCATACGACCAGCGGATAGTGGGCCACCAGCAGGTGGCGCAGCAGGCCCACACAGGCCAGGACCGTAAAGGCGAGCTCCATTTCGATCAGGATGGCAACCTCCCGGCGCTCCCTCGCCCGCCAGCCGCGGAAAGAGGACCAGGCCAGCGCCAGCAGGGCCGCCCCCAGCATGCGGTTGACGATGGGCTCGATGGGCGCCCAGCCGAGCCACTGCAAAAAGCGGCCGGGGATGAACAGCAGCAGCGCCCCGATGATCAGGGCAACGACGGCGTGAACCAAAAAGGTGTACTTGAGCAGCTTGGACATGGGGGGCCTCCTTGTCGCATTTGAACGCCAGCGCCAAAATCCGGATCTTGCTCGACGGATGCTGCGGAAAAGTTCAGCGAGCATCTGCAAGAGCGCCTACTGGGTGCGTTGAGGGCGGTGTCCCTGTCATTGTACCACAAGGACCGTACAGATTCAATATTTGCGTGGACCAAGAGGCTGTAGTACAATACAGCCAGCCAAGCGCAGGAGGTGTTCGATGAGCGCACGTACACTGCTTCGTCCCGGCGGCACAGCCCTGGTGGTCATTGACCTCCAGGAAAAGCTGGTGCAAATGGTTCCCGAGTCGGCGGCCCAAGGGGTGATTCGCACGACGGTCAAGCTGATCTCCCTGATGGGTATTTTGGAGGTTCCCGTCCTCTGGTCCGAACAGTATCCGGCCGGCCTGGGGGCCACCGTCGCCGAGCTGGCCGACTTGCTGCAGGGCTATCCCCGCTTTGAAAAGACCGTTTTTGGCTGCTTTGGCGTGCCCGGCTTTGGCGGCTGGCTCTGGGAGCACGGCATCAGCCGCCTGCTGCTGACCGGTATTGAGACGCACATCTGCGTGATGCAGACGGCCCTGCAGGCCCTGCAGGCCGGCCTGACCGTGCACGTCCTGTCCGACGCGGTCGCCGCCTACAACCAGCGCTGCCACGACCTGGGCCTGGAGCGCATCCGCCAGGCCGGCGGGGTCATCAGCAGTTGGGAGTGCGCCGTCTATGAACTGATGGGGCGGGCCGGCACCCCTACCTTCAAGGCGGCCCTGCCCTACCTGAAGGATCGGGATTGATGACAGCGGACAACCCAGTGACTACCTGCCTCCTATGATCGCACCGAGGCCGGGAGCAGGGTCGCGCTGGGTAGCCTGGGATACACTCAAGGAGGAGAACTGTGAAAGCGATTATTCTGGCCGGAGGAAAGGGCAAGCGCCTGCGTCCCTATACCGATGATCGACCCAAGGGTATGGTCGAGGTGTTGGGTATGCCGATTCTAGAGTACCAGGTGCGCTGGCTGCACGCCAACGGCATCGATGGGGTGCTTTTTTCCTGTGGCTATCGCAACGACGTCATCCGCGAGTATTTCGGTGACGGCAGCAAGTGGGGTGTCACCGTGGCCTATGCCGTCGAGGAAACGCCGCTGGGCCGCGGGGGCGGTATCAAGTACGCCCTCTCGCACCTGGCTCCGGCGGACGATCCGGTGGTGGTCACCAACGGGGACGTCATTACCAACTTTCCCCTGTCCGCCATGATCGCCGAGCACCGGTCCTCTGGGCTGATGGCCACCATCTACCTGGCCCCCTACTTTAGCCCCTTTGGCATCGTCGACGTGGACGAGGACGGTGCCGTCCTGGGTTTTCGAGAAAAGCCCGAGCTGCCCTATTGGATCAACGGCGGGGTCTATGTGCTCAACCGGGCCATTTCCGACTACCTGCCGGACCAGGGGGACCACGAGATCGAGACCTTTCCCCACCTGGTAGAACAGGGCCAACTGGGCGCCTACCGCTCGCGGGCCTATTGGCAGCCGGTGGACACGGTCAAGGACCTCTCGGTGACCAGCCAGGACCTGGGGCAGTTCATGCTGGAACGCTTTTTCGACGAGGCGACCGAGATCGAGCGGGTGGCCCGCTAGGCCGGCGGAAATACTCCTCGTAGGACAGGCTTTCCAGCCTGTGATGAACAACGATGGATTCGGCTAAAAGCAAGGTCCTGCTCAAAAAGGGACGTGAAAAATCCGTGCTCCAGCGCCACCCCTGGATCTATTCGGGATCGATCGCCCGCGTGGAGGGGAACCCCTTGCCCGGTGCGGTGGTGGAGGTTATAGACGCTCGGGGGCAGTGGCTGGCCCGCGGCCATTACAGCCCCCGCTCGCAGATTCGGGTGCGCCTGGCCACCTGGGAAGCTGAGGAAGGCCTGGATCGGGCCTTTGTCTCCCGGCGCCTGCAGCGGGCCCTGGCCGGCCGGGCCGCCCTGGAAGCGGATCCCGGCACCAACGCCTACCGGCTGGTGCACGCCGAGTCGGATGGACTGCCCGGTGTGGTGGTGGACCGCTACGGCCCCTTCCTGGTCGTGCAGATTCTCTCCCAGGGGGCCGCCGCCTGGCAATCGGAGCTGGTCGAACTCTTGGCCGCGCACTGCGCGCCGCAGGGAATCTATGAGCGTTCGGACGTGTCGGTACGCCGCCTGGAGGGATTGCCCGCTCGCAGCGGCCCCCTGTGGGGGCGGGAACCGCCGCCCCAGGTGGAGGTGCTGGAGGCCGGCCGCTCTTTTCTGGTCGACCTGCGGGCCGGCCAAAAGACCGGGGCCTACCTGGACCAGCGGCCCAACCGGCTTCGATTGGCCCCGCACTGTGCCGGGCGGGAGGTGCTGGACGCCTTTAGCTATACCGGCTGGTGTGCCGTGCACGCCGCCGCAGCCGGGGCCGCGTCCGTATGGGGCTGGGACAGTTCCAGCGAAGCGCTCGAACTGGCCCGGGAGAACGCCCGCCGCAATGGCGTCGATGGGCGGGTCTCGTGGGAGTCCGGCAACAGCTTTGAATTGCTGCGGGACTGCCGGGACAGCGGGCGCCTCTTTGACGTCGTCATCCTGGATCCACCGAAATTTGCCTCCCGCCGTTCGCAGGTGGACGCCGCCACCCGCGGCTACAAGGACATCAACCTGTTGGGCATGCAGCTGCTGCGTCCGGGCGGGCTGCTGGCCACCTTTTCCTGTTCGGGGCACGTCGACGCCGACCTATTCCAAAAGGTCGTCTTTGGGGCCGGCCTTGACGCCGGTCGGGATGCCCAAATCCTGGGGCGATTCTGCCAGGGATCGGACCATCCGGTGCTGTTGAGCTTTCCCCAGGGGGCTTATCTGAAGGGGCTGCTCTGTCGAGTGTATTGAGGGGGCACCTTGTTAACTTTTCCTACGCTGGGCCATTGGATCCTGCTGCTCTCCCTGCTCCTGGCCGCGATCGACTGCTGGGTGCTCGCGCGTGGTCGCCGGGACTGGGACCGCGTCCTCAAGCCCGCCGTCATGGTCGTGGTGCTGCTGGGCGCCTACTGGCTTACCTGCGGCCCGCACGATCCCTGGCAGGCGCGCTGGTTCCTGCCGGGTCTGGCCCTCTCCTTGCTGGGCGACGTTCTGCTGCTCTTTGACGGGTCCCGTTTTTTCCTGGCCGGCTTGGGGGCCTTTTTGCTGGCGCACCTCTGTTACATTGTCGGGCTGAACCCGGAACTGCCGCCCGCTCCGGCCTGGCTGTGCCTGCTGCCCCTGCTGGTGCTGGCCGGCTTGATCTACCGCCGCCTGGCGGTCGGCCTGGCCCGGCGCGGAGGGCTCTTTTTGCGTGTCTCCGTCGTCCTCTATATGCTGGTGCTGGTCTTGATGACGGCGTCGACCTGGGCCACGTTCTGGCGGCCCGAGTGGAGCGCGCTGCGCCGGCTTTTGGCCGTGCTGGGGGGCAGCCTATTTCTGGCCTCGGACACGATGCTGGCCTGGAATCGTTTCGTCGCCCCCGCCCCCTGGCTGCGTCTGGGGGTGCGGGTGACCTACTACGCGGCCCAGGTCGCCCTGGCCGCATCGCTGTGGGTGGGTTGGGCCTAGTAGGAGCGCCCCCCCAAGGTCACCGCGACCTGCTGTTCCTCTCCCTCGCGAATCACCGTCAGCTCGATCACGTCGCCGACGGCGGCCTCGGTCTCTAAATAGACGGTCAGATCCTGCAGGCTCTGCACGGGCTGCTCGTCCACGGCCACAATGATATCCCCGCCGATGGGGACCCGATAGCGCCCCATCCGCACCAAGCGGTCGCAGGCCTGCACCCCGCCGAGGTCGGCCGGCCCGCCGGGCTCCATCTCGAGCACCAGCAGCCCCCGCTCCACCGGCAGCGCCATCCCCGCCGCGCGCAGGATTTCGGCGTTGGACGGCGTCAGGTCCAGCGTCTCTGTGCCCAGGTAGGGATGGGGGTAAAAGCCGTGCTCGATCAATTCCGGCACCACCCGCTGCATGGTGTTGGACGAGACGGCGAAACCGATGCCGGCCGAAGATCCGCTGGTGCTCATGATCTGCGAGTTGATCCCGATCACCCGCCCCTGCAGGTCGATCAGCGGTCCGCCCGAGTTGCCCGGGTTGATCGCCGCATCGGTCTGGATGACCTCACTGATAAAGCCGCTGTTGTCGGGACTCTCGATGACCCGTCCCAGGGCGCTGACTATGCCGGTGGTCAGGGTCTGCTCCAGGCCAAAGGGGTTGCCGATGGCCAGCACGAATTGGCCGACCCGCAGTTGGTCCGAATCCCCCAGCACCACCGGGACCGGGAGATCGGCGCCGTCATCGATGCGGATGACGGCCAGGTCGTTGACCGAGTCCGTGCCCACGATCTCGGCTTCGTAGACCTGGCCGTCGGCCAGGGTGACCAGGAGATCCTCGGCGTTCTCGACGACGTGATAGTTGGTCACAATGTGCCC
>JAFGKG010000006.1 GCA_016928715.1 Chloroflexia bacterium
GCTGGCCGAGACGTCGCCGGGCAGGGTGTAGCCGGGCAGGCTGGCGATGGCCACGTTGTGGGCCCGCCCGATGCCCGTCTCCAGCAGGCCCCCGCACCAGACCGGCGCCCCCAGCTCGCGGCAGACATCGTGCATGCGCCGGGCCTGGGCCAATCCGCCCACCCGCCCCGGCTTGATGTTGATGATGCGGCAGCTCTCCAGCTCCAGCGCCGCCCGGGCCTGGGCCGGCGTGAGGATGGGTTCGTCCAGGCAGAGCGGCGTGCGCAGTTGGCGCTGCAGGAGGCGGTGCTCATAGATGTCGTCGTAGGCGAGGGGCTGCTCGATCATCAGCAGATCGAATGCGTCCAGCGCGGCCAGGTGCCCGGCGTCGTCCAGGGTATAGGCCGAATTGGCGTCGACCATGAGGGGCAGTTCGGGCCAGCGCCGCCGCAGCGCCGCCACCACCTCCAGGTCCCAACCGGGCTTGATCTTGACCTTGATGCGCCGGTAGCCCTGGGCCAGAAAGGCCTCGATGCGCTCGAGCAGGTCCTCCAGGGTGTCCTGGATGCCCACGCTGACCCCGCTGGCGATGCGGGGCCGGACGCCGCCCAGCAGGTCGGCCATAGAGAGCCCCTTCTGGCGGGCCTCGATGTCCCAGAGCGCCTCCTCCAGGCCGGTCTTGGCCATGTTGTGCCCGCGCACCGGGGCCATGCGGCCAAAGGCCTGCTCCGCCGTCTCGATCTCTTGCCCCAGGAGCAGCGGGGCCAGGAAATCGCGCAGGCAGTGCCAGGCCGTCTCGACCGTCTCCCAGGAGTACCAGGGGCCGTCCTCCACGGGGGCCTCGCCCCAACCGGCCACGCCGTCGGCCCAGGCGCGCACCAGGATGGTGTCGCGCTGGAAGGAGCGGCGAAAGCTGGTCTCAAAGTGATGGCGGAGTGGGATTTGGACGTAGTAGAGTTCGATACGTTCGACGTGCATGGATCAGTGCTCCTCCAACTCAAAGCCACGCCGGCGCAGTTCCTGCACAAAGAGCGCGGGCGGCACCATGACCTCCAGACCGCCGGCCCCACGCGGCGTCTGCCCCCGGGCCATCATCTCGGCCACGATGGCCGCGCTCCAGCCGGTGGTGCGCTCCATGGCCGTAAAGCCGGTGTCCTCGTCGTAATAATCGATGAGCTGCACCAGCGCCTCGGCCTCCCGGCCGTCCTTTTTGCCCAGGGCCTTGATCCGCACGATGACCAGATCCTTGTCCTCGGGGAAAACCACCTTGGGCTCAAAGAGGGCGTGAAAGACGTCCCGGGGCACCACCTGCACGTCCCCCACCTGGAGGGGCTCCAGATCCCACAGGCCCAGCTCGTAAAAGGCACGCAGTTGGGCGAAATGGCCCGGGTAGCGCAGGGTCAGGTTCTGCAGCGTGCGCAGCTTGCCCTCAAAAGTCCAGGGCATGGTGCTGGTCCCCCCACCGGTGACAAAGGCCTCCAGCGTGCCGATCGGTTCGGGGAACTCGATCGTCTCCAGCTCGGTCATGGGCTCGACCGCGGTGATCTTGCCCTCGCGCAGGAACAGGCCCGGCTCGGCGTATTCGTTGGTCAGGCCGGCCACGTTAAAGGTGAGCAGGTAGTCAAAGGGCGGCCGGGGGTCCTGGGGCAATCCGCCGTCCCACATATAGACATCCAGCGGTTCGTCCAGCAGGTCCATGGCATAGACCATGAGGATGGCGCCCATGCCCGGCACCTGCCCGCAGTCGGGCAGGATGCTGATACCGGCCTGCAGGGCCTGCTCGTGAAAACCATGCTGCTCCCGCACAATGTCGGTGTTCCCCCCCAAATCGCACATGTGCGCGCCGACCTTGAGGGCCACCCGGGTCAGGTCCAGGTTATAATAGTAGGGCACCGCGCTGAGCAAGGCGTCCACGCCCTGCAGCAGCGCCTCCACCGCTTCCAGGTCGGTGACGTCGACGCGCTCGGCCCGGGCCACCTCCCGCCCCAGCAGGGTGTTCACCCGCAGGGCCGCCTGCAGGGCGACATCCAGATCATAGTCGGCCAGGATGATCCGCCCGGCGTCGCCCCAACGGGCCATGTCGTAGGCCGCGGCCGTGCCCTGTCGGCCGGCCCCCAGGACTGCGTACGTGTAGGACATTGCTCACTCCTTTTCTACTCGTGCTCCCCCGTTGGGGAGCCCCTCGGACTCGGTTTCCACTGCACGGATGAGCCGTTCCATCTCGACCCACTGCTGCTCGCTCAGCGGCTCGACCTGATGCTCGGCGAGCAGCTTTGCCGCCGCCTCGCCGGCCCGGTCGAACAACGCCGGCCGGCCGGCCGCCTCCCATTCCCGCCAGCCCGAACGCGCCGAAAGCCGCGGCCAGAGCACCTCGCCGGCCTGCAGGTAGCGCAGGGTGTGCCGCTCGCCCATAAAGTTGCGCGGCCCGTCCATAACCCGGGCCATCACCTCCAGGGCCAGGCTGTCCTCGTCCAGATCAATGCCCCGGCGCAGGCGCTCCACATAGGCCAGCACCTCGTCATCGAGGACCATCTGGGCGAACGAACTGACCACGCCGCCCCAGATCTCGCCCACACCCGAGATCTCGTCGGCGCCGGCCAGCACCGGCACCAGCGCGTTCAGTGCCCGCTCGTAGCCGCTCTGCACGTCGGGCCCGTGGGCGTCGGTGCAGAGCCCATAGACGTTGACGGGCAAACCGTAGTGGTGGCCCAACTCGACCGTGGCCGCAGAGACCAGGCCGATCTCGGGGTTGCCCCACATGGCCAGGCCGCTGCGCGGGTTCATCACGCTGAGCCGGCCGCAGTAGGTAATGGGCAGACCGGGACGGGCCAACTGGGCCAGCACGATCGAGCCCAGCAGTTCGGCGTTCTGCTGCACCAGGGCGCCGGCCAGGGACATGGGCGCGCTGGCCCCGACGATGGGGCAAGGCAGCGGCCCCAAAGGCAGCCCCAGGAGGGCTGTCTCCAGCATGGCCTCGACCACGTCGTCGGGGAAAAAGAGCGGGCTGACCGGCGAGATACCCAGCGAGAGCGTCCCCTCGGGGCAGGCGACCGCGGCCAGTTCGGCCAGGACGCGCACCTCCCGCGCCGTCTGCACGCCGGGACCGTGGACCGGCTTGGTGGTGTGGGCCACGGTATCGGCGTACATCCACAGGGCGTAGGATGCCGCCGGCACGTCCTGGGGGGTGAAAAAGGGCGTCAGGGTGCTGACGTGCGGCAGGGCGTCCAACAGGCGGGCGGCATCGGCCACGTCCTGCCGGAGCGCCGGCCGGCGCTCGCCGTCCTCCAGCACCTCGGGCACGCCGCCGACGTTGTGGGCGTGCCAGGAGCCATCCCCCAGCACGACGGCCCGGTCCGGGTCCCGCCCCTGCAGGCGCACCGTGGGCGGGCAGAGGCCCAGGCAGCGCTCGACCAGGTCCGCCGGCAGGCGGACCCGCGGCCCCTCCACGCGCACGCCCTGCCCGCGCAGCATTTCCCGCCCCGTGGGGTGGGTCAGGTTCAGGCCCACCTCCTGCAAAAGCTGCAACGTGGCCCGGTGCACCTGCTGCAGGCCGTCAGCGCCCAATACATGGAGACAGACCGGCATGTCGTTCCTCCTGGCAGTTTCGATGCGTACGCGGTGTATTGTAGCACGCGCCGGGAGAGCGTGCAAACGGCTTTTGCTCAGGGGCGCGCGCCCTAGCTCAGTGCCTAGCCCGCAAACCTTGCCAGGTAGCCCAACAGGTGCCCGGCGAAATCACGCCAGGTCGCCTCCGCGGCAAAGACGTGGTCCTCCCCGGCATACTCGTGGTAAAAGCAGGTCTTGCCCAGGGCGCGGCAGCGCTGCTCGATGTCCCGGGCGTCCTCGACCGGCACGGCCTGGTCGTCCCGGCCGTGAAAGAGCGCCAGGGGCGCCCGCAGCCGCCCCAGGTCCGGCAGCACGTCCGCCGCCGCCCAGGCCCGCGGCTGCTCCTCGGCCGACCAGCCCATGCGCCAGCGAAAGCAGGCCGCGTCGTCCCAGAAATCGGGCGGGCCGCTGAAATAGCTGTGCATATCGCCAAATCCGGCGACAATGATGCCCAGTTGGAACAGATGCGGCAAGCGGGCCAGCCCGCTCAGCGCCACGTAGCCGCCGTAGGAGCGGCCCATCAGGACCAGGGGCGCCGCGCCCACTTCGGGCCGGCCCGCCAGGAAACGGGCGGCCCCCTCCAGGTCGGCCAGCTCGGCCGTGCCGATGCCCAAATAGTTGGCCTGTTCGTGGGCGGCGCCGTAGCCGGTGCTGCCGCGATAGTCCAGGTAGAGCAGGCTGTAGCCGCGCTCCAGCAGCAGTTGGTGTACGGCGTGATGCATGGCATAGCCGTAATCGGCCGGCCAGCCGCGATAGTGCTGCATGCCCGGCCCGCCGTGCAGCCAGATGAGGCCGGGCCGGCCTCGCAGCCCCGGCCGGGCGTAGAACAGGGCCGGCGCCGGGCGGCCGTCGGCCGCCTCGATCCAGACCGCCTCCGGGGGTACGTCCTGCCGCCACATGCTCCCGGCGGGCCAGGCCGGGGCCAGGCAGGCCGCCTCCCCGCTGTCGACCTCCAGGCGCCAGAGGGCCGGCGGCTCCCCCGGGCCGGCCCGCACGAAACAGAGCGCCCGGCCATCGGGCGACCAGACCGGCTCGGCGCGGACACCGGGGCCCGAGCAGAGCGCCCGCACCTGGCCCGTACGCAGGTCCAACAGGCGCAGCTCCCGGTCAAAGGGGGTGGGCCGGCCGTTGGCCAGGTAGGCCAGGCGGCGCCCCTCGGGCGACCAGGCCGGCTCGCCCTCCTCCCCCGGCCCCTCGGTCAGCAAATGCAGATGGCCGCTCTGCAGATCGAGCAGGTGCAGCCGGTCCCAGCCCTGGTGGGGCCGGACCAGGACCGCTGCCCGCCCGTCGGGTGAGAGCAGCGGCCCCCGCGAGCCCAGGCCCTCCACGAAATCGGCCGGCAGGCCGCGGGGCTCCTCCTCGGCCAGCAGCAGGCGCTCCGGGCCGGCCGGCAGGTGCAGCAGGACGTGCTCGACGCGGGTGTGGGTGCGATTGTAGCGGCTAAAGAGCAGCCGCCGGGCGTCCAACCACTGGGGATTGGCCGCCGTGCCGGGCGTATCCGTGGCCCAGAGCAGCCGGCCCTGCGTTGTCACCACGGCCAGGTCCAGACCGCGCCGGGCGGGGCGGCCGGCCGCGTCGAGACGGCGAAAGGCCGCCGCCAGCAGGGCGCCATCGAGCGACCAGGCCAGGTGCGGGGCAAAGGCATAGAGCGGGCCGGGCAGGTCAAAGCCGTCGAGGCCTCCGGTGGCCAGGTCCAGCAGGGCCACCCGCGCGCCCTGGCGAAAGGCCAACGTGCGCCCGTCGGGGGAGCAGGAGGGATGCGATTCGGGCTCCTGGCCGGGGGTCAGTCGCTGTGGCGGCCCGCCGTCCAGGTCGCAGCGCCAGAGGCCCCCGGCCACGCGCAGCAGGGCGCGGCCGTCGGGGAACCAATCGTAGGCCGGCTGCACGCCGCCCCACATCTTGGCCGCCGGGGAGGCCGGCAGGGGCGGCAATTCGCGGAGGCGGCCGGCGCGGTCCAGCAGGCAGAGCTGCTCGCGGCCGGCGCCGCTCAGGAAAAAGGCCAGGTGCGCCCCATCCGGGGACCAGCTTGGCCCCGTGGGGCAGCGGAAACGAACGATCTCGTCCATGGTCCAGCGCATGGCGTTCTCTGCCGTCACTGCGAGCATCTGCTGCTGATATTGTATCACGGTCAGGGCAGGGGAGCAAGCCGGCACAAAGCGTTGGCGCGTTCGCAGGTTGGACCTTGGAAGCAAAAAACACGCCGGATAGGTCTAGCCAGCAGCACTGTCGGGCGGGAAATGCCTCGCCTCCCCGCCTACGCGGGGACAGGCTCTACGAGGGCATCTACAAAAATGGCGCGCGCCCCCCGCAGAAAACACTTGACAGCCACCCCCGCCTCGGCTATACTTCAAGTATGAAGGCGGTATAATGAACGCATACGGTAAAAACTGCCATCCCATTGCAAAAATCCCTGTTTGAACGGTTAGCATTCACATCTGGTGAGCGGAGATCCGCATATTGCCAAGTATCCTGCAATCTGTCTGGTAATTCTTGTAAGGCCCTAGCCCGGAACTGGTGGACGGCAGCCGCAGCATGAGCAGTTACCTTTGGGCCAGAATTGAATTGGCCTGGATTATGCCGGCCGTCGGGCGGCAAATTCCCTCTGAAATTCTTGACCATACTCACTAGGAGGAGTAGGCAATGAAACACCAGGTGATCCTATCTATAATCGGCTTGATCTTGTTGTTCGATCCACTTCTTGGTACCGCGGCGATGACGGAGAAATCACCGCCCCCCTTGCATCTAAAAGATAACCCTATGACCCCAAGCAGTGATGGATGGACACCGGCAGCGAGCCCCACCACCTTGAGGTTAAGTTCAGTGGACATGATTTCCGCTGTCGATGGTTGGGCCGTAGGATGGGAAGGGACTATATTACATTGGACTGGCACTCAGTGGGTTACAGTTAACAGTCCTACAACAAAGCACTTGTTTGCAGTCGCAATGCTTTCTACTGATGAGGGTTGGGCGGTGGGAGAAGATGGTGTGATTCTGCATTGGGATGGCAATCAATGGGCCATAGTGGCCAGCCCCACCACGGTCTGGCTTTGGGGCTTGGATATGGTTTCGGCCCATGATGGATGGGCCGCGGGAGCAGATACCACTTTGCACTGGAATGGTAGCCAGTGGCAAATCGTTTCTCCTTCCACTTCGGGGGCACTGCTAGGTGAGTTGGATATGGTTTCTGCCAATGATGGATGGGCCGTGGGTAACGTGATACTGCACTGGAATGGAAACGAATGGCAAACATCCAGCAGCCCTTTCACAAGCCATCTGGCTGCCATCGAGATGGTTGCCCCTGACGACGGCTGGGCAATGGGCAACTATGGTACGATCCTACACTGGGATGGCAATGCCTGGACAGAACTCCCCAGCCCTACGTCAATAACGCTGAATTCCGTATCCATGGTCTCTGCTCATGACGGTTGGGCGGTGGCCGGAGGTCCCATTAGCGGAGGATTTGGGAATGCAATCCTACATTGGAATGGCAGCGAATGGCAAGCCGTGACCAGTCCCGTGACTGATCGTTTATTCTCAGTAGACATGGTCTCCTCTACTGATGGCTGGGCGGTGGGAGATAATGGCATTATTTTACATTATAGTGTATCGGACAGCCAACCGCCTGTTGCGACCATCCATACCATCCAGCCTAATCCGGCCGTGCAAGGCCAGGATACTGTCTACCTGGAAGGATCAGGTATTGATCAAGATGAGAATGGGAACCACATTGTGGCTTATCAGTGGCGATCCAGCATTCAGGGGCAATTAAGCACGCAAGCGAACTTTACGGTTCAGGCATCGGCACTCTCGGCTGGTGTACATACCATCTTTTTCAGGGTTCAAGACGACGAAGGAGACTGGTCGCCAGAAGTAACCCAAAACTTGACTATACAATCTATTCCACAAGACATACACACATTGATTCTGGTTAACCGCCAAAAACTGGAAGTGCTTTACAGTGGAGCTGAAGCAAACCAGGTAATGAACAAGCTGAATATGCTGGCAAACCAGGCCCGGGTTAAGGGATTAGTTATCCAGCTAGAAAATAATGCAGCCATAGCCGCAGCTTATGCCGCCCGCGGAAATGATTATGATGATAAGAACAAGGCCAATGTTGTTGCCAGTGCAATTAGACAGCAGATACTAAACCAATGGGCTGCTTATCCTGAACTGGAATACATCGTGATCATTGGGGATGATCGTGTTATCCCCTTTTATCGTATTGCTGATGGTACAAGAGTGCCTGATACCTGGACATTTACCGATGATTTTTATGGCAACCGTCAACCTGTAACTTGCCCTCATTGTGCTAACGCCGTCTTGTACATTCCTGATTTAGCGATTGGAAGATTGGTTGAATCACCTGCGCAGATCGTCGGTCAAATTGACACTTTCCTGAGCGGAGGCAACTTGAGCCTTAGCCAGGCTGTTGTCACCGGTTATGATTTTCTGATAGATGGAGCTCAGAGACATTGTAATGCTTTGAACTCGGATAATATCACCGCTAATTGTAACTTGATTGGAGCATCCTGGACGAGTAATGATTTTCGGAGCCATGTGTTACAAACCTATCACGGGGTTTCTTCGATTAATGGTCATGCCAATGCTTATGGTTTTGGTACTCCAAATGGGTTCATCAATGCATCGGATTTCGCTAATGCCTCGGTGGATTTTGCTCGGGCGGTTTTTTACACGGTTGGCTGTCATGCTGGACAGAATGTATCGGGACAACTGGACTTGCCAGAAGCCATGGCCATTAAGAAAGCGAACTATGTAGCGAACACAGGGTATGGATGGGGATACAAAGGCTCCGTAGGGCTTTCAGAGCAATTAATGCTCGATTTTACTGAACACTTGGTGAATGGTCAGTCCTCTACAATAGGGGTTTCGCTTATGGCCGCCAAGCATGAATACTACTTGAATAATGGGGATTTTAGCCCCTATGATGAAAAGATATTGACAGAGAGCACCCTTTATGGATTACCCATGTACGAGTACCTGACTCCCGCTGCAATCACAACACGGTTACAGGAGCGAACGGACGCCATAACAAACACAGCGTGTATGGAGACGTTAGCCGGCGGGCTTACTAAAAACAGTCTTGCCTATGAATTCCCTGCGCTGACAGCTCAAAGTACGGATGAGGGCGACTATTACGCACTTGACGATCAAGTATATACTGGACATATTGAACCGATTCAACCTAAATATGTGGCTAATCTTACTTTTCCGCAAACCAGTGCACATGGGGTCGTCTTTCGGGGAGGCCTATATACTGAAACTGCCTCTTTTGATCCCATCATCGATAGAGCCGTGATGGAAAATGCCACTATGCCGGAAGAACCAGTTTTCAATGTCCCTGGTTGGTACCCAGCATTACCTTATTATTTCAATCGTTTAGTGGATGCCGAGTCCCTGGTTATTTTACTAGGGCAATTTGATGCGGATACACAAGCGGAACGGTTATACGATGCTTTGAACTTTGATGTGTATTACCATACCAGTTCAAGTGATTGGAGTCCTCCATTTATATCAAGAATGGAAAGTGAATTCGATTCAGAACAAGCCAATGTAGTTGTTTATGCGGTAGACCCTTCGGGCATCCATAATGTGATTGTTGCGTATACTGGCTCAAGTGGGGTCTGGCAAAGCATTGACCTGTTAAAAAATGGTGAATCGTGGTCAGGTAGTTTTCTGGCAACATCTGACTCAAGCTTTATCATTCAGGTTGTGGATAATGCGGGAAATGTCAGAACACTTGATAACAACGGGTTGTATTTTCAGCCTGGGGATATGGTTGAGACGGATACGACTTACTTGCCACTTGTTCGAAAATAACTTTTTTTCTTCCCGGCTAAAGCCTCCATGCCGGTAGGGGAAATCGAGACGGTTTACCGATCTTCGGGGTCGGCTTTAGCCGGTTGCGGAGCGATCGCTTCCAACCGAAAAGTTATTCTTCTGTGGGTCCTGCATCTTGTGCAGCAGCCGCAGCGCCGCCTCGGCCAGCACGGCCGTGCCAATGGGCAGGCAGCGCTCGTCGATGTCAAAGCGCGGACTGTGCCCCCAGCGCACGTCCCCCTCGATGCGGCAGCCCAGGCAGAACATGGCCCCCGGGGCCAGGTCGGCGAACGTTCCAAAGTCCTCCGCGCCCATCTCGGGCTCGCCCTCCTCGATATGCTCGGCCCCCAAAAGGTCCGCGCACACGTCCTGCAGCACTTGCACCACCCCCGCATCGTTGATCAGCGGCAGACAGCCGATCTCGAACTGCAGCTCGAAATCCCCCCCCAGGGCCCGCACCACACCCAGGGCGCGCTCGATCTCGGCGTGGATCTGCTTCTGTACCCCCGGCTCCATAAAACGAATCGTACCGCAGAGTTCAACCTGCGCCGGAATCACGTTGGGCGCCTCGCCGCCGTGCAGGGAGCCGATACTGACCACGGCTGGAGCGGTGGGGTCCAACCGGCGCGAGACGATACCGTGCAGGGCCAACACGGCGTGGGCGGCCAGGTAGATGGGGTCCACCGTCAGGTGCGGAAAGGCGCCGTGCCCGCCCTGGCCGTGTATGGTCACGAAAAAGCTGTCCACCCCGGCCGAGGCCGGCCCGGCCCCCAGCATAACGTCCCCCACGGCCATCGAGGCGTCGACGTGCTGGGCCAGGCAGACGTCCACCCCCTCCATGGCGCCGTCCTGGACCATGCGCGGCGCCCCACTGAGGCCCTCCTCGTCGCCAATCTCCTCGGCCGGCTGGAACAGGAGGCGCAGCGTGCCCGGAAAGGCCTCGTCCGCCAGCAGCGCCGCCACTCCCAGCAGCATGGCCGTGTGCGCGTCGTGGCCGCAGGCATGCATCACGCCCGGCACCCGCGAGGCATAGTCGACCTCGTTGGCCTCCTCGATGGGCAGGGCATCCATGTCGGCGCGGATGGCCACCACCGGGGCGCCCTGCCCCCGTTCGGCCACCACGCCGGTCCGCCCCACGCCCGTGCGCACGCGGTAGCCCAGCGCCTCCAGTTCCCGCGCCACCCGCGCCGCCGTGCGCGTTTCCTCGAATCCCAGCTCCGGGTGCATGTGAAAATCCCGCCGCCAGGCCACCAAGCGGTCATAAATTTCTCGTGCCCGATCCAGCATCATGCTTTACCTCCGAACCCGGCAGAGCCGGGAGCCAAAAAGTAGTTACGGACCACGAAGGACACAAAGGGAACAAAGGAAAAAAAAGTTTTTGTGTCCTTTGCGTCCTTTGTGGTTAAACTCCCCGTTCAACTCGCAAGAATGCTACAGCCGCCGGATAAAGGCCTCCCCCCGCTCCAGCAGTTCCCCGTGGTCGGGCGGCGGTTCCAAGCCCGCCAGCAAGGCCACCGTGTACTCCCGCAGCAGCGAGTCGGCCCGGGGCCGGCCCTCGTCCCGCCAGCGCTCCAGGCTCCAGCGCGGAAATATAGCGCTGCTGTAGTAGGCCTGCCGCATCAGGCGCAGGGTCGAGGGCGCCGTCAAAAAGTTGCCCCCAGGGCCGACCTGGTTGATCTCGTCCAGCACGGCCGCGCCCTCGTCCAGGGAAAAGCCCCGGGCGAAACGGAGCGCCTGCTCGAGAATCTCGTGCACATAGACCACCGTGTTGGGCGTAAAGGCCTTGGAGGTCAGGGTATCCCCGATAAAGGGACACAGGCCGACCTTGCCCAGGCAGCTCGTCAGGTGGTTCAGCCAATAGGTCTCGGCGGCCAGCAGGTCCATCCCCCAGCCGGTGCCGCTGCCCGAGCTGCCGCAGTGGGGCAGTCGGTAATGGGTCATCAGCTCGGCGCAGGCCAGGTTCAAGAGCAGGCTCTGGGGGTCGTAGAAATTGACCATGGTCTTGAGGTCGAAAAAGGCCGGCAGCATACCCAGGACGACCGGCGTGCCCTCCCGGACCAACTGGGCCAGCACCAGGCCGGCCAGCAGTTCGGCGTCGAGCAGGGCCAGCATGCCGGCCGGCGTCAGCGGCGTGGAGGCGCCGGCCATGCTATAGTTGGAATAGATCAGGGGCAGGCCCCGTTCGACCGTCTCGACCACCTTGTCCACCGTGCCGGCGTTGAGCAGCAGGGGCGTGACCGGGTTGAAATAGGGCAGCACGAAGGGGCGCTCCGACAGGTCCCCACACAGGTGCTCCAGCAGGTCCAGCGCCAGCGGATAGAGGCCGTCGTCCGAGACCAGCAGCACCAGGGGCTTGGTCGTATTGGCGGCCATATCCAGCGTCGCGTACAGGTCCGCCCGGTCCGGCGGCACGTCCTGCAGGACGCCCACCGTCGAGACCACGTCGTACAGGGGCAGGGAGTGGCCCAGTCGCACCAGTTCGCGCATGTGCCGGCGGGCAAAGGGCTCCAGGGCATCGGTGCGGGGATCCTGGTAGTACAAGGAGGTCACCCCGATGCCAAAGCGGGTGCGGCCGTCGCCGAGACAAAAGGCCGGCTGTCCCCGCCGGTCGTAGAGTTCCACCGTGGAGGGCGCCGCCTGGATGGCCCACTCGACCACCTCCGGCGGCAGGCGCACCCGCTCGCCCTCGACCCAATTCGCCCCCAGCCGCCGGGCAAAGAGTTCGCGCCCCCGCGGCGAGTCCACGCGCACCCCCGTCCGGGACAGGACTTGCAGGGCGTAGGCGTGCACCTGCTCGATCTGCTCGGGGCGCAGTACCCGAACCTGCGGCCGTACCCATGCATCCGTCATCCCACGATCCTCCTCTGTTCCGTCTCCCCCGGTTCCAATCGGTATTCCACGTATTCGCTCTGGCAGGGCCGGCCGCGGCCGATCCAGGCGCGCCGTCCTTCCACCTGCACGACCATGCTGAACACCGTCACGGACTCGCCGGCGTGCTTGCAGATGGAGGCGGGATAGTTGGCGTGATCGGCCAGGAGCTGCTGCATCAGCAGGGGCGTCAGTTCGCCATAATGCTCGCGCAGCAGACGCGCCGCCCGGTGCTGGCGCAGGATCGAACCGCCGATGTCGCTGCGGTCGGCCTCGAATGCGCGCATGGCCGGGCTGGCATAGTGGTTGGCGTGGGCCAGCACGTCCTGCTCGATATAGATAGCCTCATAGTCCGTGGCCGAGCCCTCCACGCTGAACACCTCGCCGTGGGCGTCGGCGATGACATTGTTATAGTTCGAGGCCCGCTGCGGCAGCAGGCAGACGTCTATGGCCTGTCCCAGGCGGCGCGCCGCCAGGATGGCGCGCACCAGCAGCAGGCGGGGGACACCGGGGCGAATGTCCGTACAGGACACGGCGTTGCCGCTGAGGCTGATGCCGGCCGCGTTAAAGCCGGCGCTCAGGCCCACCCCGCCCCAGGATACGGCCAGGAACTCGGGCTCGTCCCCGGCCCGCACCTTGAGAATGACCAACTCGTCCTCCGATTCGGGGACCAGGTCATTGGTGTGGCCGATCAGGGTCGAACCGTCGGCCGTGGCCCGGCCGCGGGCGGCCAGGTCGGTGCAGCCGCGCCGGCGGGAACGGTCGGCCCGGCCCCTCTGGCCCCAGGCGGCCGGTTCCCACAGTTCCTCGCAGACCTCCAGGAACAGCTCTTCAAAGGGCAGGCCGGACCCCTCGGCAATGCCCTCGATCTCTTGTACGTACTGCGGATAGACGGCGCGGCTGTGGGCCAGGTAGTCGCGCCCCTGGTGCAGCATATCCTCCCAGCGCACACCGTCCGGCAGGCCCCGGCGCAGCCGCGGCAGCAGGGCCTGCAGCACCGGCCGCATGGCCGCGCCGATCTGCCGGCCGACCTGGCGGTGGTCCCCGCGCACCTCCAACAGGGCCAATTTCTCACTCAAGGGTCACCTCCTGCGCAGCACCCGTCCGGGCAGCGCGCCGGTGTGCTCGGCCCGGTCCACGACCACGACGCCGTCGACCAGCACGTAGTCGATGCCCTCGGGGTAGCGGTGGGGATAGTTCTCCAGGGGAAAGCGGTAGGGGTAGCGCACCGTGGCGCGATCGCGGACCCGCTCCAGGTCCAGCACGACAATGTCGGCCCAGGCCCCCGGCCGCAGGACCCCCCGATCGGTCAGCCCCAGGCGTTGAGCGGGAAAAGAGGTCATCTTGCGCACCGCCTCCTGCAGCGTCAGTAGGGGTTCGTCACGCACATAGCGCTCCAGGACGCCGGGAAACTCGCCATAGCTGCAGGGGCAGTAATCGGGCGGATCGGCCAGGAAACCATAGGGAGCCTCGACCCGGCCATCGGAGCAGATCATGACCAGGGGGTGCTGCAGCAGCCGGCGGATGTCCGCCTCGTCGATATAGTTGAATATGGCCATCACGCCATCGCCGTTCTGCACGATAAGGTCGAAATAGGCCTCAAAGGGGTCCTGGTCCTGCTGTTGGGCCCACGTTTCCAGGCTCAAGCCCACGGCCTGGGGGGTCTGGGGCGCCTGCAGCACGGTGATGCGCTCCCAACGGCCGTGCTTGAGCAGGCCGGCCGGACCAAAGGCGGGCCGTCGGTCGGCCACGATCTCCTCGCGCACCTGCCGGCGCACCGTAGAGTCGCGCAGCAGGGCGGCGATCTCGGCAGCCCCGCGCTCCTGGAGGTGCTGGGGCAGCGTCTCGACCAACAGCGGCCCAAAGTCGGTGTGGGTGTCATTGTCCACGGTGACGTCCTGGCCGCGGGCGCGGGCCTCCTCCACCAGGGCCAGGTTGGCCCGGGCGTCATGGGGTGCACCGTACTTGGGGGCGTTGTGGGAAATCTGCAGCGGCAGGCCCGCCTGCCGGCCAATCTGGATGGCCTCGGCCACCGCCTCCAGGATCGTCTCGCGCTCGCCGCGGATGTGCGTGGCGTAAAAACCGCCGTACGCGGCCACGACCCGGCAGAGGGCCACAATTTCGTCGGCGGCGGCGAAACAACCCGGCGGGTAGACCAGGCCTGTGGACAGGCCCATGGCGCCCTCTCCCATGGCCTCCCGCAGCAGGGACTGCATGCAAGCCAGCTCGGCGCTGCTGGGCGCCCGCGGCTCCAGGCCCATCGCGGCGATGCGCAGGGCGCCGTGCCCCACCAGCACGGCGACGTGGATACCCAATCCCCCGGCCTGCAGGACGTCCAGGTAGTCGCTCATGCTGCGCCAGTTCCAGTCCACCCCCGGCGCCGCAGCCAGGCGACCCCAGTCGTGGCGCAGCTCGGTCAATCGCTGCTCCACGACCGGGGCCGCACCCATACCACAGTTGCCGATGACGTTGAGGGTCACCCCCTGCCGCACCATGCTCTCGGCCGGCCGGTTGACCAGGATGGACAAGTCCGAGTGTGTGTGGATATCGATAAAACCCGGCGTCACATAGCGACCCTGCACATCGATGACACGCCGGCCGCGCAGGCTGCCCACTCCGGCTAACTGGGCAATACGCCCTCCCTGGATCCCGAGATCGCCCCAGTACCAGGGATTGCCGCAGCCGTCCACAATGCGGCCGTTGGCCAGGACGAGATCAAGCACGCTCACGGCGGCGTCTCCTGGGTGGAGGTTAGAGATTGAAAGTAGCCCACATGCCCGCCGCGCGGCCACCATAAAGAACGAAAATGCCCTGGTAGGGGCGGGCCCCCGTGCCCGCCCGGCCGGATAGGGGCTATGCCAACACCCGCTTGGCCAATTCGATGGCCCCGACGGCGTCCTCGGCATAGCCATCGGCACCGATAGAATCGGACCATTCCTGGTTGACCGGAGCGCCGCCGAGGATCACCTTGACCTGATCGCGCAGGCCGGCCTCCCGAAGCGCCTCGATGACCTCGCGCTGGACGGTCATGGTGGTCGTCAGCAGGGCCGAGAGGCCCAGCAGATTGGCCCCGGTCTCGCGGACCTTTTGCACAAAGGTGGACGTGGGCACGTCCACGCCCAGGTCGTGCACCTTGAAACCGCTGGCCGAGAGCATGGTGGCCACCAGGGATTTGCCGATCTCGTGAATGTCCCCGTGGACGGTGCCAATGACCACCGTGCCGGCCGACTCGACCGCCTGCTGGCGGGCCCGCAGTTCCGGCTCCAGCAGGGCCATGGACTGCTCCATGCCCTTGGCGGCGATGATCAGGTGCGGCAAAAAGTATTCGCCCACCTGGAACCTGGCCCCGACCTCGTCCATACCGGGCACCAGGCCCTGGTTGATGATGGTCAGCGGCTCGAGGCCGGCCGCCAGGGCCTGCCCGGTCAGGGCCACGGTCTGATCGGGGTCCCCCTCGATCAGGCTGTTGGTAATCTGGTTCAACAACTCGTTCGACATGTTTTTACTCCAAGTTTTCAGCACACTTGTCCAAGAACGGTTCGCCCCAGCGATTGGGCACGTCCAATCTAGTCGGTCAACGGGGGCAGCTCGTCCAGGCCAAACTTTTGGGCGGCCCGGGTCGCAATCCGGCGCAGCTCGGCGCGCAGCTCGGTCGAAATCGGGGAGGGCTCGTAGCGCTCCAGCAGTTCCCGCACCCGATCCTTGGCCCGCTCAAAGGCCGTCTTGGAACCCTTTTTCTGCCAGGCATCCAGCGAACCGCGGTCGATCACGTCCGAGGGGATGTACTGCTCCTGGCGGAACCACTTGAGGGTATGGGATTCGGCCAGGTAATCGGCACGGTGGCCCAGCTTGCGCATCAGGTCCAGGGCGATGGGCTCGGTGCGCGGATCGATGCCGGCGACCAGGCGCTTGGCCATGCCAATGATCTCGGCGTCAATGACCAGCTTTTCATAGCTCTGGCAGCTCTCAAAGTCCATCATGCCGGCGCCCGAGACCATGTTCACCCCAGCCAGGGCGGCCATGATGGCCCCCCCGGAGGATTCTAGCCCGCACTGGGCATCCACGACCTTGGCATCGCTCATGCCCAGGTAGGCGTGGGTGGGCATACCCAGCGATTTGCCCACCTGGGTATAGGCGCAGTCGATCATCCAGGTGCCCACCGCGCCCATCGGCGTGGTCCCCTCGCGCATATCAAAGGCGGCCGGCGAGCCCCCCCAGACGATGGGGGCGCCCTCCTGGGCCAGTTGGCAGATGGTCACCCCGCTGAGACACTCGGCCGTGTGCTGGACAACCGAGCCGGCGATGGTCACCGGGGCAGTGGCCCCGGCCAGGGGCATCGAGACCAACTCGGAGGGGATGCCGTGGCGCGCGCAGTCGATCATGTTCTGGCAGGTCAGGTCGCTCCAGAGCAGCGGGGGCGAGGGACACACGTCAAAAACCGCGATCGGCTTGTCGGCCAGGGCCTTTTCGCCGCCGGCCACGGCCGCCAGCATGTCCTTCATCACCCACCAGGTGTCCTTGCGAAAGGCCCCCGTAACGATCGGCTTGCGCATATAGTTCAGGGCGATGTAGAGACGGTAGAGGTCGCCGATCTCCTCGGGCACATCGGCGCAGATCAGCGTCGTAGCCTGGGCATCCAACTGGGGGATTGTCTCCACCAGCTTGACAAACTTGATGAAATCCGCCGTCAGCGGGGGGCGCTGCTCCTGGGTCTCGCTGTCCAGAATGGTGATCGCCGCCGAACCGGGATCGAACTGCACGCTGTCCTGGCCATAGTGCACGACGGCCTGCCCGTCCAGGTTGTACAGATAAAACTCAGAGGGCGCCGTATGCAGCGCCCGCCGCACGATCGTCTCGGGAATGTGGGCGATCTGGCTCTGCCGGTCCACCCTGGCGCCGGCCTGCTCGAGCAGATCCAGCGCGTCCTGATTGTGGACACGCACACCGGGATCCAACAATAGCTGCATGGCCTCAGCGACGATCTGTTCGACCAGCTCGTCGCTGAGCAAGTTGACTTTTGGCCGTACCATCAGACCTCCTCTTGAATTGAACGATCCGGATCGGCCGGCCAGGGGGGGCCTGCAAGCCGATCCATCATCCACCGACTCGTCGCTCCCTACAGTCCATCTCCACAACTGGGCCTGGCGAGTGTTCATCCTAGCACAATTTCGGCCAACTGTCAAGCGCCAGGCTTGAAATCCAAAGTTTGGGCCTTGTCAATCTTTGATTCCCGTGGTAAAATAGTGCCAGAGGTTCGATTAGCAAAGCCACGGCAAGCCCGTGGACGACGGAGGCAGGCCATGGTACTGGACGACCTGGATCGACTTATTCTACAGAGCCTACAGGAGGACGGCCGTCTGCCCTTCACCCAGATCGCCCGGGAGGCCGGCGTATCGGAAACGACCATTCGCAGCCGCTTCCGGGTATTGGAGGAGGCGGGCATTATCCGCACCGTGGGTGTGGTGGACCCCTACGCCCTGGGCTTTCAGGCGCCGGCCCTCATTGGCATTTCGGTCGAGCCCGGCACCGGCGAGCAGGTCGCCCGCAGCATCAACGAGCTGCCCGAGGTCAGCTACCTGGTCATGACGCTGGGCTCGGCCGACCTGATGGTCGAGGTCTTTTGCCGCGACCTGCCGCACCTCACCCATCTGATCACCCAACAGATCCACTCCATCCCCGGGGTTCGCTCCACCGAGACGCTGATGATCGCCCACACCTACAAGTTGAGCTACGGCTGGTCCTCCGCCCTGCAAGTGGAAAGCGAGGCGGAAAAGCAGGACAAAGGGGGCGAGGTCTGCTAGAACGATTCCCTTGAACCGGCCCGGCCGCGGACGCCCCCAGGAATCGAATCACTGAAGCACTGAGCAAAGATGAAAACACTGAATCGAGGCGGTTCAGGGCTCCTCTAGGGGCGGCCGGGGTTTTGTGTGGGGCAGTGTCTCCGTGATTCAAGGACTCCCTGCCAGGTCAGCAGGTAACCCGGACCTATCCTCAGCAAGCAACCCTTATTCCGTCATTCCCGCGCAAAGCCTGCCCCCGCGTAGACGGGGGCGGGAATCCAGAGAGTTCCAGCATCTCGTTGGATTTCACATCGGTGTGGGGACTCGCTCCTGCCTCGCTACCCCCTGGATCCCCGCTTTCGCGGGGATGACGGAATAGCGACTGAGGGAAATTCCAGCGTCGGCGTAGGGTTTCAGGTGACGGGGGGGGGGATAAGGTGGGAGCCCCGGAACCGCAAACCGGCGCGCGAACGACGCCGGGCGGGCACGGGGGCCCGCCCCTACATTTTCGTCCTTTGGGCCGGCCCCGGAACCGCGGGCCGGCGCGCGAACGACGCCGGGCGAGGCATTTCCCCGGGCCATTCCAGAGCGCGGGAGTAAACAAACCCTACCACAGAGGTCCAGTACGTCGGGTGACTGGGCGGAAATACCTCGCCCCTACAATGATCCCCAACCGCCCCCCTTTGCCTTCTCCACGCCGAGCTTTCTCTTGCCCCGGTAACGTTCTGACGTTCTAACGCGCGAACGTTCCAACGTTTCCTTTCCGCCCCTGCCCTCCAGATCGCCCCAAACATGTAACCGTCAACGTTCAACCTTTAACTGATTCTAGAGAGCCGGAGAAAACGACGCGCACACCGAGGTGGTCAAGCCGAAAGTGAGGAAGGTACCAGAGGCGGAACGAACAGCGGGCGCTACCCTGACCGTAGAGCCAGGCACCGCCCCGCAAAACCGGCGAGCGCGCCGCCTGCCCCCGATCCTCCCGGCCATCGTCCGGATCGTAAGGATACTCTTGATACAGGCTGCGCGTCCATTCCCAAACATTCCCGGCCAGGTCCAAAACTCCGTAAGGGCTGGCTCCATTCGGAAACACCCCCACCGGGGAAGTGCCGCCCAGACCCAGCTCGCTCGTGTTGCAGCGGGTAACCTCAAAGCTATCCCCCCAGGGATAGACCCGCTGATCCTGACTCCCACGCGCCGCCTTTTCCCACTCGGCCTCGCTGGGCAGGCGAATGCGCTTTCCCGTCACCTGGCCCAGCCACGCTCATCCGGCCTCCTTAAAAGTCCATCCCAAACCCGCCGCCGGGCAGGTCGGTCCTCTGGCGGCCCCGCGCCAGGCTTCAACCGTCTATCAGTTTACCACAGGGCGCGGGGCCGGGCAATATTGGGCCGACCGCCCAGCCCGGCAGGACTGGGGCCTGCCAGATCTGCCGGGCGCGACCGGGAACGGACCGGGCCGGCTCTCGTATGTTCTGGCGCCGTCCCCATCATACCACAAACCGGCCCGCAGGAAAAGCCCGACCGCCCTCCGCCCT
The DNA here is from genome assembly GCA_016928715.1 of Chloroflexia bacterium. Taxonomy (GTDB): domain Bacteria; phylum Chloroflexota; class Chloroflexia; order DTKN01; family DTKN01; genus JAFGKG01. The sequence goes on from JAFGKG010000006.1 coordinate 19,604, forward strand.
CCACATTGTCATGCGGTTGACAAAGCCCCCTCTTGCGGTTAAAATGAGCAAGTCGTGCCAGTTTGCACAAGAACCACCCTTTGGAGAGCTTTGCGGACGGCCCGTTAACCGAACCCACAACGCTGGACCCTGTTCAAGCCCTACACCGAAATGAAATGCACAACCGTCATGGCCTCAAACCGGCTCAAGCGCCTGGCTATCCCTGGCCTGGACCGGTGAGACGTCCGCAATAGGAAAAGACGATAAGGAGGTGAGACGACACTTTTTCGCAAGCCGTATCCAGACAGGAGGACAGGAGGAAATTCCTATGAAGCACAGACTGCTTGTCGTGATTGCCATTCTGGTCGTTATGGTAGTGGGCGCCTGCGGCGCCGAACCGACGCCGGACGTACAGCCGACCTCCGCTACCGCCGCTACTGCCGTCCCGGCGCAGCCCAAAATCCTCACCATGACCTTTTTCGAAGAGCCCGACACGCTGAACCCTCTCTACTCGTCCATGTGGTACGCCGGCCTGGCCATGGACCTCTTTAACCCGGGCCTGTGGTACTGGGACGACGAATTGCTGCCCTCGCTCGAGATGGCCGCCGAGTTCCCCACCCGGGACAATGGCCTCATCTCGGCCGACGGGCTCGAGATCACCATCCCCCTGCGCACGGAGGCCCAGTGGTCCGACGGCGAGCCCGTCACCGCCCAGGACTTTGTCTTTAGCTACGACATGGTCCTGGATCCGGGCAACACGGTCGCCAGCACCTGGCCCTACAGCGAATACGTCGAGAGCGTCACGGCCAAGGACGATCACACCCTGGTCATCAAGTTCACCGAGCCCTTTGCCCCCTGGCAGACCACCCTCTTTAACTTTTTGCTGCCCGAGCACGTGCTGCGCCCGGTCTTTGAGGCCGAGGGCACCATCGACAACGCCGACTGGAACCGCGCCCCCACCGTGGTCAACGGCGCCTTCAAGTTCAAAGAGTGGGCCAC
>JAFGKG010000086.1 GCA_016928715.1 Chloroflexia bacterium
AAGCCGGAAAACATGCGCATGGTCCAGAGGCGGCCCCGGTGCATGGTCGGATGGACCCCCCGGGTAAAGGGATAGACCCCCGGAAGGTTAATGTCCCGCAGGAAATCCTGCCCGGCAACGTCCTCCGGCCCGTAGAGCCGCTCGACCTCGGCGCTGGAGGTGGTGATAAAGCGCTCGCGCCGCTCGGGCGCCCGTTCCAGGTGGGGACGCAGCACCTCCTGCTCCCACTCCTCGCGAGCCTGCCGAATCCGCTCCAGTTCCTGCGCGTCAAACATGGACACCTCCTGCGTGTGTTATAATCGAAACCCACTCCATTGTACTATATCGCCCCACGATGCGCAAATGAAAGTCTTCCCAAAGGCGGGCATACTATGGTATAATAGTAGCATCAGCAGAGGAGCGAGGCTGTGGACCAGGCTGCCGCCCCACCCGGCGAGCGATTGTGGCAGGGCTTTCTGGATCTGCTCTTTCCGCCGCGCTGCGTGGGTTGTCAAACGCTGGGATCGTGGATTTGCCCGAACTGCCTGGCCCAGGTGGGCCGGCTGGAGGAGCCCGTCTGCGCCCGCTGTGGCCGGCCTTGGGCCCGCGGGGAAATCTGTCCAACCTGTTCGGAAGGAGCCCTGAACTGGCACATCGTGCGGGCTCCTTTCTTTTTTGAGGGCGTGCTGCAAAAGGCCGTACACGAGCTCAAGTATCGCGGCCGGCGCGTGCTGGCCGGGCCGCTGGCCGAACTGTTGGCCGAGCAGGTCCGCGAGTGGGGCTGGCCCGGCGCCCCACTGCTGGCGGTGCCCCTGCATCCGGCCCGCCGGCGGGCGCGGGGCTATAACCAGTCGGCCCTGCTGGCCCGGTCCCTGGCCCGGCGGTTGGACTGGCCCCTGCTGACGGAGGGACTGGCCCGCCAGCGCGACACCCGCCCCCAGGTGGGATTGGAGCGAGAGGAACGCCTGCGCAATGTGCAGGGGGCCTTTGCCTGGGTCGGCCGCCGGTCACCGCCCCCGCGGGTGGTCGTTTTGGACGACGTCTATACCACGGGGGCGACGATGCGGGCCTGCGCGGTGGCCCTGCGGACGGCCGGCGCGGTCGAGGTGCGCGGCCTGGCCCTGGCCCGGCCGGCGGAGAGGAGGTCGAAGCGATGAAAGAAGCCATGTTCTACGAAAAGCTGGATGAGCAGCGCGTCCGCTGCAATCTCTGCGCCCACCACTGCCTGATCCGGGAGGGCCAGCGCGGCATCTGCGGCGTGCGCGAAAACCAGGGCGGGGTCCTGCAGAGCCTGGTCTACGGCCGGCCCATCTCGATGGCCGTGGACCCGGTGGAGAAAAAACCCCTCTTTCACTTTTATCCCGGCACCAGCGCCTTTTCCATCGCCACCGTCGGCTGCAACTTTTGCTGCCGCTTTTGCCAGAACGCCGACATCTCCCAGTGGCCGCGCGAGCACGGCTCTATTATGGGCAAGTTCGCCTCCCCGGAGGAGGTCGTGCGGCAGGCGCGGCGCCACCGCTGCCGCAGTATCGCCTATACCTATACCGAGCCGACCATATTCAGCGAATACGCCTACGACATCGCCGTGCTGGCCCACGAGGCCGGCATCGCCAACGTCTATGTGACCAACGGCTACATGACCGACGAAATGCTAGAGACGTTCTCCCCCTACCTGGACGCCGCCAACGTGGATCTCAAGGCCTTTAGCGAGGATTTCTACAAAAAGCAGTGCGGGGGGCGCCTGCAGCCGGTCCTGGACAGCCTCAAGACCATGGTCCGGTTGGGGATATGGGTCGAGGTCACCACCCTGATCATCCCCGGGGAGAACGACGATCCCGCCGAACTGGGCCAGATCGCCGCCTTTATTGCCGGGGAACTGGGCCCCGAGGTGCCCTGGCACATCAGCCGCTTCTATCCCCAATATCGCATGCTCGACCGGCCGCCGACCGAGATCAGCCTGCTGCACGAGGCCCGCGAGATCGGGGAGCAGGCCGGCCTGCATTACATCTATGAGGGCAACGTGCCCGGACAGGGCGGCGAGGACACCGTCTGCCCCGGCTGCGGCCAGACCGTCATCCGCCGCTATGGCTACCGTATCCTGGATTATGGCATCGAGGAGGGCCACTGCCGCCACTGCGGTGCCGAGATCGCCGGAAGGGGAATGTGACCATGCCCAGTAGCCGCACCCCCTGGTGGCAGCGCCTGCTGCCCCGACGCACCAGCATTCGCCAAGATCACCCTGCCCTACGTCATCTTGGCCCTGGCCCTGGCCGGCGCCTATATCGTCGCCCGCCTGGTGGTGGACTCGGTCCAGCAGCGCTTTGTCAACCAACTTTTCGAGTCCGGCCGGCTCGTCGCTGATCGGGTCGTCGAGATCGAACGGGACACCCTGTCCGTCCTGCGCACCCTGGCCCATACCGAGGGACTGGCCCAGGCCTTGGAAGGGTAGGACCGGGGCTCCCTGGAGCGGCTGGTCTTGCCCATCGCCGTCAACGAGGAGGTCGACCTGGTCAAAGTCCTGGATGCCTCAGGCCAGGCGGTGCTCTCACTGCACCACCGTCCCAAGGGGGGCATCGCCGACTATGACCGGGTACCTTTGGCAATCCGACCGCGCCGGCGGGCTGGGATTTCGAAGCCGATCCTGCCCAGCCCAGGATCGTCTTTCATCGCACTACGCCCCTGGTTTGGTCGCCGGGCCTGTCGCAGCAATTTACCTTTGACAGCACGCCCTTGCAACTGGGGACGCACCGCCTGATCACCATCGCCTCGATCGAGCGGATGCTCTGGCTCTTTTTCCACGGCTTTGACTACAATATTGTGCCGGCCCGAGGAGGGCTGACCCACACCCGGCCCAGGTAGCCGGGTCTTGCCAACTAGCCGCTCGCCGCGGCGGCCAGCGCCGCAAAGAGGGCCCGCTGATCGGGACGGTCGGCGATGCGCTCCGGGTGCCACTGCAGCAGCAGCAAAAAGCGCTCGCCGGGCGCTTCGGCGGCCTCGATGATGCCGTCCGGGGCCCAGGCCACGGCCCGCAGCCCCGGAGCCAGCCGGCCAATGGCCTGGTGGTGCGAGGAGTTGACCTCCAGTTCGTCCCGTCCCAAGAGGCCGGCCAGACGCGAGGCGCCTTCGATCCGCGCGCTATGCCAGGTCTGGATGGCCGGCCCCTCCGCCGTCGGCGGGAGCTGGGAGGGATCGTGCTGCAGGGCGCCCTCGACCTGGGAGGGGATGTCCTGAATGAGGTCCCCACCCATGACGACGTTGAGCAGTTGGCAGCCCAGGCAGATACCCAGCAGGGGCAGCTCTCGTTCCAGGGCCAGCTCCGCCAGCAGACGGTCGCCCCGCAGCCGGCGGCTGTCGGCGAGCCGGGTCTGGGGGCGGCTTTTCTGGCCGTACCAGTCCGGGGGCAGGTCCCGCCCCCCGGTCAGGACCAAGCCATCCAGGACATCCAGGGCGCGCTCCAGGGCGGTCCGCTCCTCCAGGGGGGGCAGGATCAGGGGAACGGCGCCGGCCGCGGTGACGGCCTGGACGTAGGGCCAGAGCAGCACGGCGCCCTCTCTGTTCTGCGGGCCCACCCCGCGCACATCGCTGTTGAGCCCGATCAGGGGGAGCTGCTGGGTCCTGTTCGCTGCCAGTGGACGGTGGGGGGCGGCTGTTTTGCCCATACGCGTTCTCCTGTGACCGTACTGGGGAAATCAACCCTCGCGGGCACTATCATAGGGGCAACTCACCCCGCTTTCGCGGGGGCGGGCTTTGTGGTTGCCCCTACAAGGCTCTTTTCATCGTTTGTGCCGGCCCTATGGGTCGCCCTCCTGGCCGGCCGGGGAGATCCATCCGCGCCGGCCCCGTTCTCGGGTCGGCGTGGCGTCCCGCCTAGATCGTGGCGCTCTCCCCCGGCTGCAGCACAATGACCCGGGCCCGCCCCCCCACCTTTTGGGCAAAGGACTGGGGATCGGCGGCGATGGGCGGGAAGGTATTATAGTGCATGGGAATGACCGCCTTGGGCCGCAGCAGTTCGACGGCCTGGACGGCATCGTCGATGCCCATGGTGAAATAGTCGCCGATGGGCAGCAGGGCCAGGTCCAACCCCGGCCGGCCGATCAGGGCCATGTCGCCAAAGAGGCCCGTATCAGAGGAATGGTAGATGCGCCGGTCCTCACCGCTGATGACCATGCCGACGATGGGGATAGTGTGAAAGGCCTGGGTCAGCTTGACGGCGAGCAGGCCCAGGGGCATGGTACCGCCGATGTTGCCACCGACGCCGAGGTCGGACGGCAGCCCTCGCTCGACCGCCTCCTGGATCAGGTCGAAAAAAGAGACCAACTTGGCCCCATCCCGCTTGCAGATGGCAATGGCCTCGTTCAGGCCGTGGTCGCCATGCGCGTGGGTGACCAGCACCAGGTCCGCGGGGCCGGCATCATCTACACCTCCGAGAGGGCAGGCCGGGTTACCCTCGATAAAGGGATCGATCAGCAGGGTCTGACCAGCGAGTTCCAATTGAAACGAAGCGTGTCCCAGCCATGTGATTTGAGCCATCGCAACCTCCTTGTCCGATCATTTCTAGGCCCTCAATGTACGTGAAATCGCCCCACTTGTCAAGTGCCCCCAGATGGGGTAAAATAGGGACACGGTGTAAGAGCATGCTGCCCACTCGCAGGGGCAACGGCGATCCAACCATTCGAAGAATCGTCTGATCGTTGCATCGCCCCTGGATCTAGAGCAGCCGGAGAGCGATATGCGAATTTCTGAAGACAAAGTGGATGTCCTCTCGGAGCAAATTATCGAAATGCTTACGGAGCGAGCGGACGTTCGCCCCAAGACCGAGGCCGGCCGGATGCGCGTGGTCGTGCGCCAGGCCATGCTGGACGAATTATTGGTGGAGGACCGCTTGGAAGAGGAAGTCCGCGAGATCCTCAAACAGTACGATTACGAGATCCGGCGCGGGCGCATGAGCTACAACACCCTCTTTAACCGCGTCAAGGCCAAGCTGGTACGGGAACGGAATCTGGTCCTATAGGCGGAGGCAAGGCATGCGGCTTTCAATGGAAAAGATCGGCCGGGTAGCCGAGGTAGTGGTGGACGCCCTGTTGGAGAAGGAAGCCCTGGCCCTGCAGCGGCCGGGTCGGGCCGGACGGGCCGCTCTGGTCGCGGCCGTCCGCGACCTGATCCGTGATGACCTAAGTATCGAGGATGAGATCGATGCCGAGGTCGAGCGCGTCCTGGATTCCTATTCCCGCGAACTCGTCGGTACCGAGCGCGAGATCCTCTTTCGCAAGACCAAGGAAGAGATCGCCAACCGGCGGGGATACGTCCTCTAGCCACGAGGAGGAACCATCGGCATGCTCAGGCAAAACCCCTTTTTTAACCGGCACCGCATCACCGATCCGGCCCATTTCCATGGGCGCCAGGGAGAGCTGGAGCAGCTCTTTAGCGCGGTGCTGACCGCCCAGTGCCGGGCGATCGTAGGGGAGCGCAAGGTGGGCAAAAGCTCCCTCCTGACCTACATGGCCCGCTCGGAGGTGCAAAAGGGATTTGGCCTGGATCCGGAGCGCTACCTCTTTTCCTACCTGGACATGGAGGGGCTGGTCTCGGCCACCCGCAGCGAGTTCTGGGAAGAGGTTCTGGACCAGATCTATGGGCAACTGCGCCAGGAGGATCTACGTACCCGCTTTCGCGATGACCAGGGGCGCGGCGAAATCCGCTTTATGCGGGTGCGCCGCCTGTTCCGCCGCCTGGGCGACGCCGGTCTGCGCCTGGTCCTGCTACTGGACGAATTCGAGGCCCTGGCCCAGAACCCCCACTTTGAGCCCGATTTCTATGGCGAGCTGCGCAGTCTGGCTGGCGAGATCGGCGTAATCTATTTTACCGCCTCCAAGCGCAGCCTCTACGAGCTGACCTACCGGCACAGCAGCACGCTCTCCTCGCCCTTTTTCAACATCTTTTCCGAGCTGCCCCTGGGACTGCTGCCCCCGGAGCAAGCCCGTGGCCTGCTCCGGCAAGTGTCCGCTGTAGGCGGGATCGACGACCCACCCCCCGACCTGCTCGAACCGGCCCTGGAGTGGGCCGGCCCGCACCCCTTTTTCCTGCAGATCGCCGCCTACTACCTGTGGGAGGCCGGGGCACAGCAGGGAAAGCTGTCGGCCACCGCCGGGGACACGGCCGAGCGTCGCTTCCTGGCCGAAGCCGAGGATCACTACCGCTATCTCTGGGCGCAGTTGGACGAGTCGGAACGCAGCGCCGTCCAGCAGCCCCAGCAGGCCCCGGAGGAACTGCTACGCCGACTGCAGCGCCGGGGCGTGCTGCGCCGGCGGAGCAAGCAGGAGAGTGTCTCGGACCGACCCACCTGGCAGCCCTTTTCCACTCCCTTTGCCGCTTTTGCCCAGCGCCAGCAGGAAGCCACCCCGACGACGCCGGCCATCGCCCTGCCCGCCGGCGAGGATCTGACCGGGCACAGCGTGGGCTCTTATCGGGTCCTGGAGCGCTGTGGCCAGGGCGGCATGGCCGACGTGTACAAGGGCTACCATCCCCTGATCGACCGCTACGTGGCCATCAAAGTCCTGCGGCCGGGCCTGTCCGACGACGAGGAATTTCGCACCCGCTTTCAGCGGGAGGCCACGGCGGTGGCCAATATGCGCCATCCGAACATTGTCCAACTCTACGACTTTGGCCAGTTAGGGGACCGTTACTATATGGTCATGGAATTCGTCGAGGGGGGCTCACTGCGGGACCGCCTGCAGGAAATGCGCTCGCAGGACAGCTCGCTGCCCCTGGGCGAGGTCGAGGCCATTGTTCGGGGGGTGGCCGCAGCCCTGGACTATGCCCACCGCCGGGGCATTGTACACCGGGACGTCAAGCCGGCCAATATCCTCTTTACCCGCGAGGGCGATCCGGTCCTGACCGATTTTGGCATTGCCCGCCTGCTGCGGAGCAACGCCGTGACCATGGACGGCATGAGCGTGGGCACCCCCGACTATATGTCCCCCGAACAGGGCATGGGTCAACCGGCCTCGCTGCACTCGGATATCTATTCTCTGGGCGTCGTGCTCTATGAAATGCTGGTGGGCCGGCGCCCCTTTACCGCCGACACCCCCTTTGGCGTGATCGTGCAGCACATTCAATCCCAGATACCCTCCCCTCGCGGCGAGGACCCGGCCTTTCCTGAGAACCTGGAACATATTCTGGAGCGGGCACTGGCCAAGGAGCCGCAGAACCGCTATGCCAGCGCCGGGGAATTGGCCCGAGAACTCGAGCTTGCTCTGGAGGGACGGCTGTGAAAAACCCCGCCCTCTATCGCCAAAGCATCAAGAGTGGACTGACCATCGGCTTTATGCTCTTTGTCGCCCTGGCCTTTGTCGTGATCAACGATCAAGTCGGGCGCTTTTTGCCCGGCTGGCGCATGTTCAACTTTCCCTGGATTCCCATCGAGGTCCTGCGCATCACCTCGCTGGCGGCCTCCTCGATCCTGCTGTTGTTCGTAGGCACCCTGGCGGCCATGCGCGTGCAGGCCGTCCAACTCAAGCACGGCTTAAAAGCCGGCGCGATCAGCGGACTGCTGGCCGGCATGGTCCTCTATGCCTGCCTGCTGGCCCCCCTGGCCTTGGTGCTGGCGGCCGGTCCAACCTGGCACGAACTGCTCACCAGCGGGGGCGGCCTGCCGAATGCGGTGATCGAGGCGCGCCTGTCGCGGATGGTGGCCCAAACCTGGCAGCTCTCTTTTTATGGGGCTCTGGCCGTTCCCCTGGCCGGCCTGCTCCTGGGGGGCATCGAGGGGGCCCTCTATAGCTTTCTGCGGAGAGCCAGCGGCGTCCAGCCACCCAAGCCCGAACCCACCCCGGCCCTGCTCGACCTGGTGCGCCAGAAAGAATCTTTTTCCCTGCCTGACCAGGAGGAACATACCCTCAAGGCCGGCCTGCTCGGCGGGCTGATCGTGGGCGGCTTTTTCGCCCTGGAGGTCACCCTGGCCACCACCCAGTTGATCATTCGGGAAATACCCGAGATTGGTATCTATTTGAACCGGCGCCTGCAAGTCTCGGGCGAGGCCTCCGAACTGGTCAGTGGCCTGGTTGTCTTGATGCTCTTTTTCGTACCCCTGGCCCTGCTTTTCTGGGGCGGGCTGGGGGTACTGGTGCTCAAGCACCCACCGACCCGCTTTGGCTCCCGGCTCAAGGCCAGCGTGATCGCCGGCACGACGGGCGGGGCGATTTTCTCCATCCTGGTCGGCCTGCCCATCGTCAACATGGTCCTGGCCATCGCGCCCTTTCCGATCAGCGAAGCCCAAGAGGCGGTCCTGACCCTGGAGGGGCTGCGGGAGCACCTGCGCATGCTGATCGTCTATCCGATCATGCCCTTGTTCCAAATCCTCTTCTGGTTGGTGGTGGGCTTTTTCACCGGGCTGCCCTTTGTCTTTGTCTCGCCCTTTATCTGGCCCCGCCGGCCGGTGGATCGGGCCGCCAGCCTGGTCCGCCGGATCCGCCGCCAGCCCCAGAACCTGCTGCCCGAGATCTATGGCCTCTTTCAACGCGACCGCCAGGCCACCGAAGTCCTGCTGCACCTGGCCCGGCAGCTACATCGCACCGATATGGCCCCGTCCGCATTAGTGGCCGCTGCTTACCTGGCGCTGTACCGGCAGCCCGAACGCCTGACCGAGGCCGTCGATGTCCTGGCCGATACGATCGCCGCCGCCCCCGAGTGGCGCTGGCAGAACGAGATCGGCGAGCTGTATCGCTTCCTGGAGGAGGGCCTACGGGTGCGCAATATCCACCACCTCGCCGCCATCCGCCGCCTGCCCGAGGAGCAGACTTCCTCCCTACCGGCCGGCCTGGCCCTATTGGCCGAGAAACTCTCCCAAGTCGTGGACAAGGTCAAAAAAGCCCACCGCCTGGACGACCTCAACAGCCGGACGATCTATTTGAATAACGCGCTGGAAACGATCACGGCGGCGGAACAGTTTGCCGGAGAGGAGCGGGCCGGGGCATGCCAGGTGGAGGGAAAGCCCTGTGCCTCTCCACTGCCCGAAAGCGAGGTGCTGCGCCAATTGCTGCCCAAGTGGCGTGATCTGCTCTACCAAACCCTGCGCGACCTGCGCGGGCGGGCTGTGCTGAGGGTCGAGCTAAAGAACCGCCAGGCCTCCTATTTGCCCCACCTGCCGCTCTATCTATCGGTCGCCAACGAGGGCATGAACGTGGCCGAGATGGTCCGCATTGGGCTGGACCCCAGCGCGGACTATCGCCTCAGCGAGCAGAGCGAGGCTCGCATCGAGCTGCTGTCGCCGGGGGAACAACAGGAGGTGCAGCTGCAGCTGGAACCCCGCAATCCGCGCAGCATCCGGGTGCAATTGCACGTCTATTACAACGACGCGGTCGAGGAAAACCGAGAAGTGCGGCTGGCCGACGAGGTCGTCTTTGTGCAGGAAGAGCGGCCCTTCCAACGCATCTTTCCCATCCCCTACGTCACCGGAACCCCGCTCAAGACGGACAAGATGTTCTTTGGTCGGCAGGACGTCTTTGACTATGTCCAAGAGCACCTGCTGGGGACCTATCAGAACAATATCATCGTACTGCACGGGCAGCGGCGCACCGGCAAGACCTCGGTGCTGTACCGCTTGCAGGAAGTGATGAAGGATACCCACTATGCGGTGCTGCTGGACGTGCAGGGCATCGCCGCCCGCAGCGAGGCCGAGTTCTTTTACGCCCTCAGCGACGAGATTGCCTACGCCCTGGAGCGGGGCGGGATCGAGATCGATCCCCCGGAGCTGGCCGATTTCGAATCCCAGCCCGAGCTTAGCTTCCGCTCCCGCTTCCTGCGGCCAATCTACCCGACCCTGGGGGGACGGCATCTACTGTTGATGTTTGACGAGTTCGAGGAACTGCAGCGCCACGTGGAACAGGGCTACCTGGGGGCTGAGGTCTTTACCTTCCTGCGCAACCTCATGCAACACGAAGTCCCGCTGGACTTTATCTTTTCTGGCACGCACAAGCTGGAGGACCTGGCCGCGGAGTATTGGTCCATCCTCTTTAACATCGCCACCTATAAAAAGATCTCGTTCCTGGAGCGCAAAGACGCCGATCGCCTGATCATGGACCCGGTGGCGCCCTATGGGATGGAGTACGACCCCCTGGCCGTGGACCACATCTATGCGGTGACCGCCGGACAACCCTTCCTCTGCCAATTGGTCTGCCACGAGATGGTGGCCTATCACAACGAGATGGAGCGCAGTTATCTCACCGTGGCCGACGTGGACGCGGTACTGGAACGCATCGCCGAGCGCGGCGAGGCCCACTTTAAGTACATCTGGGATGGTTCGGATGGGGCGGCCCGAGCCGTGCTGCTGGCCCTGGCCGAATTGTTGGAACACGGCCAGGCAGCTACGCTGGAAGAGGTGCTGGAACTGAGCGAACGCCGCAATCGCAGCCTGGAGAGAGAACAAGCCCTCAGCGCCCTGATGCGCCTGGAATCCCGGGATATTATGCAGCGCAAAACTGCGGGCTCAGAATGGTTCCGCTTCCGAGTCGACCTGGTGCGGCGCTGGATCAGCCGGAACCCGCAGCTCGCCGATACGGTCGAATTGGCCTAGTACCGCTGCTGCATCCGGTCCAAAAAGACAATGTCGCGGGCGCGGATGCCAATGTCGGTCTGCTCTTTGAAAAACTGCACGATACGGCCCGGCAACAGGCCCCGCTCCGAGAGGGCGGATTCCTCTTCGATATCGTCAACGCGAAAGTAGGCCTCTTCCGGGCTGTCGAACTGGGCAATGATGCCGCCCTTGCCGTCCTCGGTGATCAGGCGGATCGTACCGATGCCGAGATCGTGGGCCTGTTTTTGCTGCATGGAGCGCTGTTGGCGGCGCGACCTTTGTCCTTGCTCCGCCAAAGCCTCCTCTTCCTCGTCCAGTTCCAAGGGCGTGTCCTCGCCGGTCGGCACACCTGGGGCAAATTCTTGTTCATCCATATTGCTCTCCTGCACTTGGCCGCTTTATAGATAGCACCGTGCTCGCCCGGGCGGGCCCATCCCCAACTTGTTGGGGCGGCCTACCCCTACTATTTCTCCACGGGGGTATGATCCACAGTTTTGACGGTCAGGTAACCGGCATGAGAGATGGCCAAGAGGCCATTCATGCCGGCGGTGAATACGGGCAAAGCGATGCCCAACGGATTGTATAGGGCGATCGTGTTTTCCAAGAGCCCATACATGGCCGAGCTATAGCCAAAGATCAGGGCCACGGTAAAAAAGAACATCTGCACCTTGGCCATGTCCACCAACTTGTAGTTGCCGATTTCCTCACCGCGAAAGAGATCCTCCCAACTCGCCTGGGAGGGATCGTTATTGCGGTGCAGGAGACCCTCCTGCTCCTGCTGGGCAGCCTGCTTGACCTGCTCCAGCTCTTTGGACAGCCGCTCATAGGCCTGCTGGGCCTGTTCCCGTCGGCTCTGGGCCTGGATAAAGGACCGGGCGGCCTGGGAATGGGCCGCCTCAGCCACCTGCAGATCGGTCTGTGGCCCCTCGCGCTCCTCTGCACTCTCGGCTGCGGCCAGGGCCTCCTTGGCCCGCTCCACGGCCAGCGACTTTCTGGTCAGTTCCTCCGTCGCCTTCTGGTAGGCACTGGAGGTCTCCTCCAGGACGGCCCGGGCTTGATCCAACTGGCCCTGTTTGTCGCGGACCTCCTTGACGGCGCTGAGGTCCACCTGTTTGTCGCGCTTGGTGCTCTTGACGATGGCGGCCCCGGCAAAAGAGGCCGTGCTGATGCCCATGGCAATGAGCAGCTCTTCGGGGATGCCAATGTTCAAGGGGTCCGGCTGACACAGGTTCGGATCGAGCGGATCCTCGTCGGAAAAGCAAACCTGTTTGTCCGGGCTGAACTTGCGCAGTGCCTGCAGCACGTCGGGGCTGACCTCGTCCAGATCGTAGAGTGTCCCGGGCAGGCTGCGGGAGAGGGAGATGGTGAGATAGGCCGAGAGCACCAGCACCGTCCAGAGGGCGATCTGCAGCCGGGACAGGCTGATCTTGAAGCGGGTGTCGATGAGCACGCCGGCCGGCCGGCGATTGATGCGGTACCCGACCAGGACGGAAAAGGCCGTGAGCAAAGCGGCATTGATCAGCCAGCGCAAGGGGGCGGCGAGCCAATCGGCCCAGACCACGCCCACCAGAATGATCGCACCGATGAGCAGGATGATGGCCGGGACGAGCCAGGGGGTATCGTCGCGTTGGAGCGCGCCTGTGGCCGGTGGGACGGCGGGTTGGTCTGCTTCTGCCATGCTGCCTCCTTTGGGGCCGCCTCGCGCGTCCCCGTACTCCAACCTCTAACCTCTATTATAGAGACAAAAGGGGGGGGTGTCAACATGTCACCGCATCCCGTGCACGCGCCGTTCGCCGCCGGCCGGCCGGCCCAGGAAGAACATGGCCGGCAGCGCCAGCAGGCAGAGCAGGGCCGAGGCCCCAAAGATCTCCCCCACAATGTTCGAGGTCGCCCAACTCAGGTGCTCCCAATAGGCCTGGCCCTGGCTCAGGGGGTCGGGGGCGGACCGCATGAACACGTTCAGCCGGTGCAGGCCCCAGGTGGTCAGGGCGGAGAGGCCCAGGCTCATGCCCACCAGGCGCAGGATGACCACCAGCGCCGAGGCGATGCCGGTGTGCAGCTTGGGCACGGCGTTGACCACGGCGGTACCAATGGGCGCAAAGACCAGCCCAAAGCCGCAGCCGCAGAGGGCCAGGTGCAGGCGCATGGTGGAGGCGGTCACCAGGGGCGTCCAGCCGGACATGGCGGCAAAGCCCAGGGCCGAGCAGAGCAGGCCCACTAGGCCGGGCAGCCGGTAGCCCAGTCGCTCGGTGAGATAGCCGCCGGCCAGTGCGGCCACGACGATGGCCCCGGTAAAGGGGGCGATGGCCAGGCCGGTGTCCACGGGCGAGCCGCCCTGCACGGCCACGACAAAGAGGGGCACGTCCACCATGGCGATGATCAGGCCGGCCCCGATGAGCAGGTTGGCCAGGTTGGCGGCGCGAAAGGCCGGCAGGCCAAAGAGGTCCAGGTCCAGAAAGGGGTGCGCGGCCCGCCGCTCCCGCAGCACAAAGAGCAGCGCCGCTACGGCCGCCAGCCCCAACAGCGGCCAGAGGTAGGGCGAGAAAACGCGCGTCGTCCCGCTCCGGGCCAGCTCCAGCCAGTCCCCCTCGCCCCGGCCCGAGAGGGCCGCGTTGAGCGCGACCAGGGCCACGGTCAGGGCGATGCCCCCGGCATAGTCCACCTGCCGCCGGCTCTGCCAGGCCCCCAGCAGCAGCGCGGCCAGCCCCAACAGCCCCAGGGGGATGAGCAGACCCAGCCAGCCCGGCCGGCGCAGTCCCAGCAGCAGGACCAGGGCGCTCAACAGCGCGCCGCCAGCCAGCAGGGCAAAACTGTAGGGCGGGGGGGCTTGCTCCGGCTCGGCCCGCTCGCCCGGCGAGGAGGGCATGATCTCAGTCTCGGCCTCGCCGCGGCCGCGCAGCGCCCACAGCGCGCTGAGGATGGCCAGAGCGCCCAGGGGCAGGTTGATCCAGAACAGCCAGCGCCAGCCCTGGGGTGAGAGGCCGGCCGGCAGCGAGAGCTGCCGCAGCCAACCGCGCACGACGCCGTCAAAATGCTCGGTCATCCAGGCTCCATAGAGGGGGCCAAAGACCCAGCCCAGGGTGTCCACCGCGCCGACGGTGCCCAAGGCAAAGCCGCGCTTGTCGGGAGGAAAGAGATCGCCCACCGCCGCCATGGCGATAGGCACCACCGCGCCCCCGCCAAAGGCCGTGATCACCCGTGCCCCCAGCAGCGGGGCAAAGTCGCGCGCTGTGGCGCAAAAGAACGAGCCCAGCACGAAAAAGGCCATGCTGAGCACATAGGCCCGCCGCCGGCCAAACAGGTCCGAGAGCCGGCCCAGCAGGGGCATGGTCACTACGTAGCCCAGGAGGTAGCTGGTTACGATCCAGGCGGCCTGGTCCAGCTTGGTGACCTCAATGTTCAAATCATAGAGGATGCTGGTCAACACCGTCGAGACCACGGTCAGGTCGTCGGCGGCCACAAAGACACCGTAACACATCACCAGCAGCACGAAATAGGGCCAGAGCTTGCGCCTCAACGATCCTTCTCCCGGGCGCGAAAGACCAGCTTGAGGGGAACGCCGCTGTAGGCAAAGATATAGCGGATACGGTTCTCCAGGTAGCGCCCGTAGGAATAATGCAGCCAGGCCGGATTGTTGACAAAAAAGATAAAGGTGGGCGGGGCCACGTCGGCCTGGGTGGCGTAATAGATGCGCACGTGGCGGCCGCGCTGCGTGGCGTGGGGCGGATGGTCCTGGACGGCATCGCGGAGCAGCTTGTTCAACAGGGCGGTGGGAACGCGCTTGTGGCGTTCCCCGGCCACATAGAGGGCGGTGTCCAGGGCCCGCGATACGCGCTGGCCGCTCAACGCCGAGGTCGAGATCACCGGGGCGTAATCGACAAAGCGCATCTCGTTGCGCACATAGGCGGTGTATTGGTCAAAAGTATGGTGGTCTTTGGGTACCAGGTCCCACTTGTTCAGGAGGATGACGAGGCCCTTGTAGGCGGCGGTGATAAATCCGGCGATGTGGGTATCCTGGGCAGTGATGCCCTGGGTGGCGTCGATCAGCAGCAGGGCCACGTCGGCCCGTTCGATGGCGCGCATGGCGCGCATCACGCTGTAGCGCTCCACGCCGACCTCGATCTTGCCCCGCCGACGGATGCCGGCCGTATCGATGAGCACGACCTTTTGGTCGCCCCACTGCAGCGGGGTGTCCAGGGCGTCGCGGGTGGTACCGGGAACGTCGCTGACGATAGCACGATCCTGCCCCAGCAGGCTGTTCAGCAACTGGGACTTGCCCACATTGGGCCGGCCGACGATGGCCACCCGCACCACGTCCTCATCCTCCTCGTCGGACTCGGCTTCCTCCGGCGGGGGCAGTACCCGGACCACCTCGTCCAACAGGTCGCCCACCCCCGTGCCGTGCAGGGCGGTGATCGGAATGGGATCGCCCAAGCCCAGCGCGTAGAACTCGACCGCCTCCAGCCGCCGCTCTTGGTTGTCGGCCTTGTTGACCGCCAGCAGCACCGGCTTTTCCGTCTGGCGCAGCAGTTGGGCGATCTCCTCGTCGCCCGGCGTGAGGCCAATCAGCACGTCCACCATAAAGATAATGATGTCCGCTTCCTCGATAGCCACGAGGGCTTGTTCGCGGGTGCGCTGCACGATCTCGGCAATGGGCAGGGTCTCGATCTCTTGGTCCGAGATCACCAGCCCCCCGGTGTCCACGACGATAAAACTACGCGCGTTCCAGAGCACCTCACCGTAAAGGCGATCCCGCGTGGTCCCAGGCAGATCCTCGGTAATGGCCTGCCGCTCTCCCAGGAGGCGGTTAAAGAGCGTAGATTTGCCCACGTTGGGCCGGCCGACGATGGCGAGAATAGCTTTAGGCATGATTTCCCTTCTTGCGGATCTTTTTGTCCAACCCCAACGCGTGAAAGGCCCCGATCTGCACCACCAGGCCGATCAGGAAGGACAAACCCATGACCCAGGTCTGCCCGCTGGCCTGATAGAGCAGGTAGGAGCCCACGGCGGCGGTGACAAAGATAATGATATAGCGGAACAGGAGCACGGCCAGCAGCCCGCCGACGAGGGTGGAAGCCACCAGCGCGCCGAAGGATGAGGCCCAGACCTGGTCCAAGCTGGGCAGCACGATCTGCCCCAGCAGGAATCCAAGGGCCAGTCCGATCAAAAAGACGATCACCCGCTGCAGGGTCCTGATAAAACGCCAACCCAGAAGGGCACCAATGAACAGCCCTACAACGATGAAAATCAGGCTGGCCGTGCCCTCCAGATTGGCCACGTAGGCGATGATCAGGCCGAGCAGGGCGCCGATGCTTCCGCCCAGGAAGAAACTGAACAACCGCAGGCCGCCCCAATAGAGGGCAAAGCCGAACATACAGAGAGCCCCTCCTCCCAGGGCCAAAGGCAAGACGGAATTGTCGATGTCCATCGATCTCTCCGAGCGAAAAATAGGTGCGGCTGACTCTATACTGCGTTCACCGCCCGTTCGATCAAGCGCCGGGCCACGGTCTGCGTACCGGTGTGCTCGAAATAGTTGGTGATCATGTCCAGAAAAGTGGCCGGATGTGCTTGTGCCATGTTTCCTCCTTGTTTGTGGACGCCAAACATACGGATGGTCCAATCCGACCTGCTGCAATTGTAGCAAAATAGAATGGCCCCGTCAACTCGCCTTTGACAGCCCCGCCGCAGGCATGGTACAATGGGGGGGCAAAAAGAACAAATGTCTATCGGGCCAGGAGCGAGTATGAGCGGTAAAAAGATCATTGTCCGCGGCGCCCGCGAGCACAACCTGCAGCGCATCAACCTGGAGATTCCGCGCAACCAGTTCGTCGTCTTTACCGGCGTCTCGGGATCGGGCAAGTCCAGCCTGGCCTTTGATACGCTCTATGCCGAGGGGCAGCGGCGTTATGTGGAATCGCTCTCGGCCTATGCCCGCCAATTCCTGGAGCAGATGGAAAAGCCCAAGGTGGATTACATCGGCGGGCTCTCGCCGGCCATCGCCATCGAACAAAAGTCGGCCGCCAAGAACCCCCGTTCGACCGTGGGCACCGTCACCGAGATCTATGACTATTTGCGCGTGCTCTATGCCCGCGTGGGGCAGCCCCACTGCCCGCACTGCGGCCGCAAGATCGGCGCGCAGTCGGCCCCGCAGATGGTCCAGCAGGTGCTGCAGTTGGGGCCGGGCACCCGCTTTGAGGTGCTGGCCCCCCTGGTGCAGCAGCGCAAGGGCGAGTATCGCGACCTGCTGCAGCAACTGCGCTCCGATGGCTTTAGCCGGGTCCGCCTGGACGGAGAGGTGCGCGACCTGGACCAGCCCATCCGCCTGAACAAAAAGGTCAAGCACAATATCGAGGTGGTAGTGGATCGCCTGGTCCTCCCCAATGCGCCGCAGGACGCCTTTCGCAGCCGGCTGACCGATTCGGTCGAGACGGCCCTGCGCCTGGCCGAGGGCAGGCTGCTGATCGCACCCGAGGAGGGCGAGGAATTCCTGCTCAGCGAGACGAACGCCTGCGTCGAGTGCGGTTTCAGCATGCCCGAGCTGAGCCCGCAGCTCTTTTCCTTCAACTCGCCCCAGGGCGCCTGCCCACGCTGCTCCGGCCTGGGCACGGTCATGGAGGTCGATCCCGAGCTGATCGTGGGCGACCCCAGCCTGAGCCTACACGACGGCGCCATCCGCTACTGGCGCAAAATGGGCGAGCGCCGGGACTCTTGGACCTATCGCTGCCTGAACTCGATCGCCCAGTGCTACGATTTTGACCTGGATACGCCCTGGCAGGACCTGCCGCCCGAGCAGCGCCAGGTAGTCCTGTACGGATCGGGCGAGGAGTTGGTGAACTTTTCCTGGGAGAGCGAGAGGGGGCAGGGCCAGTTCCAGCGGCCCTGGGAGGGCCTGGTCCACGAGATCTCGCGCCGCTACCGCCAAACCCATTCGGAGGGCAGCCGGCGCTGGTACGCCAGCTTTATGAGCCGGTTGCCCTGTCCCGAGTGCGGCGGGGCCAAACTGCGCCCGGAGGCACTGGCAGTGACGGTGGGGGAGCGCTCGATCCAGGGGGTGACCTCCTTTTCCATCGACCAGGCCTTGGACTGGGTGGAGCGCCTCCAGGGCCGCCGGCCCACCGCCGCGCAAGCGGATCGGACCGAGGCTGAATCGCAGCCATTGACCGACTACCAACTCCAGATCGCCCAGGAGGTGCTCAAAGAGATCGCCGAGCGCCTGGGCTTTTTGGTCAGCGTGGGCCTGGACTATTTGACCCTGGACCGGGCCGCACCGACGCTGTCGGGCGGGGAGAGCCAGCGCATCCGCCTGGCCAGCCAGATCGGCTCCGGGCTGGTGGGCGTGATGTACATCCTGGACGAGCCCACCATCGGCCTGCACGTCCGCGACAACCGCCGCCTGCTGCACACCCTCTTTCGCCTGCGCGACCTGGGCAACACCGTCATCGTGGTGGAGCACGACCTGGAGACGATCCGCTCGGCCGACTGGATCGTGGACTTTGGACCGGGCGCCGGCCAGCAGGGCGGGCGCATCGTCGCCGCCGGAGCGCCGGCCGAGCTCGAAGGGGGCGATTCCCTGACCGGGCAGTACCTGGCCGGCCGGCTCGAGATTTCCATCCCCGCGCAGCGCCGCCGGCCGGGCCAGGAATGGCTCGAACTGGAGGGCGCCCGCCTGAACAACCTCAAGGACGTAATGGCTCGCTTCCCCCTGGGCACCCTGATTTGCGTCACCGGCGTCTCGGGCTCGGGCAAATCCTCCCTCTTGATCGAGACGCTGCACCCCCTGTTGGCCCAGCGGCTGCACCGCGCCCGGGCCAAGGCCGGCCCCTATCGCGCCCTGCGCGGGCTGGAGTACGTGGACAAGGTCATCGAGATCGACCAGCAGCCCATCGGCCGCACGCCCCGCTCCAACCCGGCCACCTACGTCAAGCTGTTCGACGAGGTGCGCAATCTCTTTGCGCGGACCCCGGAGGCCAAGATCCGCGGCTACAAGCCGGGACGATTCAGCTTTAACGTCAAGGGCGGGCGCTGCGAGGCCTGCCAGGGGCACGGCCAGGTCAAGATCGAGATGCACTTTTTGCCCGACGTCTGGGTCACCTGCCAGGTCTGCAAGGGCAAGCGCTACAATCGCGAGACCCTGCAGGTGCGCTACCGGGGCAAGACTATCGCCGACATCCTGGACATGGAGGTGCAGGAAGCGCTCGACTTTTTCGAGGCCCACCCCCGCATCGTGCGTATCCTGGACACGCTGCGGGACGTCGGCATGGGCTACATCCAGTTGGGCCAGCCGTCGCCGACGCTCTCGGGCGGCGAGGCCCAGCGGATCAAACTGGCCCGCGAGCTGCACCGGGTGGCCACCGGCCGCACCGTCTACATCCTGGACGAGCCCACCACCGGTCTGCACCTGGCCGACGTGCAAAAGCTGCTGCAGGTGCTGCACCGCCTGGTCGAGGCCGGCAACACGGTGATCGTCATCGAACACAACCTGGACGTGATCAAGACCGCCGACTGGCTGCTGGACATGGGCCCCGAGGGCGGGGACCAGGGCGGCTATATCGTGGCCGAGGGCCCGCCGGAGGCCGTGGCGGCGGTGGAGGGCAGCTACACCGGCAGCTTTTTGGCGCGGCTGTTGGGATAGCGGATAAACGTTTGCGCTTTGTGCTTTGACATAGTATAATGGGGGTCCGGCAGCAGTAGTGCTGGAGTTGAACGATTCAAGCGCGGGCCGGCCCCGAGCCCCTTTTCCGCCCGCAACGCGGGGGCCGGACCGCTGGAAGGATACCGCGTTGTCCAAGGCAAATGGACCCGGGGAAGGCCGGCAGGCACTTTCCGGGCGTAGGCACAGCATACGCGTCGTCGTGACCGGCATGGGAGCGGTGACTCCACTGGGCTTGAACGTGGAGCAGTATTGGGCCGGCCTGTTGGCCGGGCGCTCTGGCATCCGGCACACCACCCGTTTCGACCCCTCCGATTATCCCACCCACATCTGCGGCGAGGTGCCCGGTTTCGACCCCCTGGACTACCTGGACCGGCGCCAGGTGCACCGGACCTCGCTGGCCACGCAGTACGCCATCGCCGCGGCGCGCATGGCCCTGGAGCAGGCCGAATTCGAGATCACCGCCGAGCGCGCCTGGCGGGTCGGCGTACTGCTGGGGGCGGGGACCAACAGCTTTCCCGACACGGAGGAGGCGGTCCGCCGCCTGCTCACCCGGGGCTGGCAGCGCATCCACCCCTACTTTATCCCCATCAGCCTGGCCAACATGCCCACCTGCCAGGTAGCCATCCAGGTGGGCGCCCGGGGCTACAACTCGACCGTCGTCACCGCCTGCGCGGCCAGCACGCAGGCCATCGGCGAGGCCGCCCACGTCATCCGGCGGGGCGGGGCCGACGTCATGCTGGCCGGCGGGGCCGAGGCACCCATCTGCGAGCTGGGCCTGGCCGCCTTCTGCCTAATGCAGGCCTTTAGCCGCCATAACGAGGAGCCCGAGCGGGCCAGCCGGCCCTTTGACGCCACCCGCGACGGCTTTGTGCCGGCCGAGGGGGCCGGCGTGCTGATCCTGGAACGCCTGGAGCACGCCCTGGATCGGGGCGCGCGCATCCTGGCCGAGGTGCTGGGCTATGCCGGCACCTGCGACGCCTTTCACGTGACCGCGCCCGATCCCGAAGGAGAGGGGGCGGCCCAGGCCATCCGCCTGGCCCTGGCCGACGCCGGCCTGGCGCCAGCGCAGATAGACTATATCAATGCCCACGGCACCTCGACCCCGCTCAACGACGCCGTCGAGACCAAGGCCATCAAGCGCGCCTTTGGCCGGCAGGCCTACCGCGTGCCCATCAGCTCGACCAAGTCCATGATCGGGCACCTGATGGGCGGTGCCGGCGCCGTTGAGGCCATCGCCTGCATCAAGACCATGGAAAGCGGGGTCATCCATCCCACCATCAACTACCGCGTCCCCGATCCGGCCTGCGACCTGGACTATGTGCCCAACGCCAGCCGGCCGGCGCAGGTACGGATCGCCCTCTCTAATTCGTTTGGCTTTGGCGGGCAGAACGCCTGCCTGATCCTGGGGGCCTATCAGGAGGACGGGCTATGAACGCAAGTGGCGGGGCGCAGCCCACTGAATATCGAGTGGAGGTGATCGGGCACGCCTGGGCGGTCGACCTGCTCCAGCGGCAGTTGTCCGCCGATCGGCTGGCCCACGCCTATCTCTTTACCGGCCCACCCCACGTGGGCAAATCCACCCTGGCCCGCTGGTTCGCCCAGACCCTGCTCTGCGAGAGGGGCACGGCGGCCCAACAGCCCGGCCTGGACATGTTGGGCGGCCTGGAGCCTCCGACTACCGAGGCCAAGGGCCTGCCCTGTGGGAGCTGCCGCTCCTGCCGCCAGGTGGCCAACGGGACCCACCCGGACCTGCGCCGGCTGAACCTGGAACTCCAGCCGGGCGAGCGGCGCACCCTGGGTATCGAGGCCATCCGCGAGCTGCGTTCCGGCGTCGCCGAGCGCCCTTTTGCGGGCCAGCGCAAGGTCTATTGGATCGAGGATGCCGAGACCCTGACCGTGGAGGCGGCCAATGCACTGCTCAAAACGCTGGAGGAGCCGCCCTCCTTTGTGACCATCCTGCTGGTGGCCCTTTCGGACCACCTCTTGTTGGATACCATTGTCTCCCGCTGCCAATTACTGGCCCTGCGGCCGCTGGCGCGGGAGCAAGTGGCGGGGGCCCTACAGAAGCGCTGGGGGGCGGACCCCGAGACGGCCTCGCTGCTGGCCTCCCTGAGCCTGGGCCGGCCAGGTTGGGCCGTGCAGGCCCTGCAGGACGAGCATTTGCTGCAGCAGCGAGAGCAGGATCTCTCGGCCCTGCTGGAATTATTGGGCGCCGGCCTGCTGGAGCGCTTTAGTTTCGCCGCCCGGCAGAACAGCCGCTGGAAAAAGGGCGAGCACGAGGAGCTTTTTACGCTGCTGGAGCGCTGGCAGGGCTGGTGGCGCGACCTGCTGATGATCGGACACGGCTGCGAAGAACTGGTGAGCAATATCGACCGGCTGGCCGAACTACGGGCGGTGGGCCGGCAGGTAGGTCCGCTGCAGGCACACGAGTTCGTGCAGGCGTTGTGGACGGCGCGGCAGCATTTGGGAGAACAGGTCAACCCGGGCCTGCTTTTCGAGCAATTGCTGCTGCAGATGCCAACGGTGCTCGTTTCGCCGTCGACGCCTGTACCTGGATGAACGGTGGATAGTCGTTCATGGCCGCCGGGCCGCCACGAAGGACGTAAACGCCGTTGTAGCCGGGAAGAGGTGCTCGCAGGGGGCCGGCGAGTTGGCAATGAATATATAACGGGGCAACCCGAGAGGAGGATACCGTGCCCAGTGTAGTGAGTGTACGACTGCGGCGCCAGTGCCGGATCTATGACTTTGGTTCGGGCGAGTTTGCGCTGTCGCCCGGAGAGTGGGTCATTGTAGAGACCAACCGGGGGCGGGATACCGGCCAGGTCGTGACAATACGCGAGGCCCTTCCCCACGAGCCCAAGGGGAAGCTCAAGGACGTAGTGCGCCGGGCCAATTCCTCGGACCTGCGGCGCATGGAACGCAACCGCGAGAAGGAGCAAGAGGTTCTGCAGCAGGCCCAGGAGGCGGCCAAGGAATTGGAACTTCCCATGCGCCTGATCGCGGCCGAATATACCTACAACGGTCGTTACCTGACCATCTACTTTACGGCGGAGAAACGGGTCGATTTTCGCGAGTTGGTGCGCCGGCTGGCCCGCAACCTGCGCACGCGCATCGATCTGCGCCAGGTTGGCGCCCGGGACGAGGCCCGTCTACTGGGCGGGATCGGTCCCTGCGGCCGGCCGCTCTGCTGCGAGACGTTTTTGTGCAATTTCCAGCGCATCTCGGTGCGCATGGCCAAGGAGCAGGATCTACCCCTCAACCCGATGAAGATATCGGGCCTCTGCGGACGCCTGCTCTGCTGCCTGAGCTACGAGTACGACCAATATCGCGAGATCAAGTCCCAACTGCCCGACGTGGGCGACCAGGTGACCACCCTGAGCGGGCAGGGCAAGGTCGTCGGCCTCAGTGTGCCCAAAGAGGCGGCGACGGTCGAGCTGCGACCCGGACTGACGGTGGAAATTGCCCTGGAGGAGCTGAACAAAGCGGCCCAATTGGAAGCGGAGGGCAAACTGCAGGCCCGGCAGCCCTCCTATGCTGAATTCATCGAGACGACGCCGCAAAAGGAGCCGGCCCCGCCAAAGAAGAAAAAGCGGCGCCGCCGCAAAAAGTCCCAGCCCGCACAGCAGCCGGCCGCCAAGCAAGAAGCAGTCTCGCAGCGCTCCCGGTCGTCGAGCTCCCGCTCTCGCAAAAAGCCCTCCCGTCAGCAGTCGCAAAAGCAGTCGGGTCAGCAGCCGGCCTCAAAACAATCCCCCCAACAACAGGCCCCAAAACAATCCCCCCAACAACAGGCGCAAAAGGGCGGCTCCGGGTCATCCTCGCGCCGCCGCCGGCCGCGCCGGCGCGATTCTCCCGAAAAGAAAAGGGGGGACAGTTAAACACCTCTATTGCCCCAACTGCTGCAACTGCTGCTGGGCGACCTGACGCCAGTAGGTGTCCCGGCCGTATTCCAGGTAGGCGCGCAGGTCCCGCACCGCCCCGGCGCGGTCCGGCGGCAGGCGGTACTGGCGGACAAAGGCACGGTTGAGGTAGGCTTCGGCCAACCGGGGGTTCAGTTCGAGGGCCCGGTCCAGGTCGGCCTCGGCCTGGGCAGGTCGGTCGAGTTCGCGCCAGTAGAGCGTGCCGCGCCAGAGGTAGACCTGGGCGTCGTCGGGCATGTGTCCCAGTGCCCGGGAAAAGCAGGCCACCGAGCGCGTGTACGCATATCGGGAGCGCCGGCGGTTACCCAGGGCGCGGTTGAACAGGCCCCAGTACACCCACCACCAGGAGAGCAAAAAATTCCAGGCCATGCGCATCGTGCCGGCCTACAGTGGGATCTCGAGCCCCAGGCCCTGCTCCTGGGCCAGGGCATAGACCCGGGCGGCGGTAGCGACATCCTGCAGGGCCAGGCCCACCGACTTGAAGAGCGTGATCTGCTCGTCCGAGCTGCGGCCGGGCACCTGGCCGGCCACGATCTGGCCCAATTCGGCGTGGATGTGCCCCTCGTCGAGCGCGCCCTCCTCGATGGCCAGGATGAGGTCGCCGGCCTCGGCCAGGCAGGCCTCGCGCTGGTCGGCGACGAACAGGGCGCGGCGCACCGTCTCGCTATCCAGCTCGCGGGCGGAGGGGCTGTGCGAGCCGACGCCGTTGATGTGCGTGCCAGGCCGGATCCACTCGCCGCGAAAAATGGGCTCGTGGGCGCTGGTAGCGGCGACGAGGATGTCGGCGGCCTCCACGGCATCCCGGGGGTCATCGGCGGCGATGACGGCGATGTGCAATTGCTCGCTCATGGCGGCGGCGTAGGCCTGGCCGCGCTCCCGGTCCAGGTCATAGACGTAGGCCTTGCGAATCTGCCGGGCCTCGCAGACGGCCATGAGCTGGGTGCGGGCCTGCACGCCGGCCCCGAACACGGTCGCCACGCTGGCGTCCTGGCGGGCCAGGTACTTGGCGGCCACGCCGCCGACCGCCCCGGTGCGCATGGCCGTGAGCCAGGTGCCGTCCATCACGGCCAGCAGGGCACCGGTGTGGGCATCGTTCAACAGAATGGTGGCCACCACGGCCGGCAGGCCGTACTGGCTGGGGTTG
>JAFGKG010000007.1 GCA_016928715.1 Chloroflexia bacterium
CAGTGAGGGGTATGGAATCGCTGAAAGGGCAGGTGGACTCGATCGCGCGGGACGTTCTCGAATTGTCAGAGCGGGCGCAGGCCATCGGTGGGATCATTGCGACGGTGAGCCAATTGGCAACGCAGAGCAACATGTTGGCCCTTAACGCGGCAGTAGAGGCCGCCCGTGCTGGAGAGGCCGGTCGCGGTTTCGCGGTGGTGGCCCAGGAGGTGCGCAACCTGGCCGCGCAGAGCTGGGCCGCGACGGAGCAGGTGCGGGAATTGTTGGGTGAGATTCGGCGGGGGGTGAATACCGCGGTGATGGCGACCGAGGAGGGTATCAAGGGAACGGAGGACAGCATGCAGTTGACCGACGAGGCCCGGGTCACCATCCGTCAGTTGGCGGAAAGTGTCAAATCGTCGGTGGCGGCGGCGGAGCAGATTGCGGCCGCCGCGGGACAGCAGCAGACGGGGATGGAGCAGATCGCCATGGCGATGGGACATATGCGACAAGTGACGACGCAGAGTGTGGCTGGGGCCCAGCAGGTTGAGCGGGCCGCTGGGGAATTGAACGATCTGGCCGGCCAACTGCGCTCTCTGGTGGAGCAGTATACCCTTTAAGGAGGTGCCCTGATGGGTCAAGCCAAGGGCCGAAAAAAGCAGGGCCGAACAGACGTGCCGGCCGAGCAAGAGGAACTCGATGTTGGGGACGAGGGGGATCGGGTCGCCGAATCCGACTCTGGCGAGGAGGAGGCAGGGCAGGATCAGCCCGCGGCTGCCGCTGCGGCAGCCGCGGCCGAGACCGTCCAGGCCCCCGCGGCAGTGCTCCGGGCATTGGATCGTTTCCTGGAGGAGCTTTCGGAAGAACAGGTCCGGGTACTGCGCAAGCGAACGCGACGTGTCTCCCAACCACCTCCGGAGGAAGAGGGCGGGCAGGCGATACCCGTTGTGGTGTTCAATTTGGGGGACGAGTCCTATGCGGTCGAGGCGACCTATGTACAGACGATTGAACCCCTGGGTGCGTTGACTGTGGTGCCCTGTACCCCGGACTTTGTTCGGGGGGTAGTCAACCTGCGGGGCCAAATTCTCTCCGTGATCGACTTGATGCGCTTTATGGGTTTGGGCAAGCTCGATATGGACGGCGAGATGCAGGTGCTCTCGGTGCGCGGTAACGGGCTCGAGCTGGGGATTCTGGCGAACCAGGTACAGGATGTGCGGCCGCTGCAACTGGCCGATCTGACCCCCGCTCTTTCCACCGTCGGCAGCAGGGCGGCGGCTTATACCAAGGGGCTGACCGCTGACATGGTGGTGCTGCTGGATCTGGAACTCTTGCTGCAAGAGGATCGGCTTGTTGTATGGGAGGAAGTCACATGACATTGGATGATGATATCCTGCAGCAATTGATGGTGAGTTTCCGCCAAGAGCTGGCCGAGCGGCTGGGTACGATCAACAGCGGATTGTTGGCTTTGGAGCAACAGCCCGAACCACCGCGGCAGGCCGAAATTCTGGAGGAGCTGTTTCGCCACGTACATAGCCTAAAGGGCGCCGCCCGAGCGGTACAGCTAAAACCGATCGAAGAACTGGCCCATGGCATGGAGGACGTGTTCGGAGCGGCCAAGCGCGGTTCGATTCATCTGGACGCCGAAATCTTTGACCTTTTGTATCAGGGGCTGGACCTCATCGGGATTGTGATGGCTCGGGTAGAAAAGGCCGAGGATCTGGAACAGGGCCTGGAGTTGCCCGATTATCTGATCAGGTTGGGCGAAGCCTGGCGGCGGCAGCCGGTCCAGGTGCCGCAATTGGCGGCCGAGGAAAGGCCCGCACCTAGGGAGGCTCCGGCCAAGCAGTCCCCGCCCAGCGCCGTGTTGGAAGGCCCCCTGCAATCCTGGAGCGGGGAGACAATCCGGGTTCCCACGGCGCGATTGGACGAATTAATGGCCCAAAGTGGCGAACTCTTGGTGACTCGCTTGGCCCTCAGCCGTCGGGCGGAAGAGATCGCTGAGTTATTACAGCGAGTGGGACAGTGGCAGCGGGACTGGCAGCGACTGCGAGGAGGCAACGGGGCGCAGGGTGAGCTGGCCGAGTTGCTCCAGCGAAATGAGCTGCATCTGCGCGAACTGGCGGGCTGGATCGGTGGTTTCAGCCAACGGTTGGGAGAGGATCTGGCCAAGTTGATGCTGGTCACCGAGGGGCTGCAGGAAGGGGTCAAGCAGGCCCGCATGCTGCCGTTGGCCACCCTGGTGGGAACGTTAAGGCGGATTGTGCGCGATCTGGCCCGGGAAAAGGGCGTGGAAGTGGCCATGGAGGTGGTCGGTGGGGATGTCGAGATGGATAAATATGTGCTGGAACAATTGCAGGACCCCCTGATGCACCTCTTGCGCAATTGTATCGATCACGGTATTGAGCCGCCGGATGAGCGTGAGCAGCGCGGCAAGGCCCGGCGGGGGCGCATCGAATTAAAGGCAGAGCGCCAGGGAAACAGCATCCAGGTCGAGATCTGGGACGATGGGGCCGGGGTCGATCCGCAGGCCGTACGTGAGGCGGCGGTCCGGCGGGGCTTGCTGAGTGCGGAGGCGGCCGCAGAGATCGGCCAGGAGGAAATCCTGTCCCTGATCTTTGCCCCCGAACTTTCGACCTCGCCGATCATCACCGAGGTCTCGGGCCGCGGCATTGGCCTGGACATTGTGCGCAGGAACGTGGAAGGCCTACAGGGCCGGGTCGAGGTCGAATCCCGGCCCGGTGAATGGACGCGCTTTCGGCTGACCCTGCCCTTGACGTTGGTGAGTACGCGCTGCCTGCTGCTCCGCGAGGGTGGCGCGGTGTACGCTGTGCCCATCGGTACTGTGGAACGGATCGAAGTGGTGACATTGCAGGATATGGCCGTGGTCGAGGGCCGACTGGCCCTGCAATACCGGGGGCGCCCTTTGCCACTGGCCCGATTGGATGAGATTTTAGAGCTGGGGGGAGAGGCCCTGGAGTATGGGGCCGAGGAAGAGGTGGTTGTGCTGGTCCTGACCGCGGCCGGCGACCAGGTGGGCTTTGTGGTGGAGGAGGTCCTGGACGAGACGGAGGTGGTCGTCAAGAACTTGGGTCGGCAACTGGCCCGGGTGCGTAACGTGGCCGGGGCAACGGTGCTGGGCACAGGACGCGTGGCCCTGATCTTGAACGTTGGCGATTTGATCAAAAGTGCGCAGCGGGCGCCAAGCCGGACGCTCTTGGATCTGGAAGTTGAACGCGAGGAGAGAGAGGAAAAGCGCAAGCGAATCCTCATTGTGGACGATTCGATTACCACGCGGACGCTGGAGAAGAACATCCTGACGACCGCCGGATATGAGGTCTTGCTGGCGACGGATGGTCAGGAGGCGTTGGACGTGCTGGCCGAATACGATTTTGACCTGATCGTGGCGGACGTGGATATGCCGCGCATGGACGGCTTTGATTTGACCGAGTCGGTCAAACAAGAGCCGCGCTATCAGGATCTGCCGGTGATCCTGGTCACCTCGCTGGACAGCCCCGAGTACAAGGCCCGGGGCATTGAGGTGGGTGCGGAGGCCTACATTGTCAAGGGGGCTTTTGATCAGGATGCTTTGCTGGAGACAATCCAGCAGTTGATTTAAGGGACAGCGATGATACGGGTGCTCGTGGTCGATGATTCTCCTACGGTGCGGGAATTGCTAGTCTACATGCTGCAGACCGATCCACAACTGCAGGTCGTCGGTGTTGCCCGGGATGGCCTGGAGGCGGTCAATCTGGCGGCG
Organism: Chloroflexia bacterium; assembly: GCA_016928715.1. Classification (GTDB taxonomy): domain Bacteria; phylum Chloroflexota; class Chloroflexia; order DTKN01; family DTKN01; genus JAFGKG01. Next base: position 3,737 of record JAFGKG010000007.1, read on the forward strand.
CGCTTGCAGCCCGATGTCATCACGATGGATATTCGCATGCCCCGCCTGAATGGCTTTCAGGCCACCAAGCAGATTATGCAAAAGACGCCCACCCCAATCGTCGTGGTCAGTGCCAGTGTCGAATCCAAGGAACTCCAGATCACCTTCAACGCGTTACGGGCCGGTGCGCTGACCGTGGTCGAAAAACCTAGTGGCCCGGCCGGGCCGGCCTATGAGTCCATTCGGGAGCAATTGGTCACGACCGTCAAGCTAATGTCCGAGGTCAAGGTGGTCCGCCGTTGGGCGACCGGTATGCTCCGTTCGGCGAGGCCGCTGGTGCAGCCGGAACCGGAACAGGTACATACGGCGGCGGTGGCCATCGCCGCCTCTACGGGTGGACCCAACGCACTCTACCAGGTTTTAGGAGCCCTGCCGGCCAATTTCCCCGTTCCGATCGTGATCGTTCAGCACATTGCCCGTGGTTTTGGCCAGGGCTTGGTCGACTGGTTGGAGCGGGCCACCGCGCTGCGGGTCCAAACGGCCCGGCAAGGCCAAAGCCTGGAGCCTGGAGTCGCCTTGGTCGCACCGGACGATCGCCACTTGCTGGTTCGCGTTGGTGGGCAGGTCCTGTTGCGCAGCCGCCAGCAGCAAGAGACCCTCTGCCCCTCTGCCGATTTCCTCTTTGCCTCTGTGGCCGAGGCCTATGGGCGCAAATCCCTGGGCATTATTCTTACGGGGATGGGTCAGGATGGCGTGCAAGGTCTCAGAAAACTCAAGTCCTTGGGAGGAAGGGTGCTGGCCCAGGATGAGAGCAGCTGTGTCGTCTTTGGTATGCCCAAGGAGGCCATCGCTGCCGGGGTCGTGGACCGCGTGGTTTCTCTGGAACAGGTAGCGGCGACGATTGCCGAAATGCTTTGAGTGTGTTTGCCAGAGGGCTAACGGTTCAAGTTCTTTTGCAGTGTGCACGCATTTTAGGGATTGGCCCGTTGGGTTTGATTCTGGCCAGGCCAGGTCGGGGCCTAACCAGCGTTCAGGTCCGCCGAGTAAGCCTCAGGGAGTGGTTTGGCACTGTTCAGCTCCGGCTCAACCGGATTAGGAGGTAGAATGCCCAAGATTTTGATTGTTGAAGATAGTCCGACCCAGGCGCTGCGTTTGCGGCTGGTTCTGGAAAAGATGGGCTTGGCCGTGGTCGTCGCCCAGAATGGACAGGAGGGCCTCGATATGGCTGGCAGCGAGCGGCCTGATGCTCTCGTGCTCGATGTCAATCTGCCCGATATCAATGGTTTCCAGGTCTGCGAAAGGTTAAAGCAGGATCCCACAACGGATTCTATCCCTGTGGTGATGCTGACGGTCAAGGACCGCATGGATGACACGCTCACCGGATTGGATGTGGGCGCCGATGCTTATATTCCCAAGGATGATTTTGCCGAGGCCAATCTTTTGCAGGCCCTGCGTGATCTGGGCCTGGTGGATACGGACTAGGGAGGCCGGGATGGCCCAGGCTGGCGACAGGGCATAAAACTGCCAGTGCAAACTTGATTTTTCACGGCGCCGGGCCCTGTAGGGCTGAGGACTGTGTTGAAAGGGGGACAAGTCTATGGAGCATGATTCGAGGCGTGTCGATCTGTTGGACAACTATGACGTGGTAGTCGCCCGACAAACCGCTCGTGAAATGGCCCGCGATCTGGGCTTTGGGCTGACCGACCAAGCTCGTATTGCCACCGCTGTCTCCGAAGTGGCCCGCCAGGCCCTCAGAGGCCAGGGCCTGATCATTTTCTCCTATGTGATCAAGGGCCTGGAGCGGGGCCTGGAGTGTACCTGCGAGGGCTGCGCCTGGGACAAGCAGGGCGGCGCCGCGCTTGCCGAGAGGGGGATCTTGGGTGGAATCGAGCGACTCATGGATGATTTTGAAGCTACGGTAGGCCCGGAAAAGGACATAGTGGTGATGCGCAAGTGGCGGAGTGGCGACTAACAAGGCTTGAGTCACACAGGCTCGTTAGGCCGCCTGCGAGGAGATTGTCAGCGCAATGACAAACAAGATGTCCCCTTCCGGAACTATACTCGTCGTGGATGACAGCACGACCAGCCGTACCTGGGCTAAGCTGCGTCTGCTGAGAGCTGGCTATGAGGTGCTGGAGGCCAAGACGGCTGCTGAGGCCCTCGGTCGGATATCCCAACAGGCGCCCGATCTGATCCTCTTGGATGTGATCCTGCCGGATCAGGATGGCTATGCCGTAACCCGCCAGTTGCGCCAGAATGCTGATTTGGCCTCGATCCCGGTGATCCTGCTGACCAGTTTGGAGGACGTGACCAGCAAGGTGCAGGGTTTGGAGGCCGGCGCCAATGATTTTTTGACCAAGCCCCCCGATGAGGCCGAACTCCTAGCCCGGGTAGAGACCCAGTTGCGTCTGAAACGCAGCCGGGAGGAACTGTTGGCGGAAAAATCCAAGACAGAGTTGCTCTATCGGGTCAGCCGCGAGTTGGGGGCCGAGTTGGACCTGGACACGCTGCTGATGCGCCTGCTCGAGTTAACCACGACCTCTTTGGATGCCTCTGGGGGCAGCCTGATTCTGCTGGACGAGCAACAGCGGCCTGTGGGCACAATTTCCTCCCGCCAGGGCCAGGTGACCCAGATCAGTCGAGCTCTTTGGGAAGAGGTGGTACGGGAAGGGCTGGCCAGTTGGGTCATCCAGCATCGCCAGGGCACCATGATCCAGGATACGCAGCAGGACGAACGATGGCTTGTCCGCGAGGATGCGCACTCTACCTCCCGTTCGGTTATGGCCGCACCGTTGATCCAGGAGGGGTGGGTGGTGGGCGTTTTGACCCTGACCCACGAAGAGATCGCTCGCTTTGACCTCTCCCATCTGGACCTGGTGAGCTCTATCGCGACCCAGGCGGCCGTGGTGATTCAAAAGGCGCGGGTTTATCGCAAGGAGCAGCTCTGGGCACGCAAGCTGCAGTTTGTCAATGGGGTGAGCCACCAGGTGGCCTCTATTCTCAATCCGGACCAGTTGCTGGAAGATGTGGCCTGGTTGGTCCGCCAGACTTTTGGCTATTACTATGTCGAATTGGCCCTCCTGGATGGGGATTCGTTGATTTCCCAGGGCTGGCATTCCTGCCGGGACCCCCAAGTGGAACTGTCACCGACCCACCTGGACCTCTCCAGCGAGGGCATTATGCCCTGGGTCGCCCGCTATGGCGCCCCCCTGTTGGCGGTGGGAGAGCGCCGCCAAGAGTTTGGCTCCCCCCATGTTGACTTGCCGGACACGGTGGCCGAGTTGGGGGTGCCTCTGCGCCTGGGGGGCGAGGTGCTGGGTGTTCTCGATGTGCAGAGCGATCGACATGATCAACTTGGTGAGGCCGATGTCCCGCTTTTGGAGATCCTGGCCGCCCAGATTTCGGTGGCGCTCTCCAATGCCCGCCTGTTCGAGGCGGTCGAGCGGGAACGGGGGCGCCTGGAGGCTATCCTGACCGGCACGGCGGATGCTATTGTGACCACGGATGGGGAATTGCGCATTACCCTGCTCAACCCGGCCGCCGAGCGGGCTTTTGGGATCTCGTTTGCTCAGGCGGCCGGGCGATCTATTGGAAAAGTTTTGACCCCCGCGGCACTGTACGATGTTTTTTGTCAGGCTAAAAAAGACGACGGCCGTTCGCCCCCGACAGAGCTGGTTCTCGACGATGGCCGGACGCTTTTCTTCCACGTGTCCCCGGTGGCCGGCCCCAAAGGGGAACGGGGCTGGGTTGCCGTCATGCAGGATATCACCCATCTCAAAGAGCTGGATCAGATGAAGACCGACTTTGTGGCCACGGTCTCGCACGATCTGCGCTCCCCACTGACCTCGATTCGGGGCTATGCCGACTTGCTGCTCAAGTCGTTGGTTGAGGGACAGCACCAGGAGTTTGTTCGCTATATCAAGACCAGTGCGGAGCAGATGGCCGATCTCGTCCAAGACCTTTTGGACCTGGGCAAGATCGAGGCCGGCGTCGAAACCGTGCGCGAAGCATGCGCTTTGAACCAGCTCGTCCAGGAGTCCCTCGAGGCCGCTTTTTTCCAGGCCGAGCTGCGCAAGATAGCGTTGCAGCAAGAGTTGCCCCCAGAAAGGTGTTCGGTTTCGGGGGATTCGCGGCAATTGCGTCAGGTGCTGGATAATCTGTTGAGCAATGCCCTCAAGTATAGCCCTGTGGGTGGAATGGTCACGGTGCGTCTGAGACGACAGGATCGCCAGGTCCTGCTAGAGGTCCAGGACTCGGGTATCGGCATTCCCCAGGAGGCCTTGCCCCGTCTGTTCGAAAAGTTCTATCGGGTGCCCTCTCCCCAAGTGGACAAAATCCCCGGCACTGGACTCGGGCTGGCCATTGTCAAGGCGATCGTGGAGGCGCATGACGGCCAGCTTTGGGTGGAAAGCAGGGAAGGGCAGGGTAGTCGCTTTTTTGTGGCCTTGCCCGCCTACGCCAATCCAGGAGCGGCAACCGGCCCTGGACTCTAAACCGGGGCGAAGCTTACTGTTGTGCCATGGCCACAGCCGGCTCTGTGGCATAGACGCCGTGATATTCCTGGGGCAGCAGGGCGGCGATATTGCGCATGATCCGTTCCGTTAGTTCCTCCAACACCTGGCGGTCGAGCCGGCCGCTTAACCGGGACACGATCAAGGGTTTCCCGATGCGAAGCGAGATGCGGTCGCGGCGGGGGAAAAAGCGCCCCTCGGGCATGACCAGGTGGGTCCCCATGACGGCGATGGGCAGGATGGGTGCGCCCGTGCGTAGGGCCAACAGGGCGGCCCCGTTGTGGCCGTGCCCCATTCCGGGCGTGCGGCTGCGGGTGCCTTCGGGAAACATGCAGAAGAGCCAGCCCTGGCGCAGGAATTGCTCGGCCTGATGTAGTGCCCGCCGGGCCGCGATCTTGCCCCGGGCCACTGGTACCACCTTGAGGCCGCGCAATAGTCGCCCAAAGAGGGGTACATCAAAGACCTCCTCCTTGGCCATGAACGAGGTCCGCCGCTGGAGTACCCCAATGGGCACGATGGGATCGATGAGGTTGACATGGTTGCAGACCAGCAGGGCCGGCCCCTTTTCCGGCACGTTTTCCTGGCCCTCGACCTCGATCTCGGCAAAGATCCAAAAGAGAAAGCGGGCCAGGCCGCGCATGGCCCGGTAGAGCATCCCGTTTTCTTCCTCTTCAATCGGCTGGATGTTTATTTTCATCTTGATTCTCCATTCTCGGGCCAGGTCCGGTCATTCTCAACCGCCTCATCGGCTTGGAGTAGCTCCAGGATGAATTGCAATTCCTCCTCGATGGTCATGTGGTCGTTGTCCATATAGATGGCATCCTCGGCCTGGCGCAGGGGTGCTACCGTTCGCCCGGCGTCGTAGCGGTCCCGGCGGCGGATGGCCAGCAGGACCGTCTCATAATCGATGGCGCAGCCCAGGGCCTGCTTGTCGCGCAGGCGCCGCCGGGCTCGCTCCTCAGGAGAAGCATCCAGGTAGATTTTCAGCGCTGCTTCCGGCAGGACCACCGTGCCAATATCCCGCCCCACCATCACGACCTCCCCGCGCAGCCCGATGGCCCGCTGCTGCGCGGTGAGCACCCGCCGTACCCCGCTGTAGGCCGAAACGGGCGAGACCTGCTGGTCCACTTCCGGCCGGCGCAGGTCCCAGGTTACGTCCCTTCCGTCCACATAGACCGTGTACTGCCGGCCGTCCTCCACTTGGGGTCGGGTGATGTCGATGCTCAACTCGGCGGCCAGCGCCGTGATGGCCGCCTCGTCCTCGATGGGGATGTCCTGACAGAGCGCTTCCCAGGTGACGGCCCGGTACATCACGCCGGTGTCAACGTAGAGGTAGCCCAACACCTGGGCCAGCCGGGCGCCCAGCGTACTTTTGCCGGCGCTCGCCGGCCCGTCGATAGCGATGATACGGGGCTTGGGCATGCTCACTCCTGATCTGTGCTTTGCCGCTATTGTACACTAGAATGGAGGTATGTGCAATAGGCTAGCCTTGGGTGACTAGGACTACGCCCAGGCAGATCACAAGCGAGCCTACCAACTTTTGCCAGCTCAATCGCTCCTGGAGCAATAACCAGGAAGCCAGCACCGTGATCACGTAGCTCAGTCCCAGCATCGGATAGGCCACGCTCAACTCGATCCGCGAGATGACCACCAGCCAAAAGATCGAACCGGCGAAAATCAGGGCAAAGCCGCTCAGAACTCGCCAGTTGGTAAAGGTGTTCCAAAGCACGGCCCACTGAAAGTTGAATTCGCCTACCTCGTTCATGCCCGCCTTTAACAAGAGTTCGCCGGCCACCGTCAGGCAGATGGCCAACAAGAGTGTCAGCAAGACCCTCAGCATCGTTTTTTCCTCCTTTGCTCAGTCCGTAGTTTACCTACAAGGGCGGAAAATGTCAAATGGATTGGTGGCGATTTTCATTGACAGGGGCGGCAAGGCCTGATATACTTTTATAAAACCGTGTTTTTAGAGACTTGCTCTCTTGACGATACAGGTCGGCGCAGGAGGGGCTATTTGGAATCGAAATTGCATACTTTGAAACCGGTCCATATCGTTGGCGCTGTGCTGATCCTGGCAGCGCTGCTATTGGGGGCAACGGCTTTTGCCGGCAGTCTGACTCCCTATGTGACCATTGCCCAAGCCCGCACCAGCGGTCGTTCGGTTCAGGTGCATGGCTACCTACAGCAGATCATCGGCTATGATGAGCAGGGCTACTATCGCTTTGTTATCGCTGATGATCAGGGTGACGAGTTGTTGATTATGTACGAGCGGCCGCGGCAGGCCAACCTGGAGCAGGCCAGCGGGTTTGTGGTCCACGGCCGCTACGATGCGGAGTTGGACGCTTTCCGGGCGACCCGGGTGTTGCTCAAGTGCCCTTCCAAGTACCAGGAAGCGGACCAAGAACAGGCTCAGGCCCCAGAGGGCAGGCCGTGATTCTGGGGACGTTGCTGCTGGGGGCTAGTTTTCTTGCCGCGCTGGCCGGCGCTGCCGCTTGCTTTTGGTGCATCCGGGGGGGGCGGACTTGGCTGCAGTGGGCCCGGGGTTTGAGTAGTCTGGTGCTGGTTTTGACCGCCGTGGCGTCGCTCTTTCTCTTGACTTTGATCCTGGCTCAACGTTACGATGTCGCCTACGTTTATCAATATACCTCCCGTGACCTGGCGCTGCCCTACCGGATTTCTGCCTTTTGGGCCGGGCAGCAGGGCAGTTTTTTGTTCTGGCAGTTACTGGCGGCCCTCTTGACCGTGCTCCAGATTCGGCGCTCACGGCAGTTTGAGCCCTATGTACTGTTTTTCATGCTTCTGGTACAGGCCGGGCTTTTGCTCTTTTTGTTGGTGGACAGTCCATTCCAGCTTTTGGGCCGGGTCCCGGTGGATGGCTTTGGCCTGAACCCCCTGCTACAAAACCCCTGGATGGTGGCCCACCCCCCGGTGCTGTTCCTGGGCTACGCCGGCCTAACCCTGCCCTTTGCCTATGCTCTGGGCGGGCTCTGGCGGCGGAAGTATGACGATTGGGTCCGCCTGTCCCTGCCCTGGACCCTGCTGGGTTGGCTCTTTCTTGGCCTGGGCATCTGCATGGGGGCCTATTGGGCCTACGAAACACTGGGCTGGGGCGGCTATTGGGGCTGGGACCTGGTGGAAAACAGCTCCCTGATCCCCTGGCTCACCGGCACGGCCCTGCTGCACGGGTTGCTGATCCAGCGCTATCGCCGGCGGCTGTACCAGGGCAATTTCATCCTGGCCATCGCCACCTTTCTGCTCATCCTCTATGCGACCTATTTAACCCGCAGTGGAGTGCTCAGCGAGGTCTCGACACACTCCTTCGTGGAAACGGGCCTCAATCCCTGGATGCTCGGTGTGCTGGCCCTGATGGCGACGCTCAGTGTGGCTCTGTTGGTCTACCGCTGGCGCGATATTCCCCGCGGACCTGTCTTTGCCGATGACTCGGATAAAGGACGCACATCGCCCGCGGCGTCAGCCGCGGGTACGGTAGGAACTGGGCCCCAGACCTGGCTCTCGCGCGATTTCACCTTTTTGATTACCGTGATCCTGCTGTTGTTTCTGACTGCGCCGATCCTGATCGGGACCCTGGTGCCCGTGGTCACGCGCTTGTGGGGCCTGCCCGACGTGTTGGACATTTCCTTCTATCCCCGCACGACAGCCCCCTTTCTGATGCTGATGATGGCCGTCTTGATCGTCTGCCCCTTGTTGGGTTGGCGGGAAACGAGTTGGTCCAAGTTGAGTCGTTTCCTGGCTGTACCGGCGATTGTGTCCATCCTTTCCGTTTTGGGGGCCTTCCTGTGGGGTGCGCGACAACCGCTCTCGCTGCTCTTGGTGCTGCTGGGCAGTTTTGCCCTGGCGACCAATGCGGCGATGGTCGTGCGCACGGTGCGGCGGGATTTCTGGCACATAGGGGGCTATCTGGCCCACGTGGGCCTGGGACTCCTGGTATTGGGCATCCTCGCCTCCTCTGTCTATAGTCAACAGGGGCTGACGCTTTCATTGCTGGAAGGGCAGGCCCAATCCGCCCTGGGCTATACCTTTACCTTCCTCGGTTGGCAGGAATCGCCAGGTGCCAAGCCTGCTCTGCGCCTGCAGGTAGAGGCCGAGGGGGGGCGTTTTACAGCCCTGCCCGAACTCTATCGTAACCCCCAGGACAATAGTATGATGGCCACGCCGCACGTGCAGCGCGAGCTGAGCCATGACCTCTATATCGCTCCCGAGGGCTATGATCCAGCGCAGCGGAATGAGCCCGTGGCCGTGGCCGAGGGCAGCACGGTGAATACGGCCGGCTATTCCCTGGCCCTCCAGGCTTTGCAAGAGTCGGACGGGCAGGCGCTGCTCACCGTTCAGGTCGCGGCAGGGGCAGAGATCAGCGTGCTTAGCTCTACCTTTCCCCTGCTGGACTCGGCCGGCCCTGCCCACCCCGCGATTCTGCCAGGGGGCGAGTTGCTGATGGTGGAGGATGTCTATCTGCCTCCACCGGGCCTCTTGCTATTGTTCAAGGACCAGCCCGTGTACGTCGCTGCCTATACGGTGACCATGCGGGGCTTTTATATGGATACGCACGAGAACGCCGAGGGCATGGTCAGTGCGGGGGTGGTCCTGGAATTTATGGGCCCGCAGGGCCTGTTGGTCGTCTCGCCGACCCAGTCAGTGGGAGATGTGATCGAATCCCCGCCGGCCGCGCTGTGGCCGGGGTCCACGGTGCAATTGGTGCAGATCGCGGTGGAGCAGCAGGCCGCCCAAGTCCAGATCGAGGGCTTGGATCTGCCCCGGCAGCCCGGCTTGGCCTGGCTCCGGGTGCAGGGCGATTCTGAAACCGGGGTGGCCCACATCCACGTGAGCCTCAAGCCCGGCATGAACCTGCTGTGGGGCGGGGCCGGGCTGCTCCTGCTGGGCGCGGCCATCGCCATGGTGCGCCGCTGGCGACAGATTAACTAAGGCTTGCCAGCAGTAACGCCCCGACCCCGGCCACCGCGGCCCCTACCAGGGTTCCCCACAGGTTGACCAGATCGTTGTTCATCCAGCGCTGCCCGCGTAGGGCCTGGGTGGGCCCGGCGCAGTGCCAGCGGCGCTCGGTCTCTTGGCCGCAGCGGGGGCAGCGGTAGATGCCCTGGAGGGTAGCCCCCAACAGGCTGTCGACCAGCATGCCGGATAGCCCCCCGAGCACGGAGAGCGGGATCACGGTCCAGGGCGGTTGCAGGGCCGCGGGAAACAGGATCGCCTCCAAGCCTCCCAACAGATAAAAGGCCCCGCCCAATAACAGCGCACCGCCGGCCGCCGCCAATGTGCCCAGTCCACTGACGCCCCCCGAAGTGCCGGGCGGCACGGCCTGCCCCGTGGTGATGAGTCGGGGAGGGTTGGGGCTGAACACGCCGACCTCGGTGGCCCAGGTGTCGGCGCTGGCCGCGGCCAGCGCCCCCGCGAAAAGCGCCGCCCAGGCCGGGTGGGGCCAGAGGTGGGCCAGGAGGGCCAGGAGCGTGGCCAGCCCTCCATTGGCCAGGGCTTGGCCCAGATCCCGGCGGCCTCCTTTGGCAAAGAGGGCCTCCAGAGACCGCTTGCGCCGGCGGCGCCAGTGGCTCAGCAGGCTGGAGGAAAGAAAAAAGACGATCAGGGCCAGGCCCCAGGCCCAGCCACCAAAAGCCAGGATGAGGGTGCCGCAGAGCACGGCGCCCAGTATCCCGCTGGCAGATAGGGCCCGGCGGCGGTGGGCCAACAGGGCGATGCCCAGGCTGAGCAGCAGGCCCAGGATGAGGCGGTAGGGTAGGGACACGATGTTCCTCAGGCCGAATGACGCGGCCGGCGTTCGAGCCAGGCACGGATTTCCCGGGAACGAGCGCCGACGCTGCGTGGGGCAACTCCATAAAAGTCCGCAATTTCCTGCAGGCTGTCCCCATACTCCCCGATTTGGCTCGAGATCTGCTCCACCGCCGCGGCCAGGATGGCGGCCTTGCGGTAGCCGGGCTGCACCTGGTGGCGGAAATCGCGCCACAGGCCTAGGGCCTGGACCAACTCGCCGGGACAGTAACCGCGGGTGTACATGCCCAGTAGAAAAAGCGCTTCCACATCCTCGAGTTCCCCACAGCCCTCCAGGGGCAGGTCAACTTGTCCGGCCAACCAGCGCAGCGCCAGGGGCGCCTTTTCCCCGCGTTCCTCTACTGCCTCGTGGACCCCCACTAGGGAGAGGCGGGCATCGAGCGCACCCGGCCAGAGATCCGCTACCCGCCAGCCGCTGCGCTGGTGCTCCAGGTGCAGGGTGACGAGATCCTCGGGGCCATAGCCCTGACCCTGGGGATCGACCCAGGCGATCTCGATCAGCCGGCCCCGCTGGCGCTCCTGATCGGGCGGCGCCGTCTCGCGGACCAGGACGATGCGCTTTCTGCCCAAATAATCCTTGAGCTGGATGAGGAGGGCCGCTTCCCCATAGAGGTCAAACCAGAGTTCGGCCACGCTGTTCGGCGCGAGCCAGCGGCGGATGGTGGGATCCTGCCGCTGCAGCCCGCGGACGAACTCTTGCACGGTTCGCCAGATCTGCTCCAGATCGTTCTCTTGCTCAGACATGCTGGTGTATCCATGCCGGACTGTGACCCTTCAGTCCGGCCAACCTCCAACTTTTAACCCACCTTGACCGCCCCCAATCGTTCTTGCAGCACCCGGGCGACCTCGGCCAGCGTGCCCTCGGTCTGAAAGAGCCCCTGCTTGGCCAGGTCCAAGAACTGCTCGTCCAAAAAGGCGACCTGCTCTGGGTCTGTCTCTTTGCAGAGGGCTAGATAGATGGGCAACTCGATCCCTTCCGGGCTGCGCTTGAGCTGGGCCAGGATCGCAAAGGCCTGTCCGTCCGGCAGGAGCGGATTCATAAGCAGTAAATCGGGCCGCTCTTGCTGCAGGCAGGCCAGTCCTTCCTGGCGGTTGCCAGCAGCGCTGACCCGGTATCCGGCTTGTTCAAGGATCCGCACGAAACGATCCAAATCCGAGGACTCGTTCTCGATTACCACGATGTGGTGGATTTCTTTCGCTCTGTCAGCCACGGCCTGGAGCAAATCCGGGCCTGGCAGCGGCTTGAAAAGGAGGGTGCCGCTTCCCAAGCAAAAACCGCTATTCTCCTCGGGAAAGAGGGTGCTGATGATCAGGGGCGTATCTTGGGTAGAGGCATCCTCCTTCAGTGCTCCCAGCATGGCCCAGCCGTCCTCCTCGGGCAGGATGGGATCGACGACAATGGCGCCGGGGTGGGCTTCCCAGGCCAGGCGCAGGGCCTCGACCACGTCGCTGGCCCCGATCACCTGGTAGCCTCGTTTCTCCAGGTAGTGGCGGGAGAGGTTGATGCTATCCCTGTCGGCGCTGATGACCAGTACCGGTCGGTCGGCCGGACCTGGCTGGACGTCGGATTGCTCCGTGGGGGCGGCGCCAATCACCGGCAGGGTGAAGGAAAAGGTCGAGCCCTGGCCGGGCTCACTTTCCACCCAGATATGCCCGCCGTGCATTTCGACAAAGCGGCGGCTGATGGTCAGCCCCAGCCCGGTGCCCCGGGTGTGCGGGCGGCTGCTCTTTTCGATCTGGCGAAAGGATTCAAAGACCTTGGCCAGATCGCGGGGGGCAATGCCGATGCCGGTGTCGTGGATGCTGACGGTTACCTCTGCGCTCTCTTGGCGGGCGGTAACGATCACCTGGCCCTCGTCGGTGTACTTGATGGCGTTGCTGACCAGGTTGAGGATGATCTGGCGTACCCGGGTGGGGTCGGCATAGACCTGGGCCAGGCCCAAGGGCACCTCTTGCAGTAACTCGACCTGTTTGTCCTCGACCAGCGGCGCGCAGGTGTTGAGGACCCCCTGGATCACTGGACTGAGGTCAACCGGCTCTTTTTGCAGCTCCATCCGGCCTGCCTCGATCTTGGACAGGTCCAGGATGTCGTTGATCAATTGGAGCAGGTGGACCCCACTGTTATAGATGGCGGTCAGATCGGTGCGTTGTACATCGCTGATGGGCCCGTCGATCCCCTTGAGGATCAACCTGGAAAAGCCAATGATCGAGTTCAGTGGGGTGCGCAGCTCGTGGCTCATGTTGGCCAGGAATTCCGTCTTGAGGCGATCGGCCTGCTGTGCCTGTTCCAGGGCTTGCTCCAGTTGCAGGCTGCGCTCTTGGAGTTCCCTGGTGCGTTGGCTGACCAGTTCTTCCAGGGTGCGATTGTACAGCGATAGCTCCTCCTGGGCTTGTTGGACCTCCTGGTGGGCCTGCTCCAGCGAGACCAAGCGTTTCCGTAGTTGTTGATAGAGGCGCACGTTCTCGATGGTCTGCGCTGCCAGGTGGGCCAGGATCTCCAGGGGATAGATCGCCGCCGCGGAGGGACGGCGGCCGTCGAGGGGGTGCTGCAAGGATAGGACGCCGATCAGTTCGCCCAGGATGCCGATTAGGGGCACCAACAGGCGGTCTGTGGGCTGCCAGAGGTCGGGGTCGCTGGAGGGCGCTGTCTGCGGGCTAGTCTCCTCCCGGGACAGATAACATTGTCCCAGGCGAAATTGGTCGTCGAAAAGGCGCACAATCTCCTCGCGCGGTATGGGCTGCGCCGGCAGCGGTTTGGATCGGTCGGGGGACTTGCCCGAGGTGGCGTACTGCACAAAGCAGCGCTCTTGCTCCTGGTAGAGCAAGAGGTCGACCTGCTCAAAGCCCATGTTGTCATGGATGGATTGGGCCAGGTGCGACAACAAGCGCTCCAGGTCCAGATCCGTGCGCAGTGTCTCGCTGACCCGCCGAATCCGGGCCAGTTGGCTATCTAGGCGCTGCAGCATGGCGGTTAGCTCGCGCTTTTGGCCGTATTGATAGACGGCATAACTGCACGCCGAAAGGGGCAGCAGGGCCAGGCCCGCTCCGTAAAAGGGGAAGGGGTCCTGGCTGATGAGGATGAACAGGCCGAGGGGCGCCGTCACCAGGTGGGCGAGGCCCGCTGGCACTAGGGAGCCCAGCAAGTTCTGCCCCTGGGCTGTCCCCCGGAGTCTATGGTAGATCAGGTTGGCCAGCAGGATGTGTCCGATTTCCAGGACGGCCAGCGCCAGCATATAGGCCGCCGCCATGGGCCAAAAGTCCGTGCTCTTGGCTGCCAGGGCCTGGTAGACCATGCCGGCCAGGGTGCAGGAGAGCAGCACCTGGGCCGCGTCAAACAAGCTCCAGGCAATAGGGGGAGGCCGGCGTTCGTGGATGGCCCGGCCCACTTTGACCAGCAAGCTGGCCAGCGCGCCCAGGGCCCCGCCGCTGATGGGGCTGAACAGGAGGGCGGCAGGCAGGATGATGACGGCGTTGAAACGAACGCGACCGGGACCGGGCAGGTCCACGGTCAGCCATTCGGCGATCAGGGCAAGGAGTAAAAAGAACAGCAGGCCGCGCAGATGCGGAAAATGCAGGCTGGGCCACTGCTGCAGTAGCAGGGCCAGGGCCAGCGCCACAATCAAGCAGATGTACAGCCACCACCAAGTCCGTTTTGTCGCCATGGTATTCTCGGTTCGTGAAACGCCGTGCTCCGTGGGTTCATTATAGCGGATTTTGGCCTGAGGGGCAAGCATTCCTTCAGGGAAGATCCAGGCTCTTGACCAGTATCCGCAGGCTCTCGGCACTGATCTCCCCGGGGACGACCTGCCGGATGATGCCCTCCCGGTCCAGCAGAAAGGTTGTAGGCAGTACGGTGATGCCGTAGGTGCTGTTCACCCGGCCCTGGTGGTCCAGCAGCAGGTAAAAGGGCAGGGCTTCCTGGCCGACAAAATTCTGCACGACCTCCCAGGGCTCCTGCACGTTCACGGCAATGATGACGGGGTGGCTGGGGGCGCCGCTGGCGGCAAAACGGACCAGTTCGCCCCAGCCCTGGCGGCAGGAGGGGCTCCAGGAAGCCCAAAAGTGGAGCAGGACCGGCCGGCCGCGGTATTCGGCCGGATTGTGCTCGACCCCCTCCAGGTCCGGCAGGCGGAACGGGGGCGCCTTTTGTCCCACCGCCGGCCTCAGCGGCCTGGGGGTGCGGGTAGGGGAAGCGCCGGGAGCCGCCCGGGTCTCCGGGGAGGCCGCGCTGAGGCGGGCCACCGTCTCTGGAGGAGGAGCCGCCGAGACAGGGGGCGCGCTGCCGCCGGCCGGCGCCCGATAGAGCATCACCGACAGGGCCAGCAGCAGGCCCAGGAGGCCGCCTCCCAGCAGCAGGCCCAGGCCCAGGAGGCGGGGAAAGGGACGAACCCCTCGATCGTCCGCATCGGGGTGCGGGGGCAGCGAGTCCACCAGGGCCTACTCCACGGCTTCCTGGGCCTGGCCGACGATCTGGTGATATCTCTCCTGCAGGGATTGTTCCCGTTCCTGCGCGGCCTGGCGGCCGGCCGCCAGGGCCTGCTGCGCGCGCTGCGCAATCTGCTCGATGAATTCGGGCCGGTTTTCAGGGGCAAATAGTATTGCGGCCGCGGCGCCAAAGAACAGGCCGAGCCAAAAACCTTTGCTGAAGGATCGCATCATCGTACCTCTCCGATCTGTGACTGCCTCAATGGCGAAATTCTGGCGAATTGAACACGGACTTGTCACAAAGGCTTGTCCTGAGGAGTTTTTGTGTCCTTTGTGAGCCTTGGGGTCCTCTTTAGCCGGGTCAGGACCGTCAACCTTGTTGGATAGAGCGCCGGCGCAGCCAGTCCCGCAGCAGCAGCAGCAGGCCGACGGATAGGCCGCTTAACAGGCCAAAGAGGGCCGCTCCCCGCAGATCCACCAGGGGCTGCACGTCCCCATCCAGGTGCTGTCCGACGACGATGCTGCTTTGCCCTCCTTCGATCCGTACGATGCTGCCCCAAACCATGCCGGCGGAGCTTTCCTCCAGTGCGACTTCCTGGGCCGCGACCAGGCCGGCCTGGCTTTTTTGCATCCGCACGGTCTCTGCCTGGATGCTGCCGGCCGCGCTCCCTTGCACCTCCATCTCGCTGGCCTGCAACTGCAGGGCGGCCGAGGCGTTCAGCCTGGCCTGGTCGGCCCGGATCGTTCGCACCGCCGATTGGTTCAGCGAGACCTCTTCGCCGCGGATGACCTCGACCTGGCTCTTTTCCATCTGCACGATATCCCCGCTGACCTCGACGGGCAGCTCTGTCTCTGCGGGCAATACGGATCCCTCTGTCGGGGCCAATTCCTCGGGCAAACCCTCTTTTTCTGTCATAGTATATCCTCCTCCTTGGGCCGGCCCCGAAAAGTCTGTCCGAGCAGGTGGCCGGCATGTAAGAGTATACCACGAGCAGGGGGGGATGTGCAAGTGGGTGCGCCGTTACTTGCCAGCCGGCCCGTTTCGTGGTATGCTGGCGGCAAGACCGTCAGGCATAACGGTGGAGGATGCGATGTCCTTGCAGACGGCCAGGCTGTTGTCCAGCCAACAAGTGATGCCGGCGACCTTTTGCTTGCGCCTGCAGTCCCCCAATCTGGCCCACGCCGGCCAGGCCGGCCAGTTCGTCATGGTGCGCTGCCGCGACGCCGCCGCCCACGACCCCTTTCTCAACCGCCCCCTGGCCCTCCACCGCATCGACCGGCAGCGGGGCGAGATCGACCTGCTGGTGCGCGTCGTCGGGCGGGGCACGGCCTGGCTGGCC
>JAFGKG010000087.1 GCA_016928715.1 Chloroflexia bacterium
CCAGGCCTGCTCCCGGCGCAGGCCCAGGGGGCGCAGGAAATGCTCGTCCAGCGCCCGGCCGGAGGGGCCATTGAAGGAAGGTGCGGCCGGCGCCAGGCGGCCCAGGTCCGGGGGGATGGGAATGTCCGCGATGATCTCGGCGGCCCCATCACCGCGCCAGAATATCTCGGGCTCGCTGGCCACAGCCAGGGCGCGGACGCGCAGCCGGTCACCAGGACCCACCCAGCGGGCGTGGACGGCGCTGGCATAGACCCCCAGCACAAAGGCCTGCTTGGGGTTACGATCCTGCTGCTGCACGATCCGGACCGGTTCGCCAAAGGGGAATGTGCCCACGGGCTGCATGTCCATCCTTCTCTCAGATCTCTTGCCTACGGTCCTATCCCCGTATCCGCTCCCCGAGCGCTTCCACCGCCGCCTTGAATTGCTCCAACACCGCCGGCCGACCGGCAAAGGCCTCGGCAATGCGAACACTGGGCCAACGCGCAAAGTTGGCCGGAATCCGCGCCAGGGGTGGAAGGGCCTGGATATCCCGGTGAAAGGACTCCATAATGCCTGGCTCGATCTTGGCCGAGAGCCAGCCATAGTTCAGGACCAGGTTGCCGGTCGTGTACACACTGAAAACGGAATGGGTCGTGCCCTCGAGCATATAGTGGAAGGTGAAGGAGCCGGCCTTTTTGCCCATCCCCAAAAAGACCCGATCGGCTGCTTGACAGGTCCAATCGTACAGCTCTCGGATGACGGCGACAATTTCAGGGGACAGGTCGGCCTCGGCGACCTCAAAAAACTCGGCCTCGGTCCATTGGCCACGGGATTTGGGCTTTTGCTTCCGCTCCACCACCGCGCCATACAGGTTGGGTACCAGGATCTCGGTCTCGCCCTGCTGAAAGCGCCGCATCTCCAGGGCGTGGAAGGAAAAGGCCGGCCGGCCGCAGCCGTTGAGAAAGCGGATCGTTCGCCGCAGTTCCTCGTTGACCTCGTCCACGGCGATGATCAGCATAAAGGAGCCGTCGGCCAGAGTGGCCTCCACGCTCTCGCGAAAGGACTCCTCCTCCCAGTCGGGGTCCTCTATGGCTATCTCCACCAGCTTGGCCAGGTGCTGGTCGCAGCGCTGCTGGACCCGCTCGTCCAGATCTTCGTAGCTCATGCCCCAGAGGTAGGCGGCGTACTCCAAGATCTGGCCAATGACTTCGCGCTTGATCTGCTGGTTGGCGACCAGCTTGCACTCGATGACGGCAATGTCGCCGGCTGCGCTAAAGGCCAACGCGTCGGTATAGCCCGATCCGGGCAGGCCGAACTCGCGCACGGCGGCCACCAGCGGGGCGGCGCCCTCGCGGATGTCGCCCACCGGGATCAGTTCGGGCGACTGGGCCAACAGAGCCTGTAACTCGGCCTCCTGCCCATAGCCGGCCGACCCGACCACGCGCCATTCTTCTTGATCATTTCTGCGGATAAGGATGCGCATTGTTCTTCTCCCCTTGGGTTGACCTTGACGACTGTATTATAGCCGTGTTGGATGGACAGGTCAAGGCCACCAGACACGCGCCATTTTGTGGATGAATCCCCCAGCCCTCGAATCCTCCAGGCCGGCCGCGCATTCCCGCCGCCGGGGATCTCTGAATCACTGAGACACTGAGTGAATGAGGACACTGAAAAAGACGTTGGCGCGTTGGCACGTTCGAACGTTCGCGCGTTCTGGGGACAAGTGAAGGGCAGGGCGAAAAGGGGCAGGGGGGCAATTGCGGTTAGCCGGAAGGGGGGCGGGCCCCCGTGCCCGCCCGGTCGGATGTGCGGGAACAAAACCGTAGGGGCGAGGCATTTCCACCCGATCATCCGACATACTAAAGCCATGAGGCAGGGTTTGGTTCCTACCGCAGCCCAAAAGGGCCAGCGGAAATGCCTCGCCCGGCGTCGTCCGCACGCCGGCGCTGAGGCCGGCCGGCGCATGGGAGAGCCGCTGGGCAGCGGATGAACCGCACCCCAGGCGGCCTGCTTGACTTTTTGGCCCACTTGTCGTACAGTAGGGAGTAACTGTGAAGGAGGCTGCCCAAAGAGACACGGGTCAGCTTTGGGCTATAGGGAACAGCTCATGGGCTACAATTTGCCAAACACGTCCGGACATCCTCGGTCCTTGCCACGGGCGGAACTGGTCGACTGGTTCTCGCGGCAGCCCTCCATCCGTTTTGCCCTGCTCTTTGGATCCTTCAGCCAGGGGACGATGAGGCCCCAGAGTGATGTGGATTTGGCCATTTATACGCAGGGGGAGCTGGCCTTGTTGGAGCGTGGTGCCTGGACTACCGAACTCGAACAACTCTGCCGCCGGACTGTCGACCTGGTCTGGCTGAACCCCCTACCCGCTCAAAACCCGGCCCTGGCCTTTGAGATCCTGGCCAGCGGGGAACTGCTCTTTTGCCCCCAGTCCGCCCCATACGTTGCCTACAAGACCAGGGCGATACTCCGCTATCTCGACACCACCTACCTGAGGCAGCAGGTCGAGGACGCTTTTCAAAACCGCCACATCCACACGTCGGCGCGATAGCGCGGGCAGAATCAAGGAGGCCGCCATGTTGGCAAGGCTACAAAGGTTGCAGCAAAATATGGCCCAACTGCGCCGCTTCCAGACCAAATACTCTGCAGCGGGAGTTATGGAGGACACCCACCTGGAATGGGCCTTGCGCTATGGGTTGTTCGAAGCCGTCCAAATTGTCATTGACGTTAGCTGCCACCTGGTCACGCGGGATGAACTGGGAACTCCGCAAACCTATGGGGAATGTATCCAACTTTTGCAGGAGCACGGCTACCTGCCGGAAACTTTGGCCTCCACCATCAAGGCCATGATCGGGCTGCGCAACATCCTGGTTCACCAGTACGTGCAGGTTGACGTGGGGCAGCTATTCGAGTTGCTGAACGCCGTAGGGGACTTGGCATCCTTTATCGACAGCGTCGCGCCGCATTTTGCCGAGGGAGAGGGGAACCCTTGAGCGACCAGCGTCCTGATAGCCCCTGCCGCCGGCCGAGATCGCCCCGCCTGCGGCCAGGTGCTAGCCAGATGACTTTAGAACGTTGTTGCGCTGGCGCGTCCGAACGTTAGAACACTGCTCTCGTCGGCTGAAATGGGCCGGCGGCCTCTTCCCACCCCCAGTGCAGATCATACCACCTCTTGGAGGCCCGGCCCAGCCGGCCGGCCTGGCGGGGATGGGCCAGCGGTAATACCTCGATGGCCCGGCCGTCCAACTCCACCGCATGCCGCCGGCCATAGGTCTCGATGGTCGTGCCAAAGTCGGCCAGGCGGCGCCAGCGGTCGTCGTAGAAGCGCAG
>JAFGKG010000088.1 GCA_016928715.1 Chloroflexia bacterium
CAGGCTCAACTGGGCCGTGCTGAGCGACATGGGCGGGCTCAACAGAACCTCGTCCTGCTGGCCCAGGGCCTCGTCGTAAAGGACGCTGGCGTGATAAGTGCCGCTATGCGGCTTTGAATTTCGAATAAACCAGGTATCGTTGGGGTTGGTCCGCTCCAGAGTCCAGTTCGGCGGCGGCACCTGGCCACTCTCAAAGCCCTCGCTCAGGCCCACCGGCGGCGCCGTTGTGGGCGTCGCGGTGGGGGTACGGGTGGCCGTGGCCGTCGGGGTCGGGGTGGGCGTGGGGCCAACCCAGATGCTTCTGAGCAGCAGCGGCAGATGGCTCCAGCTCGTCGGCGTAAAGGGCGGCAGTGGGGTAAAGGTCGGCCGCGGGGTGGAGGTCGGCGTTGGGGTGGGCGTATCCGTCGGCGTGGAGGTAGGTGTGGGCGTATAGGCAGGCGCACAGGCCTGCTGGCCGGCGGCCAGGACGTCCAGGTAGCCATAGCCGAAGGTAAAGTTGCCCTCGCCGTCGGCCGGGGCGCCGCAGTTCCCCGCCGGCGCCGCATTGGCCGTGTTCTGCAGGATCTGGACGGTCTGGTCGATCTGGCCGACCAAAGAGGGGTTACAGGACCACAGCAGGGCCACCGCGCCGGCCGTGTGGGGACTGGCCATGGACGTGCCGCTGTAGCCGCAGCTCCAGCCGCCCCCCGGCATGGTGGAGCAGACGGCCACGCCTGGGGCAGAAATGTTGGGCTTGGTGTAGGGCTCGTCGCCGTAATAAGAGGGGCCCCGGCTGGAAAAAGAGGCAATGTTGCGATTGGAATCGTGCGCCGCCGAGGCAAAGGACTCTTGATAATCGCCGGGGGAGCCCATCGTGCTGCAGTTGGGGCCATTGTTGCCGGCGGAAAAGGCCGGAAAGATGCCCGCCGCCCGCCAGGCATTCACTTTTGGACCATACCAGCTCTCGCCGCCAGAACCGCCCCAAGAGTTGTTGACCACGTTGGGCCGGTTGGCCGGATTGCCGGCCGGTGCCAACAGCCAGTCGGCGCAGGCGTTCAGGGCAAAGCTGGAACAACCGTCCCCCTCGCAGCCCTTGCAGGCGATCCAGGTGGCGTTGGGCGCCATGCCGGCCACCCAGGTCAGGCTGGCGTTGTCGTCGGCCACCATGGTGCCCATGGTGTGGGTGCCGTGGCCGTTGTTGTCGCAGGCCGAGCCGCCGCAGACATTGGAGGGATCGGCCCAGCAGGCCGCATTGGAGGGCTGTCCCGGGCACTTGAAGGCGTTCACCAGGGCCGGGTGGTCCCAGTCCACGCCGGTGTCGATTCCGGCGATAACGATACCGTCGCCCTGCTTGGAAAACGTGCTCCAGAACTGGATGGCCTTGGTATCCTGCAGGCCCCAGGCATAGTTCTGGTCCAGGCCGGCCATATGGCGGTCCACGTCGGGATCGATGATCGGATCGACAGAGTAGGTCCGAGTGGCCCGGATGGAGGCCACCTCGGGAAAGGACGCCAATTCCTGCACGGCGTCTAGGTCGCCGGCCCAGACATAGAGTTCGTTGCCGGCGATAAAGGTCCGGTAGGCCAGGCCCTGTTCGTCCAAATGGGCCTTGACCTGGGCCTGGCTGCGCTCGGCCGTACGGAGCAGTGTTTCATAGACGAAAACGCCGCGTTCCTCCCAGCCCATCCCATAGGCCGGGGCCAGGTCGGCCTGCTCGGCAAAGGTCAGGATGAAATCGGACCGGCCGTCCGTCGACAAGCGCTCCAGCAGCAAGCCCTCGATCTTGTCCTCCGGGGCCAGGGGCGAGACCACGGCATCGGCCCGGGTCGTCTGCCAGCCCAGGCCGGCCAACACAATGACTGCTAAAAGGATCAAGGTCTGCCAAACACGAGGTCGAAAACGATTCATTGCAAACTCCTTTTTCGATCGGGCCAGGTCCAGAGCGTCTCGCCATCAGACATGGCCTCTGCTATGTCCAGTTAGATTTCCCGCTCACCTCCTGTGGTCTGCCACTCGGCAAATCAGCGCTCAATAACCCAAATGCGGGGATGTTCCCCAGAACGACCTTCTCCCGGGCCACAGACAATATCCAAAGAGACCACGTCCATGACAAAGTTCGTAGGATAGCAATAGTCGGTGCTGCCCTTGAACAAAACATAGATCTCTTGCCCGGCCAAGTCAGAGAATCCACCCAACTCGATGGGCATAAAAGTCCAGTCCATCACGGTAGTATTGTCGGCAAGGTGAATGGGATCGGAAAGGGGCTGCCAATCCAGGTCAAAGAACTGGAAAAAGAAATGATCATAAGCGGTCAAGCCAGTCTCCTCCGTGTTCACGTAGAGGTAAAAACTCAGCACCTGCGTATCCTGCGCCCCGGCGGGGATGTGCAACTGCTGGTAGATCTGGTCCTCCGCATCGTTATAGCCGCCAAACCAGGCCACCCAAGTCCCCTGGTAGGGCTGCCCCCACAGCGTCGTGATAATATTGGCCGGTTCTTGGACCCAGGCCAGCGGACCCTGCTCAAAGTCCCCGTTCCCGACGGCCTCCCCGCAGATCTCGGTCGGCGTGGGGCTAGGCGTAGATGTGGGAACGGCCGTAGTGGGTACGGGGCTCGGGCTGTAGGTGGGAGAAGGCGTAAAGGTAGGCGTGGCGCTGGGCGTGGCGGTTGCCGTGGACCTCGGCGTCACTGTCTCGCTGGGGGGGGGCGTCTCGGTCGGCGTGGGGCTGGCCGTCGGCGTCTCGGTCGGCGTGGGGCTGGGCGTCCGCTCGGCCGTGGCCCGGGTGGGCAGGACCGTCGGGGAGGGGGCCTGCTGCAGCAGCTTGCGCAGCAGGGGCAAATAGACGAGATGCGGGACAGGGTCCACCGTGGGCGTGGGCGTCGCGGTCGGGCTGAGCGTGGGCGTGAGAGTAGGTGTCGGCGTCGCAGTAGGAGTCAGCGTCGGGGTCAGGGTGGGCGTAGCAGTCAGGGTAGGGCTGGGCAGCGGAGTGGGCGGGTCACCATAGGCCAGGCGAGGCCGAGGTCCAGCGGGCAGATCCGCAGACAAACCGACAGCCGAGTAGGCAAACACGTCAAACATATCCCCTGCCATCATCCAGACAGCAGCAAGCATCAACACCAGGACCAGAAAAAAGACTGGAGGGCGGATCATGTCCAACCTCTACGGCCCGGCAGCAATGCAAATAGGCCAGCAGGAAAACGTTCCGAATTGCAGGAATCCCCGGCAGGGCACCTGCACCGGGTATGGGCGCCAGCAACCGCGAGGGATGCTTGTGCCGGGATCCCCACATAGTATAGCACGCCTGGGCGAACTTTTCAAGCAGTCTTTTATGCTCTTATGCTCTAGCCATTGGACAGGCAGACGCTCCCATCCAGCCCGGCCGGCCGGGGCACGTCCAGCAGTTGCAGCACCGTCGGCATGACGTCGACGACGCCCCAGTCCCCCGCGGCGATCTCCTGCCCTTGGACGTAGAGCATGGCGTCGTCGTAGGTATGCATGCCCACCAACTCCTCCCCCTTGAAGGTGAGCGTGGGTTTGCCCAGCGGCCCCTTGAGATCGTAACCGTCAAAGGGCACCAGGATCAGATCGGCGGCCTGCTCCAGAAGGGGTCCGTAATAGATCTCTTCCCGCTTGAACACCTGCCGGACCATGGGACTGCCGTCGTCGGGATCGCGCAGTTCCAGCGCCGCCGCGGCGATCTCGCCGCGCAGCGCCTCGTACTCGGCCCCCGGCTGGACCGGGCCCCGGGGCTCCCGGCCGGCCAGGTGGATAAAGACGCGCCCCGGGTCCAGGCTGTAGGCCACGCTGTCGTCGCTGAGGTCCTCCAGCTTGGGGCGCTCCCCCCCTTCCCGCAGGCGCAGCCAACCGCGCTGCTGCAGCCAGGTGTTGATATAGACCTCTTTTTTCAGCGTGCAAAAGCCGTGATCCGAGAGCACCACCAGCGAGGTCTCTTCATCCAACCGCTCCCACAGTTCCCCCAGCACGCGGTCGATGCGCTGCATAAAATCCAAAAAACGCGGGGCATAGTCCGGGTGCTCCTCCTCCATCTCTTGCCACAAAAAGTGAAAGAGGCGATCCGTCTCCATCACGTGGCACTGGAAAAAATCCCATTCCTCCTCGTCCATCAGCTTGAACATGGACCGGGCGCGCCGCTCCAGGACGTCGTTGACCTCCTGCAGGGCCAGATCCTTGGACTGGCGGGCCTTCCAGGGATCGGCGTCGATGCGGTAGCCCCATCGGGCCAGCCGGCCGGCCAGCTCGGGCGGATAGGTGGCCTTTTCCAGCTTGGGGCTGAGAAAGCCGCCCACCAGCAGGCCGTTGACCTGGCGGGGAGGGTAGGTCACCGGCACGTTCATCACGATCACCCGCCGGTCGGCCTGGCTCAGGATCTCCCACAGGGTGGGGGCCTGCATCCGCTGGGAGGTGGGGATGGTCGTCTGGTAGCTGCCCGGCCGGCGGTCGATAAAGCCAAAGATGCCGTGGCGGGCCGGGTTGACCCCGGTCATGTAGCTGGACCAGGCCACCGAGGAGACGGTGGGATAGACCGAGTGGATGCGGGCAAAGGAGCCGTGCTCGAGCAGCCGGGCGAAATGGGGCAGCTGGCCCTGCCCCAGCAACTTTTGCACATAAGTATAGGGCGTGCCGTCCAAGCCGATCACCACCAAGCGCGGCCGGGAACGCTTGCGAAACTTGCGAAAAAGGGCCATGGGGAGTTCCTCCGTAGAACAAATCTATGTGACGGGACACATCCAATCTCTAGCTATAAAAATCTCGGTCAATACATCTTCCAAGGCAGGAGCCGCCGCTGACATTATATCACACCTGACAACCTGGGACCAGTAGACGCAGACATTGACATCCCCCCCCATTGCTGCTAAAATACGACTGAGCACTCACTCAACTCTTTCTCTACGGGCTGCAGGTGCCCCAGCCGCCGGCCGGCCACCCCTAAACACCATCCCCCAGGAGGTGAGAGGATGCACTCCCGCATGTGGCCCATTATGCGCAAAGAGTTCCTGCACATCTGGCGCGATCACCGCACCCTGGCCATGATCCTGCTGCAGCCGGTGATCCAACTGCTGCTCTTTGGCTATGCCCTCAGTTCGGACGTCAAGCACACCCCCATGGCCGTATGGGACCAGGACAACACGCCGGCCAGCCGGGCCCTGCTGCAGCGCTTTCGCCAGTCCCAATACTTTGACCCCGATTTCTACGTGGACGACTATGCCGGAATCGAGGAACTCGTCGACAGCGGCCAGGTCAAGGTGGCCATGGTCATCCCACCCGACTATGCGGCCGAGCTCCAGCAGGGCCACAGCGTGCCGGTGCAGTTCTTTGTCGACGGCTCTGACCCCACCATCGCCACCCGCGCCCTCTCCTATGGCACCATCATCGCCCAGAGCGAATCCACCCGCCTGGTACTGCAGCGGCTGGGCGGACGCGCCGAGATCGGCGGGCTGGACTTTCGCCCCCGGGTCTGGTTCAACCCGGCCATGGACGACATTCTCTTTAACGTGCCCGGCCTGGTCGCCATCGTGCTGCAGTGGCTGAGCATCAGCATGGCCGCCTTTGCCATCGTCGGGGAACGCGAGCGCGGCACGCTGGAACAGCTCATCGTCACCCCCATCAAGCCCTACGAACTGGTCCTGGGCAAGACGGCGACCTACGTCGCCGTCGCCTTTGCCGACGTGGGCATCGCCCTGCTGGTGGCCGTGGGCTGGTTCGGCATGCCCATCCGGGGCAGCCTGCTGCTGCTGGTCGGCCTTTCGCTGATCTTTTTAACCTTCTCCCTGAGCATCGGCCTCTTCCTCTCGACCATATCCAAGACTATGTACCAGGCCCAGCAGACCACCATTTTCATAATGTTCCCCATGATCCTGCTCTCCGGCTTTCTCTATCCGATCGAGACCATGCCCCCGACGATCCAGTTCATCACCCGCTTTATCCCGCTGACCTATTACCTGCGCATCATTCGCAGCATCGTACTCAAGGGCGTGGGGCTGCAGTACGTTTGGAAGGACGCCCTGATCCTGGCCGGCTTTGGTCTGCTCTTTACGTTCATCAGCGCCCTGCGCTTTCGGAAAACCATCGAGTAGGGGCGAGGCGCGCCTCGCCCTACAAAAAGACCTGTTTGCGGAACAGGAGGTCGTCTTGAAAACGTTCTTGAGACAAAAGTGGGTCCGTAGCACACTGCTGGCACTGCTCGCCCTGGCGGCGGTCGCCGCCGTCCTGGCCTGGCGCTGGTGGCAGCAGAACGAGCGGCCGCCGGCGGAGAACCGGCTGCGTGCCTCCGGCAGCATCGAGGTCGAAGAGATCGAGGTGGCCTCCGAGCTGGGCGGGCGCGTCACCGCCCTGTACGTGGACGAGGGGGACGTGGTACAGGCGGGAGAGCCACTGGTCCAACTGGACGACGCCCTGGCGCAGATCCAACTGGAGCAGGCCCAGGCCCTGCTGGCAGAGGCCCAGGCCGCCGTCGCCCGGGCCGAGAGCGGGGCCGCCCCCCTGGAAATCGCCCAGGCCCGCGCGGTCCTCTCCCAGACCCTGGCCGCCCGCGACGGCGCCCTGCTGGTCTGGGAGGCCGCCGAGGCCCTGGTGGAGGACCCCCAGGAGGTGCTGGCCCAATACCACAGTGCCCAGGGCACCCAGCAGGCCGCCGCTGCCAACGTCGTCAGCGTGGAGCAGCTCGGCGGGACCGTAAAGGAGAGCTCGCGCCTGCTCTGGTACAATGCGGCCAACACGCTGCGCGACGCCCAGGCCGCCTACAGCCTGATCTACTGGCAGAACCGCCAGGCCGAAAGGGAGCGGGATCTGACCCAGGCCGAGATCGAGGCCGAGAACGCCGCCTGGCGGCGGGTGGAGGACGCCGAGCGGGGCATGCAGATCGGCGAGTTGAGCTACAGCCTGTCCCAGGTGCTGGAGAGCCAGAACAACGCCGTGGCCCAGGCCAACCTGCAGACCGCCCAAAAGATCACCGCCGACCTGGGCTGGATGTTCAGCGAGCCGCTCTCGATCGAAGCCCAGGCCGCCCAGGCCGAGGCGGCCTACCTGCAGGCCGAGGCCGCGGTGTTGGTGGCCCAGGCCGGCCTGGAGCGGCTGCAGGCCGGCCTCAGCGAGGAGGAGTTGGCCATGCTGCAATCCAAGCTGCGCCAGGCCGAGGCCGCCGTGGCCGCCGCCGAACTGCAGTTGGAACGCAGCACTCTCTACGCCCCAGTCAGCGGCATCGCCCTGGCCCGCTCCATCCACCCCGGCGAACTGGCCGCCCCCGGCTACACCCTGCTGACCCTGGGCGACCTGGACACCGTCCGGCTGACGCTCTATATCCCCGAGAATCGCTACGGCCAGGTCCATCTGGGCCAGCAGGTACAGATCCAGGTGGATTCCTACCCGGACGAGGCCTTTTGGGGCGAGATCACCTACATCTCGCCCCAGTCCGAGTTCACGCCCAAGGACGTTCAGACCCAAGAAGAGCGCATCCACCTGGTCTATGCGGTGCGGGTGCGCGTGCCGAATTCGGAGCACAAGCTCAAGCCGGGCATGCCGGCCGACGCCGAGATTTTGCTGGAGCCCTGATCGCACCCAAGCCGGCCGAGTCGGAATCGAGAAAACCACAAAGGACACCAAGAGCACAAAGGGAAAATATTTGTGTCCTTGGTGTCCTTTGTGGTTAAAATCCCGGCGCAATGGGCCAGGAACTCACCATTGAGGGACTAGTAAGCGCGCGAGAACACCGCCTGTTCCTGGGCCTCGGCGCCGCAGACGATACAGCGCCCGCCGCCCTCCGGCTGCTCGAAGGGGATCACCCGGATGGTGGCCTTGGTGTCCTCCTTGACCTTGGCCTCGCACTCTTCCGAACCGCACCACCAGGCCCAGGCAAAACCGATCTCGACCGCCCGGGAGAATTCCTGGTAATCCTTTGGCTCGGAGCTGCGCTCCTGGCGAAAATCCAGAGCCTGCTGGAAGAGGCTCTGCTGGATCTCGTCCAGCAGTTCCGGCACCCGCTGGGCCAGTTCGGCCAGCGGCGCCGTCTCTTTGACCTTGTCCAGGTCCCGCCGGGCCAGGACCACCTGCTCCTTGGCCACGTCGCGCGGGCCGATCTCGATGCGCAGGGGCACCCCGCGCATCTCCCAATCGTTAAACTTCCAGCCCGGCGTCAGACTGTCGCGGTCGTCCAGGTGCAGGCGGACGCCCGCCAGGTCCTCGCGGATGCGCTCGACCACCTGCAGCACCTGGGCGCGCTGCTCGTCGCTCTTCCAAATCGGCACGATGACGACCTGGATCGGCGCCAGGCGCGGCGGCAGGCGCAGACCCTGGTCGTCGCCGTGCACCATAATGATGGCGCCGACCATGCGAGTACTCACGCCCCAACTGGTCTGCCAGACGTACTCCAGCTCGTTGTTCTCGTTGAGGAACTGGGTGCCAAAGACCTTGGCAAAGTTCTGCCCCAAAAAGTGGGACGTGCCGGCCTGCAGCGCCCAGCCGTTGCCCATCATGGCCTCGATGCTCAGGCTCTCCACCGCCCCGGCAAAGCGCTCCGAGGCGCTCTTGCGCCCGCTCAACACCGGAATGGCCGCGTCGTTCTCGGCGAAATCGGCATAGACCTCCAGCATGCGCCGGGCCTCCTCCTGCGCCTCCTCGGCCGTGGCGTGGGCGGTGTGGCCCTCCTGCCAGAGGAACTCGGTGGTACGCAGGAAGAGGCGGGTGCGCATCTCCCAGCGCACCACGTTGGCCCACTGGTTGATCAGCAGGGGCAGGTCGCGATAGGACTGTATCCACTTGGAAAAAGAGTCGTTGATGATCGTCTCCGAGGTCGGGCGGACGACCAGCGGCTCCTCCAGCTCCTGCCCACCGCCGTGGGTCACCACGGCCAACTGGGGCGAAAAGCCCTGGACGTGATCGGCCTCTTTTTGGATATAGCTCAACGGGATAAAGAGGGGAAAGTAGGCGTTCTGGTGACCGGTGGCCTTGAAACGCCAATCCAGCCCATCGCGGATATTCTCCCACAGGGCGTAGCCATAGGGCCGGATGATCATGCAGCCCCGCACCGGGGCATAGTCGGCCAGTTCGGCCATCTGGACGATATCGGTATACCAACGAGAATAATCCTCACTTTGTGGGGTGACCTTGTCTGCCATCTTGGATCCTCCTTGCAGTTCTTGCGATCAGGTACGGCTCAACTCGCGGGCGGCCGGCCTTCCACCGATCCGGCGCGCGCTTTTTCCGGGGAGGCCGGCTCGGCGCCGACCCGGGGCACCTTGTGGCAGCGGCGGCAGCGGGCCTCGTAGGCCTCGTCCGCCCCCACCAGGATCACCGGGTCCTCGTAAGAGGCCGGCCTGCCGTCGATCAGGCGCTGGGTGCGGCTGGCAGGGGAGCCGCAGCGGACACAGATCGCCCGCAGCTTGCGCACCTCCTCCGCCCGGGCCAACAGGTCCGGCATGGGGCCAAAGGGTTCCCCGCGAAAGTCCATATCCAGGCCGGCCACGATCACGCGCAGGCCCAGGTCGGCCAATTGCTCGCAGACCGCCACGACCTCCTGGTCAAAGAACTGGATCTCGTCAATGGCCACGACGTCGGTGTCCGGGTCCACCCGGTCGATAATGTCCTGGGATTCGTGCACGGACACGGCCTCGGCGCGCAGGCCATTGTGCGAGGCGATGTGCTCGACGGCGTAACGATCGTCCAGGCTGGGCTTGAACACCTGCACCTTCTGCCGGGCGATCTGGGCCCGCCGCACCAGCCGGATCAACTCCTCGGTCTTGCCGCTGAACATGCTGCCGCAGACCACTTCGATCTGCCCCTGCCGTACTTTTCCGGTCATCTCGCTTCTCCTCCAAACGCGGCCCACAGAGCGCATAGAAAAAGGAGGCCGGCGTCAGCCTGCCTCCTTCGTAGAGTCCGATCGGGCAACAGGGCACCGGAGGCAGCTATTCGGCCTCCTCCGTAGGTTCGCCCTCGTCCGCCTGAACCTCGACCGCTTCCTCCTCCTCGACCTCCTCCGGCAGTTCGATGATCTGGCGGGCCTTTTCCCGCTCCTTCTTGGCCTGGCGGAGCTGGTCCTTTTTCTCCTGGAGCTGTTGGCTGCGCTCCACCCGGCGTATAAAGCGCTCTACCTGGCCGGCCGAGTCCACAATGCGCTGCTCCCCCGTAAAGAAGGGGTGGCACTGCGAGCAGACGTCGACCTTGATGACGGCCTTGGTCGAGCGGGTCGTCCAGCTATTGCCACAGGCGCAGGTCACGGTCGCTTCAACGTATTCCGGATGAATCCCTGGCTTCAAGACAAACCTCCTATGCCTGCATGTACACGCTGACCTTTTTCTGGCGGCGGGTGTGATGCTCGAATTGGACATAGCCATCAATCAGCGAATAGATCGTGTGGTCCTTGCCCAGGCCGACGTTGTTGCCCGGCCTGATCTTGGTTCCGCGCTGCCGGACCAGGATCGTGCCGGCGGTAACGAACTGGCCACCATAGCGCTTGACACCCAATCGCTTGGATAAACTGTCCCGACCGTTCCGGGAACTTCCAACACCTTTTTTGTGGGCCATTTGCTTCCCTCCTCCGCCTACGCCTCGATGGAATCGATGCGCAGCCGGGTCAACTCCTGACGATGGCCGCGGCGGCGGCGGACCCGCTTTTTGGACTTGTAGCGAAAGGCCAAAATCTTGGGCCCCCGTACGTGGGCCATGACGGTCACCCGCACCCGGGCTCCCTCGACATGCGGTTCGCCGATCTGGATGTCCTCCTCCTGAGAGACCAGCAGGACGTCCTCCAGATCGATCTCCGCCCCCACGTCGTAGGGCAGACGCTCTACCTCGATGGTCTGGCCCGGCCCGACCTTGTATTGCTTTCCACCTGTTTTGATGATGGCAAACACGTCGCACTCCTTACGCATACTTTATCGTGACAGTTTGTTATGATAACAGAGGATGGGGGTTTTGTCAAATCCGAAATCAGCTTGACAGAACTCGGGCCCTATGCTACATTGATCCCGCCAAGATGCAGCATAGAAATTGTCTCGGAGGAAATGATGTCTCCACAGCACAAACCCAAGACCACCGGCCTGGTGCAGATCTATACCGGGGACGGCAAGGGCAAGACCACGGCCGCCCTGGGTCTGGTCCTGCGCGCGGCCGGCCACGGTCTGCGCTGCTACGTGGGCCAATTCATGAAGGGCACGCCCTACGGCGAGCTGGACAGCCTGCCCCGCCTGGCCCCTGATGTGACCATCGAGCAGTACGGCCGGCCCAACCTGATCCACGAGATCAGCCCCGAGGACATGCGCCTGGCCCAAGAGGGCCTGGAACGGGCCCGCCAGGTGCTGCACGGCGGGGACTATGACCTGGTCGTCCTGGACGAGATCTGCGTGGCCCTGCACTTTGAGCTGCTGCAGTTAGAACAGGTGCTGGAACTGGTCGAGGGCAAACCCCCGGCGGTCGAACTGATCCTGACCGGGCGCAGGGCGCCGGCCGCGCTGATCGAACGCGCCGACCTGGTCACCGAGATGCGCGAGGTCAAGCACCCCTACCAGCAGGGCATCATGGCGCGGGAGGGGATCGAGTACTGAAACGGTTGACGGTTGACGGTTGACCGTTGACCGTTGACGGGTTGACCGTTGACCTTTGAATCGGTTGACGAGGAAGGTAACGAGTGGGGGAAAACACAGACATTGTGCGCCAACAACTCCTGGACATCTACCAGGCGCTGCTGGAGGTCTATGGCCCGCAGGGTTGGTGGCCGGGGGAGGGCACCTTTGAGGTCATGGTCGGGGCGATCCTGGCCCAGAACACGGCCTGGCGCAACGCCGAGCGGGGCATCGCCCGCCTCAAAGAGGCCGGCCGGCTCTCCCCGGCGGCCCTGCGCGGGACGCCGCCGGAGGAACTGGAGGAGCTGCTGCGGCCGGCCGGCACCTACCGCCGCAAGGCCCAACGGCTGCGTGCCCTGGTCGACTATCTCTACCGACGCCACGGGGGCGAGCCCGATGCCCTGGCCCACGGCCCGCTGGAGGAGCTGCGCCGGGAGCTACTGGAGGTCCACGGCGTCGGCCCCGAGACCGCCGACAGCATCCTGCTCTACGCGACCGGCCGGCCCAGCTTTGTCGTCGACGCCTATACCCGGCGGCTGCTCTTCCGGCTGGGCTGGACGCCGGAACAGGCCTCCTACGAGGACCTGCGCGCCCTGTTCATGCAGCACCTCCCCCCCGACCCGGCCCTGTTCAACGAATACCACGCCCTGATCGTGCGCCACGCCAAGGAGCGCTGCCGCAAGCGGGCGCCCCGCTGCGGCGGCTGTCCGCTGGAGAGCCTCTGCCGTTTTGAAAAGGGTTAGGCTCATCCTTACAGGTCGATCCTATAGCGGCACTTTTGCCGGTCCCCCTCCTGGTACATGTCGATATCTTGAGTGGGTCCAACCATCGGAATTCGCCCATCATATCATGTCCAAGTACTCGCTCAACTGCCGCCCTATAAGCCGCCTCTCTGCCTACTCTACTGCTGCATCGAGGATCTCGAATCGTCGATTCTCCGCATCTATCCGCGCACAACATCCGATAGGTACGGTGAACTGCGGCGCAGTATGCCCGAAATCCATGTCGGCGACAATGGGAAAGGGGTAGGCCCTCGTCCGCTCCAAGACCACCTCTCGAAGCTGCTGCTGCTGTTCCTCGGTGTAGCGCATGGGCCGGCCGACCAGTAGTCCCTTCAGACCTTGCAGAACGCCCATATTCTCGTAATCCATCAGCAGAGCATCCACCCTTTCCGGGGGTGGTGCCTCCTCCGACGTCTCGAAGAACATGATCGCATCCTGCCAATCGGGCCAGAACCTTGTCCCGCGCAGATGCTCCAACGATTCCAGGCATCCACCGATCAATCTCCCCTCCGCCACGCCTCCCCGCAGCCAAGTCCAACCGGTCGAATCTTGCCGCGCACGCGGTCGCTTCAAATCCTCCTTCGCTCCCCAGTCCAGGAATTCCTCCGTCCACCACGTCGACGGCTCGATGACGCCCAGCGGCCTCGCTTCACACAGAGCCTTGAGCATATACCTTTCCGTGTACTCAAACATCCGGGGGTACTCGGCAAAATCCGTCAGCAGCGCCGGCCCATTAAAGGTCACCAGTCCGGTTTCCTTCCAGATCGCCACGTTGAGCACCGTGATGTCAGAGAATCCCATGAACACCTTGGGGTTCTCGCGTATCAATCTCAAGTCCAGCAGCGGCAGCAAATGACAGGAATGGTCCCCGCCTATCGCCGCCACGATCGCCTTGACCGCCGCATCGCCGAACATGCGGTGAATGTCATCCACCCGGTGCTGCGGCGTGTCGGAGACAAAGCCCCGTTGGTTGAGCGCGTGACGGCCTATCCTCACCTTGAAGCCAAGCGCTTGCAAGTACTGCACCCCCCGCTCGAGGCGGTGGGGGAACGCGCCTGCACCGCCCCAGGAGGGGCTGACCAACCCAACGGTGTCTCCGGGCCGCAATCTCGGTGG
Source organism: Chloroflexia bacterium (assembly GCA_016928715.1). GTDB lineage: Bacteria > Chloroflexota > Chloroflexia > DTKN01 > DTKN01 > JAFGKG01. Next base: position 13,453 of record JAFGKG010000088.1, read on the forward strand.
TCTAATCATTTACGCTTCCCAGGGCATATCGTACCAGTGAATGAACTCGTAAATCGCACTCCTTGCCACACTATAGCCCTCCCCCTGACTGCTCACCCGCTCATACTCGACCTCTGCATCAGCAAACAGACTCCCCAGCACGTCCGATAGCAAATCCACGGCCTCGTCCGGGTCATACATCTCGGAGGCCTCGATCAAGGCGTATCCAACAGTGCCTTCCTTGAGGTTATTCCCATGCTTCTCGTAGGCCAGGTCCGCAGCGTATTGGAGCATTCCGGCAATCATCGGCGCCAAACGATGCGTCCGTCCAGTGGGAACAAGACGGCTCAACATGTCGACCCACACCTCGTAGGTTTTCTGACCCACAAGCTCTTTCAGGCTCATCTGCTCACCTCACCATCCATGCGTTAAATCGCCCCAGTAGCCCACTGCGCATTTTCTCAGGCGTGTAGAAAGTATAGCACGATGCAAGTGCGGGGTCAACCAGGGGGGCCGGGGCCAGGTTAAGGGCGATGCATGGCCCATGGCACGCGCATGCGGGGCCGGCCCCACGGCGGCGCGGGGACCAACTTGGGGCCAAAGTTAAATCAAGAACAGCGATAAACGTTTCGTGATTACAGGACCCTGCCCACCGCCTGCAGGGTCCGCTGCACGTCCTCCTCCGTGTGGGCCAGGGTCACCACCGAGTGCAGCGCCGCCGAGGGCGTCATATAGACCCCCTGTTCAAAGAGCGCCCAGGCAAAACGCTGATAGCGGGCGCGGTCCACGTGGGCGCAGAACTCGCGATAGTCCCGGATGGCCAGCCGGTCGGTGAACATGATCTGCAGCATCGGACCCACGTGCTGCACGATGGCCGCCGTGCCGGTTTGCGCGAATAGGTCGCGCAGCCCCCCGCAGAGATGCTCGGCCAATCCCCGCATATGCCGAAAAGCCGCCCCGTCGTCGCGGGCCAGTTCGCGCAGGCTGGCCCGGGCCGCGAACAGCCCCACCCGGGAGGCGTTCTGGGTGCCATAGTGCAGCACGCCGCCCCACTCCAGGGCCTGCATCAGCTCGGCCCGGCCGACGAAACCGGCCACCGGCAGACCCGCCCCCAGGGCCTTGCCAAAGGTGGCGATGTCGGCGGTCACCCCAAAATACTCCTGGCAACCGCCGGGGGCGACGCGGAAACCGGTCACCGTCTCGTCCAAGATGAGCAGGATGTCGTGGGCCCGGCTCAGTTCGCGCAGCCCCTGCAGGTAGCCGGGCGCGGGGGGGATCACGCCCATGTTGGCCATGACCGGCTCGGTAATGATCGCGGCAATCTGGCCGCGCCAGGTATCGACGGCCCGCTCCACCGCCTCCAGGTCGTTCCAGGGCACGACCACCGTATCCTCCAGGGCGCGCCGGTTCAGGCCCGAACTGTCGGCGATCTTGACCGGGTTGCGGCGATGGCCCAACGAGACGGGGGGATGGGGATGGGCGTTGACCAGGAAATCGTCGTACCAGCCGTGGTAATGGCCCTCAAACTTGATAAATTTGGGCCGGCCGGTATAGCCCCGGGCCAGGCGGATAGCGGCCATGGCCGCCTCCGTGCCCGTGTTGGCGAAACGGACCCGCTCTGCCCCGGGCACCAACTGCTGGATCAACTCGGCCACCTCGACCTCGATCTCGGTGGCGGCGGCAAAGAGCGTGCCCGTGGCCGCGGCCTCCTGGATGGCCTCGACGACCAGGGGGTGGGCATGCCCCAGGGGCAGGGCGCCGTAGGCCATCATCCAGTCGACGTAGGCGTTGCCGTCCACGTCATAGATGTGGGAGCCCTGGCCGCGCTGGATAAAGAGCGGATAGGCGCCATAGTTGGCCGGCCCGCGCGAGGGCGAACTGCCCCCCTCGACCATGACCTGCAGGGCGCGCTCGAACAGGGCCTGGGAACGGGTGGTGGAAAAAGGCATGGGGAACCTCCTAAAGAGTAAAACGTGAAAGGTCCTAGGGCAGGTCGACGCCGTGGCGGGCGGCGTAGGCGCGAAAACGGGCCGACAATTCCTCCGCCCGCCCCGCAGCCTCGTCCGGGTGCAGGCGGGGGCAGTCGTAGCCCAGTTCGCGGCGCAGCACGTCGGCGGACTCGGGCACAAAGACGACCGTGCCGTCCGGCTCGATGCGCTCGATGCCGTCAAAGCGGTGCGAGCGCTCGTTGATGGACACCGCCTCCTCCGGGGACAGCCCCTCGATGGGCGCGAGCCGCAGTTGGCCGCGGCCGGCGATCACCGGATAGCCGCCGGGCAGCCCGTGGGGCCCCGGCGCGTGCAGCAGCGTCTCCTCTTTGGCCAGCAGCGCCCGCAGTAGGCGCACCGTCGAGCCGGCGGTCAGGAAATGGCTGGGCGGGCCGCCGCTGACGGGGTAGGGAGAGAGCAGCAGTTCGTCGGCCAGGAGGGCCTCGGTCACGTCCTCACCGTCGTATTCGACGCGCAAAAAGTAGGGCGGGACCTCGCCGGCCGGCCCCCGGCCCGGCGGGGCCAGGGCATAGCGCTCCAGGGCGTGATGGGCGACCAAGAGCACGCGGACGGAGGCCAGGGGCACCCCGAGCTGCCGCGCCGCCAGCCAGCGCACCTTGGGCACGATCTCGTCCAGGTTGCCCACCCCGCAGGTCGGGGCCAGGCCCAGCCGGCCCAGCACGCAGTTAATCGCGTCGGGAAAGGGGGCGGTCAGGGTGAGGCCGACGTAGCCGCCGGCCCGCAGGGCGCGCATCAGCTTTAGCGTCAGGCTGAGGTGGACGGGCAGCCAGACGCCAAAGCCGGCCGAACGGATGGCCGCGGCCGGCCCGGGGGGCAGCAGGTCGGGCAGCCACCAGGTCTGCATGGTGGCGGTGCTCAGAAGCAGGTCGGGCGAGAGCTGCTGCACCAGACCGGCCACCGAGTCGCCGTCCTCCAGGTCCAGGGGCAGGAATGAAACGTCCGGGGCAAAGCCCTGCGCCAGCGCGCCCAGCCGGGCCAGGTTACAGCGGGCCAGGCCCCGGCCGGCCCTGCGGGTGGCTACCACAATGCGGGCCTCCAGGCCTCGCTCCCGGCACAGCAGTTCCAGGATCACGCTGCCCAGGCCTCCCAGGCCGACGAGCAGGATGGTTGGTCGCACCGGTGCACCTCGGATCGCGTCGGATTCTTTACGGATGGCTGTATTATAGCACAGTACGGGAGGGGAAACAAAAAGTTAAACGTTGAACGTTGAACGTTAACAGTTGGGGAGCAGCTGATGGCCGGAAGCGGGATAGCAGGATAGCGGGATAGTGGATCTCAAGCGGATAGAAGCGGAGGAGGTTTTTATGGTATAATGAGCTCTAGCAAAACCAATGATTGGAGGAATCATGGCCCACCGATTGTTATCACTGCCCCTCTACCAGGTGCCCTTTACCATTCTAGACGTAGAGACCACCGGCCTGACGGCCGGCCTGGGGGACGCCATCTGCGAAATTGCCCTGCTGCAGATGCTCGACGGGCACGAGGTGGATCGCTTCCAGAAACTGGTGGATCCCGGCCGGCCGCTCTCCCCACAGGCTTACGAGGTCAACCGCATCAGCAGCGAGCTGCTGCGCGGGGCGCCCACCTTTGGGGACATTGCCGACGACGTGCTCCAGCGACTAGAGGGAACGGCCATCGTCGCCCACAACGCCCCCTTTGACCTCTCTTTTCTGGCCGCGGCCCTGGAAGAGACCCGCGCCCCCATCCCCGACAATCCCGTCATCGACACGCTGACCCTGGCCCGCTACCAGTACGGCTTTCCCCGCAACAGCCTGGGGGCCATCGCCCACAGCCTGGGCATCGTAATCCCCCGCCAGCACCGGGCCATGTCCGACGTCGAGACCACCTGGCGGGTCTTTGAGTTCTTTCTCCAGGATATGCAGAGCCGCCATCACATCGGCACACTGGGAGAGTTGATCCAGATCCAGGGAGGCCCCATCCAATGGCCCCGGCCGGTGCCCCGCAGCGGACTGCCCCAGGTGCTGGTCGAAGCCCTGGACCAGCAGCGCCTGCTCTATCTGCGCTATCGCTCCACGGCAGGAAAGGTCAGCGAGCGGATCGTCGAACCCCGGCGGGTGGGCACCTACCGTGGGTCCACCTACCTGGTCGCCCGCTGCACCCTGCGCGGCGAGCAGCGCACCTTTCGGCTGGACCGCATCCTGGAGATGCAACTGCACGAGATCGCCTGAGGCGCATCCTTCGGAACAACAACTACTCCCCCTCGCCAAAGACCTCCGCCGTAAAGGCGTACAGCCGGGTCTCCGGGTCGCTCCAGGCGTCGGCTGGCAGGCCGGCCTTGCGGCAAATCCCCACCAGGAATTGCTCGCGGTCCCAACCCTGTTCCGGGGCCACCTGGGGCAGCAACAAGCCCTGGTACATGCCCCGCTTGATCAACAGACCGTGCTTGCCCACCTCGATTTCCTCAACGTCCTCCACCAACTGCATCGGCGAAAGGATCGATATCTCGATCGTCACGCTCGGCAGCTCCTGCAGGGTCAACGGGGGAAAACGGGGATCCTGCGTGGCCGCCGCCACCGCAGCCCGCTGAACCGTCTGGTAGAGTGGATCCTCCGAGGTAATGTAGCCAATGCAGCCGCGCAGCATGCCCTCAAGGTTGAGCGTGACAAAGATCCCGCCCTCCCGCAGGAGGTGCGGGTTGTCCGTTTGATAGGGCAGCACCTCCCGCCGCTGTAGATAGGCGGCGATCGTCTGCCGGGCCAACTCTAGCAGTTCGACCCGCTCGGTTTCCGTCAGTGGTCCTTGCTCGATCATGTTTTCCTCCTCAAACACAGTGGGCGATGGCGAGTGATCTGTGGGCACAGACGACCCGTCCCGCCAAAACTTGACCGCAGCGTAGCCCACGACCTGGCTGCGGTCCCCCTGGGGTACGTCGCCCGAATTGGCGTAACGCAGCACACGGACCCGGTCCACCCCCAAGCCCGGCCCGGCCTCCAATAGGACCGCGATCGAGCCCTCCCCACAGCAGGGGGTCACCAGGTTGGGCACCTCCTGGGCCATGGCCTCCGCGATGGCCTGGCGAAAGGCTTCGGAGTCCAGGGTCTCGATCGCCTCCAGGAGGGTCCCATCCACCTGTACGGCCTGCTCGTAAGGGGGATAGTGGGACAGGTCCGAACTGGCGATGAGCAGGGCGTCCCGGCCCGGCAGCACCTGCAGCAGGGCCTCGGAAAGGGCCTGGACGTTTTCGGGGGTCGGCCGGCCGATCATGATGGGCACGATGGGCGTGCCCGGCAGGACCCGCTGCAGGAAGGGCAGTTGCACCTCCAGGGAGTGCTCCTGCGCGTGCAGCTCGGGGTCGTCGACAAAGGCGGGATTGGCCCGCAGAATCGCCTGGGCCAACTCTGTGTCCACCGGCACCGCACCCAGGGGCGTCTCCCAGGCGCCCTCGGCGTATACGGCGACAGCGGTCAAGCCCCGCGCCTGGTGGTTGGGCCCAATGAGCACGACGGCGTCGTACTGCTGCCCCAGCAGTTCGGCGTAGGCATGGGCGGCCACCGGGGCAGAGTAGACGTAGCCGGCGTGGGGCACGATCAGGGCCAGCGGGCGGCCCTCCGTTGGTGCCAGGTCCTCCAGGTAGCCGTCCACCACCTGCCGCAGCTCGTCCGGATCGCCCGGATAATAGGCCCCGGCCACGGCCGGGGAGCGCAGCGGGCCGGCGACCTCCGTGGGGCAAGAGGTGGCCAGGGGCGCGCTGGTGGGCGCGTAGACGAGGGTCTCGCCGGGCCCGGCCGAACGGCAGCCGGTCAGGAGGAAAATAGTTAGCAGAATCCCCCAGGCAGCTAAAGCCGCTGCTGGAGGGCGCTGCGCGCCGGTCGCCAGCCTGCTGCGCGGGCAAATTCTGGTCATCTTGGACATCCTGTCCCTCCGTCCAAAACTCAACGCCACACCCCGGGGATCGCCTCGCCACAGGGGCAGCGGCCATCCTGGAGCCGGTTCTCCAATACGCTAAAACCGCTGCGGCGGATCACCAGGTCCCCGCAGCGCGGGCAGTAGGTATGGCCGGCCTCGTGGCCGGCGACGTTGCCGATATAGACGTAGCGCAGCCCCTCCTCCAGGGCCACAGCACGGGCTTGTTCCAGAGACTGCAGCGGCGTCGGCGGCAGGTTCTGCAGGCGGTACTGGGGATAAAAGCGGCTGAAATGCAGGGGCACGTCGGGGCCCAGTTCCTGGTAGACCCAGCGGACCAGGCGGCGCATATCGCCCGTATCGTCGTTCAACGTGGGCACGACCAGGTTGACGATCTCGAGGTGCACGCCGCTGCGGGCAATGGTCTGGAGGGCCTCCAGGACCGGCCCCAGGGTGGCCGAGCAGACCTCGCGATAAAAGGCCTCATTGATCCCCTTCAGGTCGATCTTGATGGCATCGACGACGGCGCAGAGTTCGCGCAGCGGCTCCTGGTTGATATAGCCGGCACTGATGACCACGTTACGCAGGCCCCGGTCGCGGCCGGCCCGGGCCGTATCGTACATGTACTCGTAAAAAATGATCGGATCGGTATAGGTGTAGGCAATCGAGGCAGCGCCCGACTCTTGGGCATAGTCGGCGACCTGCTCGGGGTAAAGGGGTCTAAAGTCCGTCTCTTCCGGCGGGACCTGCGAGATCTGCCAGTTCTGGCAGTAGAGGCAGTGCAGGTTACAGCCGGCCGTGGCCAGGGAAAGCGCCGCGCTGCCCGGCAAAAAGTGGAAGAGCGGCTTTTTCTCGATGGGGTCCACGTGGACGGCGCAGGGATTGGCGTAGGTCATGGTATAGAGCACGCCGCCGCGGTTCTCCCGCACCCGGCAGTCGCCCCGCTCCCCCTCCGAGATCAGGCAGCCCTTTGGACAGAGGCGGCACTTGACGTAGGCACCGCGGTGTTCGGTGTGGCAGTAGCTCATGGGGTCCGGCGTCGTATCGATGTGGCAATCCCCGCAGCGCGTATGGCCCTCCAGGGGCATAAAGAAGCGGGCCCGGCGCGCGTGAAAGGGCAGATCCTCGGGCGCGGATGCCTCCGGGCCGGCCGCCGGCCGGCGATTGGCCCCGATCGTGGCCCCGGCGAGGCCCAGCAGCCCGGCCCCGAGGCCGAATTTGAGCCCTGTTTTGAGCAAATCACGCCGGCTCCAGCGAGCCATCAGCTACCTCCGCTTAAAAGACGTAGGGAGTCCCCGGCAGGGCCCAGCGCAGCAGCGCCCCCGCCGCCAGCAGGGTCAGCAGCAGGGCCAGTAAACCCAGGGTCAGCACGGCGGCGTGGGGCCAACCGCTCCAGCCCCGCAGGCGGCGGGTGTGAAAGGCCAGGGTGAACAGGCCCCAGACCAGCAGGGTCAGGATCTCTTGGACGCTCCAGCTCCAATAGCGCCCCCAGGCCAGCCAGCCCCACAGACCGCCCAGGGTCATGCCCAGGGTCAGCCAGGGGTAGCCCCAGGCCAGTCCGCGCCAGGAGACGGCCGGCAGCATCCCGGCCAGGCCGCCCCCCCCTTTAGGGCGATCGAGCAAGAGGAGGCACAGGCCGGCACAGCCGGCCAGCAGCAGCCCGCCACAGCCCAGCGCCGTGCTCAACACGTGCAGGGGGAACCAAATCCCCCGCAGTTCCAGGGGCGGTGGCTGGGGTAGGCGGGCCGCGGCCGGGGTCAGCCATTGGGTCAGGACGACCATGACCGTGGCCGCCAGGCCGGCGCAGAGCCCGGCAGGGACGGCCAGGCGGTCGGGCATGCCCAGGGCGTAGAACAGGGCCAGGGCCGCCGCGCTCAACAGGAGCACCTCGTAGGCGCTGCCCAGGGGCAGGCCGCGCGCCCGCACGCCCCGGGCCAGCAGGGCCAGCAGCAGCAGGTACCCGCCCAGGCCGGCGCACCAACGGGCGGCCCGGCCCCAGGCCGGGCCGCGGGCCAGGCCCACGGCGGCGACGAGGGTCCCGCCGCCCAACAGCAGGGCGGCCAGCCAAGCCAGCACCTCGTCGCGCAGCAGCGCCTCCATCAGCGACCTCCTCTTGAACAAGGATTTCAACCACAAAAGCCAGCCCTGAGCCTGTCGAAGGGACACAAAAGGCACCAAGGATATAGTTACACCGCTTTAACCCTCAAGCCTCAACCATTCCAACCAACGCGGTCGATCCTCAAGCTCGGCCTCCCGCGCGGCAAAGCGCAGCCGCAGCCGCCCCTCCGGCGACAGCCGCGCCCAGAGCCGACACCGGGGAAAGAGCAGCACGGCCGCGCTGCCCAGTGCCAGGCACAGGCCGGCGGCGACGAACCAGGGCCAGCCCGGGTCGCGGACCACCTCGACCTCCATAAAGACGTAGGGGTCAAAGGTGAGCTGCACGCCCGGCAGGAGCAGCGTTTCCCTCGGTGAGAGCTGGCCCTCAAAGAGCGGCCGGCCCTGACCGGCCCCATCGACCCGCAGGAACAGCGGCTCGTTGGAAAATCCGGCCAGCGCCCAGGCTGAAGGGGCCACGCTAACGCGCCAGCCCAACTCGGGCAGCGCAAAGGCGGCCTCGGCGACGCCCTCCTCAAAGCGCAGCACTTGGCCCTCCAAATCCAGGGACAGGGGTTGGCCGGCCGCATCCGCAGCCCGCACCCGCAGGGCCAGGCCATAGGAGTCCAGGTACAGGTTGGCCCCACAGTAGCGACAGGAGTGTCCCGGCGCGATCCGGGCCAGGCCCCGGGGGTCCATGTCCAGCATGAGCGTCCCCTGCACCTGCTGCAGGGCGCCGTTCTCGCGGCTCAGATCAAAGCCGGCGTTGGCCACGCGGCAGTCCGATCCAGAGCGCACTGAGAATTCGGCATCGTAGACGGGCTGCCAGTTCAGGGATAGGCGCTCGGGGTCGGCCAGCGGCGGGTCCAGCAGCAGCGTCCGGCGCCCGGCCAGGCCGGCGTGCAAGAACGCGGCCAGCAGCAGCAAAAAGAGACCCAGGTGCAGCAGCACGGTGCCCAGCGGCGACCAACGAAAGCGCTCGGCGTAAACGTAGAGGGTGCCATCCGGCGCGCTTTCCTCCCACAGGCGGCCGCAGTGCCGCCGCAGGACCCGCCGCAGCCGTTCGCCGGAACAGGACAGGACCGGTGCCTCCGGGTAGGCCTCGTCGGCCAGGCGCACACTCGGCCGGCGGGTCAGCGCAGGCCAGAGCCGCCCCAGGCGAGCCAGGGTGCAGCAGAGCGTGTTCAGCAGGAGCGCGCCCAGCAGCACCGCAAAGAGGGGTCCCCGCAGCAGGGCGGGAACATCGCCGGCGGCCTCACGCGGCCGGCCCAAGTTCAGCAGCAAGGCCACCAGCACGGCGGACAGCAGGACCACGGCCACCCGGCGGGAGATCCAGAACCCCCACAGGCGCTGCCAAAGAGCCAGCTTGCTGACCGGTGCCTCGGACATTGGCTCATCCTCACCGCTGCCATTTCCACAATCCTATCATAGTACAGCCCGCCCGTTCCGTCAAGCCCGGCCGCCTATTGAAATTTGCACTATATTGACAAAACCCCTACATTATGATACTATCTAGGGCAAGCATAGAGCAGCTCTTCCGGAAACCCGAGGTAGGGTATACCATGTTGGAAGCCCACATTTTGCCCAACGTTGTGCAAAAGCGTCAAGGGTACCGGGATCCTGGTTTTCTGCCCCACTGCCTCCCCTGCGGAGGTTGTCCCATTATGTGCAGAATGTTATCTGGAGTACGTTCCCCTCCACGCCTCCAGGCGGACGTTGAGGATCCGCCCTACCCTTGATGCCTATTTAACCCCCTGACCGGCTGCTGACCGTCGGAAGGGCCTGCAGAGGATGGCTTGTCCTTCCCCGGCACAGCGCGAGTTTTGGGTATGCCAGCGACCGTTCCCGGGTTATCCTATACAACGGATGGGTCGGCTGGGTCCATTCCAGACTTGAAACAGGGAGCCGCTGTGCCGGTCGATTCCTCATCCGATCTGCAAGTTCGCAGCGACGTCGCAGGACAAATTCCAGAGAATCTCGCGCTAGTTGGACGTATTCAAGCGGTAACGTTCTAACGCGCAAACACACTTGGGTCTCGGGCCTGGCGGCCAAAGGCCAGACAGTGGAGGGTACAAACTAATGAACCAAAGTACGGTGTTGATCTATGGGACCAACCTGGGTGGCTATCGGGCGGGGTATGCCCTGGGCAAGAGCGGGCACAAGTTCATCCTGCTCAACCGGGGCTCCTACGTAGACGAGGAGAAATACCAGGCCCTGGCCCAACTGCCGCTCGACTTTTGCTGGATCTGCGGTCACATGCCCCAACGCCTGTTCAAATCCATCGGCGCCATGCAGGACTGCTACAATGCCGAACTGTTGGAGGTCTCGGGTCAGGCGGGGAATTTCCACGTCAAGTTCAAAAAGCGGGACAAGGTGGTCAATAACTTTGCCTGCACCGAATGCGATCAATGCATTGAGGTCTGCCCGGTCGAGGTGGACGGCCGCAAGGCCATCCG
>JAFGKG010000089.1 GCA_016928715.1 Chloroflexia bacterium
CGAGACGCCGGCCGCGGAACAACCCGAGGACCCCGAGGCCGCCATCGAGACGCCGGCCGCGGAACAACCCGAGGACCCCGAGGCCGCGATCGAGACGCCGGCCGCGGCAGAGGAGGAGAACCCCGAGGCCGCCGCCTCTAGCAGCGAAACCGAATCTCAACCCAAAGAGCTCGTCTTGTTAGCCGCAGAGGAACAGGTTTCCGAGGAGTAACAGCTTATGGGTAAGAAGAAAAAGAAATACAAGCTCAAGACGCACCGTGGGGCCAAGAAACGCTTCAAGGTTACAGCAAGAGGCAAGGTTTTGCGCATGAAAGGGCGGCGCAGCCACCTGCGCCGAAAAAAGGCCCCTCGCGTCAGGCGCGAGTTCCGCACCATGCTCCCCCTATCCTCCAGCGATCGAAAACGCGTCCAACAGGCTATGCCGGGATTGGGCAAGTCAAAGGGAGAAGATGACCGGAAAGAATAGACTCCAATTATATGCTGCACAAGCACATATTGAGCGAGCAAGGCAGGGGCAGCCATGAAAACTTTTAGCCCATTTACTGTCGAGCGCTTACGCAATAGGGGAAGCGTACCGGGATTGATACAGGCACTCGCCCACCACAAGGACGGGCGCGTTCGCGCTGGCGCTGCACGGGCGCTGCGCGACCTCGGCGACGAGCAGGCTATAGAGGCGCTGCTCAAAGCTCTGGACGACCCCAACGCCAAGGTCCGCGAGGCCGCAGCCCGGGCCCTACAAGATCTGGGCGATGAACGGGCCGTTGAGCCACTCCTCGGCCTCCTCGATGACAAGCAGGCCCCAGTACGCCGGGCCGCAGCCCGCGCACTCGAGCGGGTTGGCAACGCGCAAGCGGTAAACGCCCTTTGCGAGAGGTTACAGGATCGGGACAAGTGGGTATGCCATGCCGCAACACAAGCCCTGGCGGCGATCGGCGACCCCCGATCCGTGGAAGCACTCTGCACCACATTGGAACATACAGGCCAACGCGTCCGCCGGGCGGCCGCACAAGCCCTGGAAAAAATCGGCGATCCCGAGGCCATCCCCGCACTGCGGCAGGCGCTGTGGGACAATAACAAAGAGGTCCGCTGGGCCGCCGCCTGCGCACTGGAGAGCATGTCCTGGAAACCCGAGCCGGACCGCGTTGGGGCGGCCTATTGGTGTGCCAAACGGCAATGGGAACAATGCCTCGACATGGGAGAGCTGGCCCTCGATCCCCTCTACCTGGCCCTGGAGGACCGGAACAAGGATATTCGTCGTTCCGCCGTCCGCTGTCTGGGGCAAATCGGGAATCCGCAGGCCATCCCCACGCTCGTCACCGCCCTGGAGGACAAAAGCCAGGACGTACGCCTGGCAGCGGCGAAAGCATTGGGGCAAATCGGGGATCCCCAGGCGACCGAGGCGCTTTGCCAGGCGCTGGAGGATAAGAAAGGCCCGGTGGGGCGAGCCGCGGCCAAAGCCCTGGGCCAAATTGGGGCCGTCCAGGCCGTGGAGTCCCTAACCGCCAGCCTGGGCAGCAAGCACGAACAAGTAAGGCGTGCCGCGGCCCAAGCCCTGGGCGAGATCGGCGACAAGTCTTGCCTGAAAGCGCTGATCAACACCCTCTCGGACAAATCCAAATCGGTACGCCAAGCTGCAGCCCGGGCACTGGGCACACTGGACAGCACGCAGGCCAACGAAGCACTCATCGAGGCATTGGAGGCCAACGAAGCCGAGGTACGCCAAGCCGCAGCCCAAGCCCTAGGAGAAATCGGTGCTCCCGACAGCGTCGAAGCACTGCTTGGTGTCCTGCACGATCGCGCAGCCCAAGTCCGCCAGGCCGCGGCCCAGGCCTTGGAGAAACTGTCCTGGAAGCCGGCCAACGTCGAGACCGGGGCCATCTACTGGGTAGCCAAACGAGACTGGGAACGCTGCCTGGAAATCGGCCAGCCGGCAGTAGAGCCACTAACTGCCGCACTCAAACACGACAGCAGAAACGTACGCAGGAACGCCGCCCAAACCCTGGGCAAAATTGGCGCCGAGCAGGCCATCCGCCCACTGATCCACTCCCTCAGCGACCATGATCCACAAGTACAATGGGCCGCCATGGAAGCACTGGCCGAAATTGGCCCTCCGGCCGTCGACCACTTGCTGCACGCCCTGCGCTACATGGAACGGGACAGCAGTTTTAACGCCATCCGCACGCTGGGAAAAATTGGGGACCCCAAGGCAGTGGAACCGCTCGTCGCCAACCTGGACGGACCGCTACGCCTGGTTTCAGCGCAAGCTCTCCAGGAAATTGGGCCGGCGGCAGTACCCACCCTCATCCATGCCCTGCGCGGACGCTTCTTCTCCTGCGGCGCCCGCTGCACCGCAGCCCGCATCCTCGGCCGAATCGGCGACAAAAGAGCTACCGAGCCCCTCATTCGAGCTCTGCGCGATCCGGACTCGCCAGTACGTGAGGCCGCCACCGAGTCCCTGGAAAAGATGGGCCAGGCCGCCGTAGAAGCACTCGGCGCCGCGCTCAAAAATCCGCAAATAGAGCTGCGCTGGGCAGCCGCGCGGATGCTGGAACGTATTGGCCCGGACAGCATCATGGCTCTCATCGGCGCCCTCAGCGATAACAGCGCCCAAGTACGGCAAATCGCAGCCAATGTATTGGGACGGATTGGCAGCAACAGCGCCCTAGAATCCCTCACCTCTGCGCTACGCGATCCGAACCAAGGGGTCCGCCGGGCCGCGGCCCAGGCCCTAGGCCAGATTGGCGATACCCGCGCCGCCGAGCCCCTGAAAGCAGCAAGCTACGACACCAGCCAGCCTGTGCGCCAGGCCGCCACACGGGCACTGAGCGCTCTAGGCTAGGCCCAAGAGCGGTCCGTTGGCAGCTCCAGAGGGAATCGTTCACAGCGGGCTCCCCTTTGTTACCCTTGTGTCCTTTGTAGTCGAAATTTCTGGGCGATATCCCGATTGACCCGCACGTCCTCCAGAAAGGAACGCCGGCCCTCCGCACTCATCCCTTCCGCCAGATCGCACATGGTCTGGTAGGCCCGCTCAAGTGCTATGGCAGCTTCCTCCAGCCGGCCAGCCGCCCGACAGATCAGATAGTGGTTATAGTGAGTCTGGTGCTCCCAGTCGACAAAGACATTCCCCGTGCCCAAAAGATCGAGCGCCCGCCGAGAATAGTTCAGCGCCGCGCTCTCCTGGCCCAAGCCAAGCAGGACGCGACCCAAAAAGGAAAGATCCATGACCATTCCGGCCGGCTCACCCAAGGTCTCGCGCATCTCCAGGGCCTGCTCTAGTCGGGTTCGGGCCAGGGCCAGTTGCCCCTGCTCCAGGTAGGCTCGCCCAAGGTTATTCAGGGTCTCCCCCTTGAGGGCCGGCGCGGCAAGCTCGTCGGCCAGTTCCAGGGTTTTTTCCAAGTAGGCGATGGACTCCTCATATTGCCCCATATAGCGGTAGAGATCGCCCATGTTGTGCAGGGTAAAGGCCTCGTTGCGCCGGTTGCCAATCTGCCGCGAAAGCTGCAGCGCCTGCGACAGCCCCTCCAGGGCACGCTCATATTGGCCACAATCCCAATAAATCAGCGAGTCATTGCTGAGGGACTGGACCTGACCAACGTAATCGGCCAGCCGCCGACACAAGGCCAGGCATTCCTCAAAGCAGGTCAAGGATTGGCGATAGGCGCCCAGCATATAATGGGCCAGGCCCAACGAGTTCAGGATGCTGGCCGACTCGCTCTCATCCCCGACAGAATGGGCCAGCTCCAAAGCTCTCTCGTAATGCTGCAGGGCCTCCTGGCAATGGCCCCGGTAATAGGCCACCCGCCCCAGAATATGCCAGCAGCGCGCTTCTGATTGTCGGTCGGTCAAGTCCTGCGCCTGGCGCAGCGCCTGTGCCAGCGTCTCTCCGGCCCCCTCATAATCGTTGGTCATGGTCTGAAAAGCGGCCAGGCGGAGCAGCCCCCGGAGATAACGATCGGGCTCATCCAGATCCCGGGCCAGTCGGAGCAACTCCGCAATGTCCGCCCGCTGCTCCTGGTGCTGGCCGATCAGGTCATAGATGCCCTCACGCTTAGCCAGCAAATCCCAACGCTGACGATCGTTCTCCCGCAGGGCCTCCCCCCGCAGGCGCTCCCCACGCCGATCGAGAAGGCCCAGCGCCTCCGTATAAAAAGAGATCGCCTCGGCATGAGCAAAGCGCCGGCCGGCCTCTTCACCCGCGCGGCGGCAGTAAAACAAGTGACGCTCCTCATCCCCACTGCGGCCGCAGTGATAGGCCAGCAGGGCATAGTAGGGTTCCAGGTGGCTGCCGTAACGCCGCTCATAATAACGGGCAATGCTGGCGTGCAATTCCCGGCGCTGGGCGTACAACAGTGTGCCGTAAGCAACCTCGTGGGTGACCGCATGCTTAAAGATATAGGCCTCCTCCGGGGTCGGCGATTCGAAACGGACAATGTCAAAGGACTGCAAGCTTTCCAGGTGCTCTCGCAGGGCAGCGCCCTCCTGCTCATGCAGGGGATGCACCGAACTGAGGACCGGATAGGCAAAGACCCGCCCAATGACCGAGGCCACCTTGAGCGTCAGCCGGTTGGGTTCGGCCAGCCGGTCAATGCGGGCCAGGACCACACCATGGACATTGGCGGGGAGTTGGGCCTCGTCCAGCGGGCGGCGGATGACTAACTGCGCTCCCTGTCGTCCCCAAAAGCCCTCCTCGTAGAGCGTGTGCAGAATCTCCTCAATAAAGAAGGGGTTTCCCTGCCCATGGGCCTGAAGAAAATCGGCCAAAGCATCCGGTATGTCGCGCAGGCCCAGGCGGACCCGAGCCAGCTCCAGCGCCTCGGCTGAGGAAAAGGCCGTCAGCGCACTCTCCTGATAGCAGGGCAATTGGCCCAGCAACTCCCAACTCGTCGGGCGCGGCTCCATCGGCCGGGCCGTCAGCAGGAGCAGCAGAGCGTGATTCGCCAGCCCCCGGGCCACGGCCAGGGTCAAACTCCAAGAAGGACCGTCCATCCAGTGGATATCCTCCAAGAGGAGCAGCAGCGGTCCTGGATGGGCCTGCAGTATCTGCAAAATGAGCGACTGGGTGCTGGCTTGACGCAGGCGCGCGTCCAGCGAACGGGTCAGGTCTGTCTCGGGGATGGCCACACCCAGGACGTCCCCCAATAGGGGCAGACGTGGAAGCAGCAGCGGATCGGCCTGGGCTACGGCCTCTTGCAGGCGGATGACATCCTGCTCCTCCCCGCGCAGATCAAAGAGATGGCGCAATAGCTCGCCCCAGGCCAGGTAAGGCTGCTGCTGAATCGTGGCCTGGGCCTGACCCATAAAGGCGGGGTTTCCGGACTCGTGCCAGCGGCGCAGAAAAGCGCCGGCCAGATGGCTCTTGCCGATGCCGGCCTCTCCTTGGAGGACAAAGACTTGGCCGCGCCCGCTTCGCACCTGTTGCTCGACCGCCTGCAACTGGGTCAGCTCGCGGCGGCGGCCCACCAACGGCCCCCGATCCGGTCGGCCAACCGGCGCCCTGGCCGCCTCGAGATGGGCAACTTGAACCTGCTGGTAACGTCCCTTGAGTGAAATGGGCCTCCGGGAGGCAAAGCGATAACGGGCGCAGGTGGCCTGCTGTAGCCGTTCGCTGACCAGCACCTCCCAGAGTCCAGCCGTCTCCATAAGCCGGGCGGCCAGGTTCATCTCGCCCCCATAAACCGTATAACTCAGGCGGGCGGGGCTGCCGACCAGGCCGGCGTAGAGCGGTCCCATACTCAGGCCAATGCGCAGACCTCGCAGTCGTCCCCAACGCCGGCCGGCCTCAGTCAGGGCCAACGCCGCGGCGACTGCTTGGAGGGGGTCGTCAGCTCGGGCGACCGGAGCACCCCAAAAGGCCACCAGAACGGTGCCCTTGTCCAGAATCTCGATGCTACTCAAACGGGTCTGGAAAGAGGCCAGGACGGATTGGACTTGGACTACGTAATCCGCCAAATCCTCCGGGTCACAATCCACCTGCAGGAACAAGGGCACCACCTGGCGCAATTCGGCGACAAAGGCGGCCGCGCCACCGGTCAATCGATCATAGACCTCCGGGGGAACCCAGGCTCGCACGATCCCCTCCGGCAGATCCTCCCAGTCAGCAGCCGGCCAGGCGCAGGGTTGGCTCGGCCCGGCTTGCTCCAGTCCGGCACAGCCCCCGGCAGCGGACCGCCCTAGAGCGGCGACGGCCAGGGCCAGGGCCGGCCCACCGAGCAGGTCGTGCAGACCGTGAGCCGGACCCCCCAGCAAGTGCCGCCGGATGGTTCCCTGGCCCAATCCAATCCGGAGGGAAAGAGAAGCATGCCGGTGCATAGCCGCCTGGATCGCCTGGGCTGCGGCGAATCCCCGGGCCACCGGATCCGGCGCCCCGGAAAAGACAGCCAGCAGGGCGTCCCCCGAAAAGTTGACGACGGCACCGCGGAAACTATGCACAGCCGCAATCAGATCGGCAAAACAGACATTGACCTGCCGATTCAGCTCCTCGGCCCCCTGCGCCAAGCCCAACTGCTGGGCCAGTTTTTCACCCAAAGAGGTAAAGCCGCGAATGTCGGCCAGCAGCACAGCACCCTCACAGAATTCGGGCAGAGACTCCCCGTGCAGCAGGGCCAAACGACGGTCAATGGGTATATAGGCGGCGGGCAAACCCTGCTCGGACATGTCCAACCTCGTACAGGACTCGGCTCATTTCATTGTCTCACCAGGTGATTATATCACGGTCGGCCAGCGCCGTCCAACACAAGTCCGGCGCCTGACGATCCCCTATAGTTGCACATCCGGGCCAATTCAAGTATACTGTAATCGTTCAGATCATAGAAAATAGGAGGAAGCCATGGCCCATCAGAAATACCATTACACCCTCTATCTGTCAACTCTGGCCCTGCTGTTGACTCTATTGGCAGCGCTCTGCCCCAGTGCGGCCGCACCAAGTCCCCCGCAGGCGCCGTCCCAGATGGAGAGCTGGTCGAAACTCACCTTTGCCTCTAAAAGAAACGGCAACTGGGAGATCTATAGCGCCGCCGGAGATGGAAGCGGGCCCACCCGGCTGACCGAAAATATCTCGCCCGACCAAGATCCGGCCCTGACCCATGGGAGTACGGCCATCGTCTTTAGTTCACGCCGCTCGGGCCGCTACGAACTCTACAAAATGGACGCTGCAGGGGGCGCAGTGGTCCAACTCACCGACACCGCCACCGAGGAGGGGCTGCCGAACTGGTCGCGCGACAAGACCAAAATTGTCTTCCAAAGCCAGTCCCCCAGCAACCCCAATGACAGTGACATTTACGTAATCAATGCGGACGGATCGGGGCTCACCCAGCTCACCACTGACAGCGCCTGGGATGGACATCCGGCCTGGGCCCCCGATAGCAGCCAGATCGTATTTGCCTCCCGGCGCAGCGGCAGCCAACAACTCTGGCTGATGAACGCGGACGGCTCGAATCAGCATCCACTCAGCAGCGCCTTGAACAACGCATCCTATCCCGAATGGTCGCCCGATGGCAGCCGTATCGCCTTTAGCGATGACTTTAACTCCGACAACTGGCTGGACATCGCCGTCATCCAGACCGACGGCAGCGGACTGAGCCACCCCTTGGGCGCATCCCCCGCCTCCTACGATCGCCTGGGCCCCACCTGGTCGCCGGATGGACTTGAACTGGCCTACAGCGAGGTATTTTGGGAAGAGTATAACAAGCAAAACTGGATCACGGCCAATATCTATGGCCTGGACCTGAGCAATCAGCAGACCTACCTGCTGGTCGGATCGAATGAGGACTGGATCCCCAACTGGCAGTCCACCGACGACCAGGTCCCCGCCTCCGGGAATGACAAGCTGCCGGCCTACTCCCTGCCCAGTTTCGAGGTGCAGTGGTCCGGAGTGGACAACGGCCCGGCCGGCCTGCTCAGCTATGACGTCCAATACCGCGACGGCGTCGACGGCCCCTGGACCGATTGGCACTTGGACACCACCGAAACCTCGGCCACCTTTAACGGTTTGGACGGACGCACCTACTATTTCCGCTGCCGCGCGCGCGATAATGCCTACAACCTGGAACCCTATCCCGGGGGCAACGGCGACACAGAGACCGTCGTGGATGACGCACCCCCCAACACAGCCACCTCCTCCAACATTTATGAGGATAGTCTCGCCTTCACGGTCTCTTGGGGCGGCAGCGACGCCGGATCGGGCATCGCTACTTATGACATCCAGTATAAGGATGACAGCGCAGGAGCCACTTGGACCGATTGGATACAGAACACACCCCAGACCTCGGCTACCTTTACCGGCACCCACGGCCATACCTACTACTTCCAGTGCCGAGCCCGCGATAACGTGGGCAACCTAGAAACCTACCCCGGCGGGGACGGCGACAGCTATAGCATGGTGGACATTGTCCCCCCCACCTCGGTCGCCACCTCGATCGCTTACCCCACTGAGCCGAGCTTTACCGTGTCTTGGAGCGGCACGGATGACTATGTGGGGATTGGCAGCTACGATATCCAAGTCCGGGATGGCAGCACTGGCACCTGGAGCGATTGGCTCCTCGATACAACCGCCACCTCGGCCGTCTATCAGGGCCAGTTGGGCCATAGCTATTACTTCCAAATCCGGGCCCGCGACAAGTCCGGCAACCTGGAGGACTATCCCGGCGGCGACGGCGACTGCGTTAGCCACACGCCACTCTATGGATTATATGGCTTTGTACGCGGCAATGACCACCAATCGGTGGAAGGCACCCGACTGGAGGGCTCCCCACCGTTCCTGGCTACGGATCTCTCGAATGCAGATGGAAGCTTTAGCCTCTATTACAACCTGACCGGCACCGCCCACATCACCGCCTCGCACAAGGATTTCGGCATCCTGCCCCCTATGAAAGGAATCCCCCTAAGAGAGAATACCCCCCAGGTCGGCTTCTATCTGCCCCCGCCGAACAACCAGCTTGGCAACAGCCATTTCGAGGGCCTCAGTCTGTTCCCCTGGAATCGGGACGGCCACGCTGTTCCCCTGATCACCACGAGCGCTCACACCGGAGACCAGGCCGTGCAAATGGGCTGCCCGGTCGGCCAGCCACTGGTCACCCCCACCCAGTCCTTTTACAGCAGCGGCCACTTTACCCAGGCCGGCGGCACCTTGACCTCCCCGCTGGTCGTCGCCGAGATCCCGCCGGGAGCGGTGGAGAATGAGGTGATCTTTGCCCTGGCCGGCCTACCCTCTATGAGCGGATTCCCCGCCGGCACCCAGCAAATCGGGGTGAACTTTACCTGGTACGCCTCCCTGACCGACGGCACGCCCCTCGACGATATCCTTCTCCCCGTCACCCTGACCATCAGTTACCGGGACATTCTCTGGTATGATGCTCAAGTAGATGGCGAGGACTCGTTACAGGCCTGGAGATACGATCTGGACAGCGCTAACTGGCAACAACTCGGCGGAGCCCAGAATTTCCGCAACAATACCCTCTCGATCAGCACCGACGAACTGGACAACTATGCCCTCTTGGGCACGCCTCGCAGCTCTTGGGACAGCATCCTTGGACAACAAGTTTCCCTGGATCCCGATCTAAACTCGCCCGTCGTCTCGCTGGTCTACCAGGTCGAGTATGCCGAGCCAGCCAACGATTCGCTCACCATATCCTTTATCGGCAGCGACTACAGCGAGAGCCACGCACTGTCGCTCGGCGGGAGTGGTTGGCAGCACGGCTGGTGGACCTTGAACGAATGGGACAGCCCGACCATCACCGTCCGGCTGCACTGGACCCAGGTGGATCGGGACCGCCCGGCCGGCGTCATTGTGGACGAGATCACGCTGGGCTCGGCCAGCGCGCCCCAGTACAACATCTTTTTGCCGCTGGTGATGTGCAACGTTTCACCATAATAGACCGTCTCAGTCGGGGTTGGGCATGTTGACTGTTCCGTAAATAGATCGTTCCTGTTGGGGCGAGGCATGCCTCGCCCCAACAGGGCCATTTACGTTATTGGTGACGGCCCCGCGTCCATAGCAGACTGCTTCCAAAAAATAGACCCTGCCGGCCCGCGGCGGGAGGAACCCCCATGACCGCCTCAAACTGGTGTCGCCTCTGGACCTGCTTTCTCACCCTGATGACCCTGGGCTTTGCCCTGGGTGGCAGCCTCACGGGAATGACCTCCGTACCCAACATCGTTTCCCCGCCCGATCCAGCCCAGCTAGCGGCCCTGCTGCAAGCAGACACCGTACCGCCCCGCAGTCCCAGGGCCGAATATACAGTCTGCCCGGCCGGCCCACCCACCTGCGACTATCGCCTGATCCAACAAGCCGTGAACGCGGCCGCTCCAGGGGATATCATCAAGGTGGCCGGCGGCGTCTATAGCGATGTCCACAGCTATGCCGGTCACTCCCAGGTCGTCTATATCAGCCGGAGCCTCTCCCTGCGCGGCGGCTACGTCCCCCCCTTCAGCGAGCCGCCCGACCCCGCGGCTCACCCTACGATCCTCGACGCCAATGGGCGGGGCCGGGTGCTCTATATATCGGGCGAGATCCAGGCCTCGGTCTATGGACTGCACCTGCAGGGCGGCCAAGCAGGCCGGCCGGGAGCTTCCCCTGCATCCCCCGGCGGGGGGGTACACA
This sequence comes from Chloroflexia bacterium, assembly GCA_016928715.1. Lineage (GTDB taxonomy): Bacteria > Chloroflexota > Chloroflexia > DTKN01 > DTKN01 > JAFGKG01. The sequence goes on from JAFGKG010000089.1 coordinate 10,598, forward strand.
TCGTCAGCGCGACCACCGCCATCAGCCATTGCTACCTCATCTCGAACAGCGCGGACTATGGGGGCGGGCTGTACATGCACAACGGACACCTGGACATGGTCGACAACGTCATCCAGGACAACCAGGCCCAACACAACGGCGGGGGGCTCTACCTGGTCGACAGCCAAGCCTGGCTGCAGGACAACCAAATCCGCCAGCAGCAGGCCCGCTACGGTGGGGGGCTCTACCTCTCTGGCGGCGCCATCACGATGAGCAGCAACCTGCTGCAGTCCAATCAAGCCAGCTACCTGGGCGGCGGAGTGTACCAATATGGCGGCATCATCCACCTGGAGGGCAACCAGGCCATATCGAATAGCGCCGGCACCGGTGGGGGGATGTACATCGCCGGCCAGTTTGCCCGCCTGGAATCCAACCGCATCCAACACAACCAGGCCGTCTACGAATGCGGCGGGCTGATCATCGAGATCTATGGCGGGAATGCCGAACTCGACGCCAATACCATCACCCACAACCAGGCCGGCTTGAACGGTGGCGGGCTCTGCTTTGGCGAGGCCGTCCGGAACGGAGCCAGCGGAGGCCAAGTCCAGGCCCAAAACAACTATATCGCCTTCAACCGGGCCAACCGGGATGGGGGTGGGGCCTTTTTGACCGGGGACGGCGGCACTCCCGCCCTGCAGGGGAATATCCTCCAGGGCAATACGGCCGGCCGCGACGGCGGCGGCGTCTATTTGCACTGGAGCAGCGAGCATACTCTGCTGGGAGACAATGTCATCACAGAGAACCAGGCCCAGGACCGAGGCGGCGGCATCTACCTGGGCACGAACCACGCCACCCTGTCCGACAACCAGATCCTGTCCAATACGGCCGCCAATGGGGCCGGCGTCTACGGTTGGGCCGACCTGGAGCACAACCAGGTTCGCGCGAACCAGGCCGCACAGCACGGCGGCGGCTTGTACGGCGGCGGCATCCTGAACAACAACATCTTTGCCCATAACAACGCCCTCCGGGGCGGGGGGATGTACCTCTCGGGCGGCGAGGCCACCCTGATCAACAACCTGGTCGTGGACAACCGGGCCTGCCAGGAGGGCGCCGGCATTTTCGTGCAGAGCAGTTCCCCAAAACTGCTGCATACAACGCTGGCCGGCAACCAGCCTGGGAACAGCAGCGCGCTCTGTGTCAGCCACCGGGGGGGCGGACCCAGCCAGGTCAGCCTGAGCAATACGATCCTGGTCAGCCACGCCCTGGGCATCTCCCTGACCGCCCACTGCACGGTCTCGCTGCAGGCCACCCTCTGGGGCAACCAGCAGGATTGGCGCGGTGAGGGCACCGTCCTGAGCGGCACGGTCAACCTGCGCGGCCGGCCGGCCTTTGTCGACCCGGAGGCCGGGGACTATCACCTGGCCGCCGGCAGCCGGGCTATCGACGCCGGCCTCCCCCTCGGCGTGGACGAGGATCTCGACGGCCAGCCCCGCCCGATCGGCGCCGGCCCGGACCTGGGCGCCGACGAGTTCCCCGCCGCGCTGGAGCTGCACAAAAGCGCCTGGCCCCAACCGGCGGTCGCCGGCCAACCGCTGACCTATACCCTCCGGCTCAGCAACAGCGGCCTGCTCCCCCTCACGTCCACAATCGTCGACCACCTACCCCTTTATGTCACCCCGGTCGGCACGCTCACTTGGACGGCCCAACTCGCCCCAGGCGCCTGCTGGAGCCGGACGGTCGGCGTACGCGTCGACACCGGCTACGACGGACTGTTGACCAACGTCCTGCGCGCCAGCACCGGCCTGGGCCTGGCCATGCAGATCAGCCATACAATCCGCGTCACCCGGCCGGCCTTTGTGCTCTATTACCCCCTGCTGCCAGCCGGCGGCCAGGAATAGGAGCCGGCCATGCGCCCGCAACTCGTCTGCCTGCATGATAAGGGGGAAATCGAGGCCTTTTTGCGGCGGAATCCCCGCCTGCATGTCTATGCCCTCGGCGACCTGGACGATTTTTTCTGGCCCTACACCACCTGGTACGCCCGCCAGGGACGGGATATCCGCGCCCTCGTCCTGGTCTATAACAGTCCCGCCCTGCCGGTCCTACTGGCACTCGACGATCCGCCCCTGGCAGAACTCGAGGCCCTGCTGCGCGCCCTGCTGCCGCTGCTGCCGCGCCGCTTTTACGCCCACCTGAGCCCCGGCCTGGCCCAGACCCTGGCTATAGACTATGAGCTGGAGCCCCACGGACGCTATCACAAAATGGCCCTGAGCGAGCCGGCCCGCCTGCGGGCCTTTGACACCTCGATCGTGGTCCCGCTTGGGCCGGCCGACCGGGACGAACTGCTGGCCCTGTACCGGGAAAGCTATCCCGACAATGCCTTTGACCCGCGCATGCTGGAGAGCGGCCAGTACTTTGGCCTGCGCCGGCGGGGCAGGCTGTGCAGCGCCGCCGGCATCCACGTCTACTCCCCAACCTACCGCGTGGCCGCCCTGGGCAATATCACCACCCACCCCCGGTACCGGGGCCAGGGTTTGGGAACGGCGGTCACGGCCGCACTGTGCCAATCCCTCCTGCGCACGGTGAAGCACATCGGGCTCAATGTGCACGCGGAAAACGCCGCCGCCATTGCCTGCTACGAAAAGCTGGGCTTTCGTTTTGTGGCCCCGTATGAAGAATACATGCTGTACGCAAAATAATCGGCCGAACGCCCACCGGGAGAAAGCAGATGCGGGAAAAAGAGATCGTCCGGCGCGGCTACGATCGGATCTCCCGCGCCTACCGCGGGGACGAGGAGAGCGAGAACTGCGCCGCCTATCACGCCTGGCTGGACGAACTACTGCCCTGCCTGCAGCCAGGGGCGGCCATCCTGGAACTGGGCTGCGGCAACGGCATCCCCGTAGCCCGTCGGCTGGCCTCCCGCTATGCCTACACCGGGGTGGATCTCTCCCCGGTCCAGGTAGAGCGGGCCCGGCAACTGGTACCGGAGGGCACGTTTCTCTGCACCGACATGGCCGAACTGGACTGTGACACGGGCAGCCTGGACGCGATCCTCTCCTTTTACACCATCATCCACCTTCCGCTGGAAGAACAACCCGGGCTGTTTCGGCGGATGTACCATTGGCTGCGGCCCGGCGGCTGCCTGCTGGCCACCGTGGGACACGAGGCCTGGAGCGGCACGGAGCAGGACTGGCTGGGCGTGCCCGGCGGAATGATGTACTGGAGCCACGCCGACCAGGCTACCTACGAACGCTGGCTGGGCGAGGCCGGCTTTGTCATTCTATGGACGCGCTTTATTCCAGAGGGGGACGGCGGACACACCCTGGTGTTGGCAAAAAAGCCAGAGCACCAAGTATAGAAAGCCCTGGAGAGAAACCATGAAATACTCGACCCGATTGGCCCGCCTGTTCATGCTCATCGCCATCCTCGCCGGCCCGGCGGCGGCCTGCAATGGCCAGGCCGTCCCCGCCAACACCCCGCCGCCGGCCAGCAATTCCCGGCCGCCGACCGGCGGCACACTGCCCACCGCCGCGCCGGCCCCGACCGGGGCAGCGCTCTGCGGGGACCCCCAACCGCCCCCGGTCGAGGACCTGCAAGTCTACCACACCCCGGCCCTGGACGAACCGCCGGCCCGCAGGCCCTTCCGCGACCCCGTCTTTGGCTCCTGCATGGTGCGCGTCAGCGACCGGCAGCAGGATCTCGGCCCGGAGGACGATTCGCCCGGCCTGGCCAACGAGTACGCCCGGGTGCAGTCCTTCAACGCCGACGAGAGCCTGCTGCTGCTGTACGGCGTCGAGGGCAGCTGGTATCTCTACGACGCCGACACCCTCCGACCCCTGCGGGAGGTCCCCCACTATTTGCAGGAGCCGCGCTGGGACGCGCGGGACCCCGAACGGCTCTATGTCACCGACGAGACCCGCCTGCTGGCCTACAACGTGCGCACCGACCAGCAGACACTGGTGCACGATTTTGCCCCGGACCTGCCGGGGCAGGAACTGTCCGCGGTCTGGACGCGCTACGAGGGCCGGCCCTCGGCCGACGGCCGCTATTGGGCCCTGATGGCCGAGGACGGGGACTGGACTCCCGTGGCCTTTTTGGTCTACGATCTGCAAAGCGACGAGGTTGCCCTCCGCGACGTCCGCGGTCTGCCCGGCATCGAGGACGACGTCGATCACGTCGCCATGAGCCCGCTGGGCAGCTACTTCCTGGCCTCCTTTGACCGCGCCTGCGAGCAGGGACACTTGGGGGACGACGCCCACCCCTGCGGGCTCATGGTCTATGACCGCGACCTGCGCAGCGGCCGGGGCCTGCTGCGCATCGTTGGCCATTACGACACCGCCCTGGACGCGCAGAGCCGCGAGGTCGTCATTTATCAGGACATTGACACGGACTATATCTCCCTATTGGACCTGCAGAGCGGTAGCGTCACCCCGCTCTGGCCCATCGATTTCAGCCACACAGGCATCGGCCTGCACTTTTCCGGCTGCGCCTTTGCCCGGCCCGGCTGGGCACTGGTCTCCACCCACGACGACGACCCTGGCGACTATACCTGGATGGACGACCAGGTGTTCGCCGTCGAACTCGAGGCCGGCGGGCGGGTGATCCGCCTGGCCCATACCCACTCGCTGGTGGACGACGAGGAGGAACTGGACTACTGGGCCGAGCCCCGCGCGACGGTCAACCGCGACTTTTCGCGGGCGCTCTTTACCACGAACTGGGGGCGTTCTGGCACAGGCGAGGTGGAGGTCTATATGATTCAAGTGCCGGCAGGGGTGCTGGTTGGTGATTAAAGGGGGAGAGGGACCGGCTGGCCCCCCTCCCCCACCGCCCGTTAGACGGCCAGGTCGTGGTGGGCATGGGAAGGTGAAATGCTTTCTGTACTAGACTACGACCGCTGGGCAGCGGCCTGTCTCCAACCCCCCTCCAATCTCCAATCCCTCGACTATGCTCGAGACCTCCAACTTCTACCCTCCAACTTCCACCTTGCTTTTCGACCATGGTTGTGATACACTGGCGGGCAGCCGGGGGCAATCCGGCGAGCGCTCCTGCTGGCAATCTTGTTTCGAGGTAATATTAGCCCACTGGTTACGCAGCGCAAACAGGTGGACAATGTGACAGAGGCTTCAAACGGCAGCGCCCACATCGGCACCCTGAACGAAGGGGCACTGCACGCGGCGCTCAAAGCGTGGTATGCCCAGGAGGGCGACCGCCTAGAGGTCGCCGTCGACGGCTACCTCATCGACATTGTCCGAGGCGACCTGCTGATCGAGATTCAGACCGGCAACCTGGGCAAGCTCAAGCGCAAACTAAAGCAGCTCACGGCCCAACACCGGCTGCGGCTGGTCCACCCGATCGCCCGGGAAAAGTGGATCGTCAAAGTGGACGCGGAGGGCAAAACCATCGGCCGGCGCAAATCGCCCAAGCGGGGCGAACTGGCCCACCTCTTCCAAGAGCTGGTCTACCTGCCGCGCCTGCTGGCCTGGCCCAACTTCTCGCTCGAGATCCTGCTCATCCAGGAGGAAGAACTCCGCCGCCACGAGCCCGGCCGGGCCTGGCGGCGCCGGGGCTGGGTCACCCAGGAGCACCGCCTGCTGCAGGTCCTGCGCCGGCAGCTCTTTGAGCGGCCGGCCGACCTGCTGGACCTGCTACCCCCCGACCTGCCCGAACCCTTTAGCACGGCCGACCTAGCCGCCGGCTTGGGCCTGCCCCGACGACTGGCCCAGCGCATGGCCTACTGCCTGCGCAACATGGGCCTGGTCCAGGTCGTGGGCAAAGAGGGCCGCAGCGTGCTCTACAGTACGAGCCTGGAGGAAGAACCATGAACCTGCTGGCGCTGTTGCTGGCCCTGGTCCCGGTGATTGTCATCTTTATGCTGCTGGCCCTGCGGCGCACCGCCGCCGACGTGGCCGGCCTGGTCGGATGGGTCATTGCCGCCGCCATCGCCTGGCTCTACTTTGGCACCCCGCTGCAGGTGCTGCTGCGGGCCAGCCTGGGCGGGCTGGTGGCCTCCTTTCCCATCTCGCTGGTGGTCGTCACCTCGCTGCTGCAGGTCACGCTGATGATCGAGACCGGGGCCATCGCCCGGGTGGTGGCCCTGATCAAGTCGGTGTCCCCGGGCAACCGCGCCGTGCAGATCATGCTGATCAACGTCGGCTTTGGCACCCTGCTGACGGCGCTGGGGGCGGTGCCCGTCTCGATCCTGCCGCCGATCATGCTGGCCCTGGGCTACAGCACCTTTGCTGCCATCGCCCTGCCGGCCATCGGCTACGACGCCCTGTGCACCTATGCCATGCTCAGCATCCCGGTGGTCGTCTTTGCCAATTTCAGCGGGGAGCCAGTCGGAGAGGTGGGCCGCTATTTCGCCCGCTTTATGCCCGTGATCAGCAGTTGCATCGCCCTGGGCATGCTCTGGATCGCCGGCAAGGGCGAAATGCTGCGGCGGGGCTGGCTGCCGGCGCTGGTGGCCGGCCTGAGCGCCGGCGGCATTGCCATCGCCATGAACGCCCTGGGCCTGGTCACGCTGACCGGCATCGCCGCCGGCCTGGGCGTGATCCTGGCCATGCTGGCCTACCTCAAAATTGGCGGCCGGCCGCTCCTGGAGCGCAGCGCCCTGGACGCGGGGGACCGGGCCGCCGAACAGCGCATGTCCCTGGGCGCGGCCGTCTCGCCCTGGCTCCTGCTGACCGGCTTTTCCCTGCTGGTCAACCTGCCCTTCCTGCCATTTTTCGAGCTCTTTTTCCAAAAGCTGGCCATGCCCTGGGCGATCATTCCCGACGCGCCGGAAAAGGTGCGCATCCTCTGGCAGGCCTACTTTTGGATCCTGGTCAGCACGGTCCTGGCCCTTCCCTGGCTCAAGCCCAGCCGGGAGCAACTGCGCAGCTCCCTGCGCAAGTGGGCGCGGCGGGCACCCCGGCCGGCCCTGGCCGCGGCCATCTTTTTTGCCATCGCCTTTATCTACAACCATTCCGGCAAGGGCCTGGACTGGAACCTGCTTGACCCCCAGCAGAACATGGTCCACCTCGTCGCCGGCGCCTCCGCCGAGGCCTTTGGCCGGCTCTACCCCCTGGTCGCGCCCTTTTTGGGCCTGTTCGGCGGGTTCATCAGCGGTTCCGAGACCTCGGCCATCGCCATGCTGACCGAGCTGCACCTGGCCACGGCCGAGCGCATCGGGGCGGCCGGCCTGCTCGTCGCCGCCTCCAGCGGCATCGGCGGGGGGCTCGCCAGCGTCATCTCGCCGGCCAAACTGCAGAACGCCGCCGCCTGCATCGACTGCATCGGCCAGGAATCGCAGGTCATCCGCACCACTTTTGTCATCTCGCTGCTCATCACCGCCGTCTGTGCGCTGATGGCCCTGCTGTGGGCGTTCTAGAGGCGTTGGAACGTTAGAACGTTGGAACGTTGTCCAACGCTGGTCTCCTGACCAACACTAGCGGGAGATGCTGCACTATTTACAAAGTCCGCCATGCCCCATCCTCGGCTCCGCCGAGGCGGGCACCGTGAAGGAGGAAAAAGGAGAACCCCATGGCCCACCACACAGCCCGGTCCGGCTATGGCCAACTCGTCGAGCGGCTCAACCGCTTTCCGCAGGGCGCGCCGCCCTCGGAAACGCTCTATGCCATCCTGCGCATGCTCTTCAGCGAGCGCGAGGCCGGCCTGGTGGCCCAACTGCCCATCAAGCCCTTCACGGCCCAAAAGGCGGCCCGCATCTGGCGGGTCAGCCCGACCGAGGCCCAAAGGACGCTCGACGAACTGGCCGGGCGGGCCCTGCTGGTGGACAGCCCCAATGCCCAGGGCGAAACCATCTACACCCTGCCGCCGCCGATGGCGGGCTTTTTCGAGTTCTCTATGATGCGCCTGCGCAACGACCTGGACCAAAAGGTGCTGGCCGAGCTATTTCACCAGTACCTCAACGTCGAAGAGGACTTTATGCGCGAACTGTTCGGGCCCGGCGAGACCCAGCTCGGGCGGGTCTTTGTGCAGGAATCGGCCCTGGCCCCGGACCAGTCCCTCTACGTCCTGGACTATGAACGGGCCAGCGAGGTCATTCGCGGCGCCAGCCACCGGGCCGTCGGCACCTGCTACTGCCGCCACAAGATGATGCACCTGGGACGGGCCTGCCAGGCGCCCCTGGAGATCTGTATGACCTTTAACGGGGTCGCCGATTCGCTCATACGAAACGGCTTTGCCCGCGAGGTCGACGTGGCCGAGGGGCTGGAGCTGCTCCAGCAGGCCCAGGAGCACAACCTGGTCCAGTTCGGCGAGAACGTCCGCCAGGAGGTGGCCTTTATCTGCAACTGCTGTGGCTGCTGCTGCGAGGCCATGATCGCCGCGCGCAAGTTTGGCCTGCTGCGCCCCGTCCACACCAGCAACTTTATCCCGGTCATCCAGCCGGATCTCTGCAATGGCTGCGGCCAATGCGTCAACGTCTGCCCGGTCGAGGCGATGGGCCTGGTCTCGGCTAACGACCCCCACCGGCCCAAGCAGCGCCTGGCCAAACTCGACGAGCGGATCTGCCTGGGCTGCGGGGTCTGTGTGCGCAACTGCCCCCAACAGGCCATCCGGCTGGAACCGCGCGAGCAGCGCGTGATCACGCCCCTGGACTCGACCCACCGGGCGGTCGTCATGGCCATCGAACGGGGGCTGCTGCAGGAACTGATCCTCGACAACCTGGCCCACTACCGGGCCCTGGCAGCGATCCTGGGCGTCATCCTGCGGCTGCCGCCCCTCAAGCAGGCCCTGGCCAGCCGGCAGTTCCAATCGCGCTACCTGGAGCGGCTCATCCTTTGGGGCAAGAGCAAATACGTCGGCAATATTTCAGAGACCCCAGGAGGCGGCAAGGAATAACTTGCCGGTTTTGACCGGCTAAAGCCTCAACTCCGGTCCGGGAATTGGAGACCTTTTATGGGTCCTTTCGGAGTCGAGGCTTTAGCCGGTGACGGTAAACAAGCAGCAAAACCGGCAAGTTATTCTTTCCGGCGCTGTTTCATCCGCAGGAGTTACTACTCACCGCCAAGACGCAAAGGACGCAAAGAAAAGCAAGATGTAAAGAACGGCAACGATGCCCTGGCGAAAATCAGGACTAAAAGATGCCATCTTGCGGCCGGGCTGAGTAGTTCGACAATGTCATATTCGCCTTGCGTCAACGAGTTTGTGCTATTATACTGCTTCTGCCGGGCATGAGGCCAATCGTATTGGCCGGATCAGGCCTGGCAGGCCGGCAACTGCGCAACGCGGTTGGGCTCCTACCCCTAATATGACATTGTCGAAGTAGTTACCCGCAGGAGACGAAACCCAAGTAGCGCTGAACCTACGGCTGTAGGGCGAGATGGGCCGGCGACAAACTACTCCTCGGCTAGTGCCAGCACCCGCCGGCGGATATCGTCCGAAATCCACATCCCACCGGCGCTCAATCTTTCCAGCAGTGGCGCGATTTGTGCAACCAAGCCGTGGGACTTGGCTTCGAGCACGACACGGAGCGTTCCCCATACAGTCAACCCGGCCGCCTGCGCAGTGCGCCGCTCCAACAGATCGTCCAGCAAAACGATCCGGCTGGGGTTCTCCAGCACCAGTGCCATCGCGGTCAATTCGCCCGCCCCCAAATCCAGCGCGAGCCATTCGGAGGGCATAGCACGGGGGGCGATCACCTGAAGCCATCCGTAATCTTGAGGATCGGGCACATCGTATCCCTTGCGGCGGCCATCTTACAGTTCCTCTTTACCTGGCTTGCAGCGGCCTGTCAACACCTATTTCCCCACCAGCGGCAGATAGAGGTGCGCCCGGACGGTGCGCGCGCGCACGGCCAGGTTGTTGCCCTCGTCGCCCTCGGCGAGGAGATTGTTCGGGTCGGCCTGGGCCCACAGCTCCAACTCGCCCAGGGGCGGGCAGATCCGGACCGCGGCACTCTGGCCCGGCCCCAGCGCGCCCAGGCTGCCGCTGTAGAGCAGGCTGCCCGAGAAGCCGCCGCTCCACACGGCCAGCGGCGCCCTGGTGACCGTCAGCGGGCCGCGGTTGTGCACGGTGACCCAGACCGGCCACTCCCCGGCAATGTCCATCGCCTCCAAGGCCAGGTCCGGCCGCGCCCACAGGACGCCATAAGCGGCGTTGTTATCATAAGCGAACTCCAGGGCCGGCCCGCCCCCGGCCAGGGCCCAAAAGAGGTCGGTTCCCGCCAATGCGGCCGGGTCGTCCAGGACCAGGCTGAGGCTGAACTGCTGGCCGGCCGCCAGGCTGTCGGTCAGGACAATACGTCCCAGCAGCGTGCCGCTCAAGGGATCGCCGGCGCGGAAGGTCAGGCTGAAGGGCGCGCTCCAGGGGATCACCCCGGCGTTCTCCACCGCCGCCTGCAGGGTGATCGTGCGGGTGCGGTAGCCGCTGTGGGCCCAGATCAGGGCCAGGTCGGGCAGGACGGCGGCCTGCGCGGCCTGGTTGTTGCCCTCGTCGAACTCGGGCAGGCTGCCGGCCGGGTCGGCCACGGCGTAGAGAGTGTGGGAAACCACTGCGGCCGGCACCGCCCAGGCCACGCTCACCGTCGCCGTCGTCGCCGCCCGGAAGGGCTCGGGCAGGGGCTGCACGCTGCCGATGAGCGTGCCGCCGGCGGCGGGATCGCCGTCGTAGAAGGCGAGCTGCCCGCCGCTGACGGCCAGGTCGCCGCGGTTGTGCACGGTGGCGCTGATGGCCACGCTGCTGCCGGGGGCCGGGTTGGGGTCGGAGAGGACCAGGTCGGCGCTGTCCAGGGCCAGGTCGCAGCCCAGGCTGTGCTCCAGCAGGTAGAGGTCGGTCTGCACCGGCTGGGGCACGGAGGGCACGGTGATGGTCAGGGTGGGCGAGATGTCGTAGGTGAGGGTGACCAGCTCGACGGTGACCTTGTTGTAGGCAGCCAGCAGCGCGCCGTCGGCGGCAAAGGCCGGGGCAAAGGCCTCCTCGGTGGGCCGGTCCTGCATCAGGACGTTGTCGGCCCCCCAGGAAGCGTTGGCCGCGTCATAGACGCTGTAGGCCAGGTCGGCGCCGCTGGGCGAGAGGGCCTGCCAGAGCAGGGCCAACTGTCCCTCGGGACTGGCGCTGAGGACAAAGTCGAGGAAGGCGCCGGCCGTGCTGCCGGGCCGGACGGGGGTGGGGCTGCCGCCCCAGCCGGCCTGCATAACCAGGTCGCCCCCGCGCCGCCAGACCACCACCGGCTGGCCGCCGGCGTCGTAGGCCAGGGCCGGGGCGGTGTCGCTGATGGCGTCACTGGTCAGCGGGAGCAGGCTGCTCCAGGCCGTGCCATCCCAGGTA
>JAFGKG010000008.1 GCA_016928715.1 Chloroflexia bacterium
CTGCGGAAAGTTACGCCTTGGGAGATATGATTCCCGTTAGGGGATCAGCCCAGGAAGCCCAGCGGCTTTAGCCCTGGGTAGCTCACAATGGCCAGATTAGCGGCACCAGGACGATGGCGATCAGGTAGATCAGCACCGTCAGCGGCGAGCCCACCTTGACAAAATCCACAAAGCGGTAGCGCCCCGGCCCGTAGACAATCAGGCAGGAGGGCTCCAGCGGGGTGATAAAGGAGCAACTGGCCCCCACCGCAATCATGATGGCAAAGGCCCGCGGGTTCAGGCCGGCCTGCAGGGCGGCCTGGATGGCCACCGGCAGCACGATCACCGCCGCGGCCTGGTTCGAGAGCGGCTGGGTCAGGAGCATGGTCAAGGCGAAAAAAGCGCTGAGCAGCCACAGCGGGTGGCCGGCGCCGATCCAATTCACCACCTGGTCGGCCAGGAACTGGGCCGTCCCGGTGTATTCCATGGCCTGGCCGACGGCCAACATGCTGCCGATCAAGATCAACAGCTTCCATTCGACCGTGCGGTAGGCTTCCTCGGGAGTAATGCAGCGGGTGACAAAGGCGATCACGGCCCCCAAGAGCACGGCGATGGGCAGGGCCACAACCTCGAGGGCGGCGAGCAGCACCACCCCGGCAAAGATCCCGATGGCGATAGGCGCCCGCCGCCGCTGGACGCGCTGATAGCTTACCGTGCTGACCACGCGAAAGGTGCCGTCCAGGTCCAGGGCGGCAATGTTGGAACGCCGACCCTGCACGAGCAGTTGGTCGCCGACCCGCAGGTACGCCCGGCTGAGCTTGCGCGCAATCGGCTCCCCATGGTGATTGATCCCCAGAACCTGGAGACCGTAGCGCTGCCGAAAGTTCAACCCCTTCAGGGTGCGCCCGATCAGGGGCGACTTGGGTAACAGGATGACCTCCACCAGGCCCATCTCTCCCGTCTGCAGCTCGGGATCGGAGAGTTCGACGTCAGCCTTGATGGCGACGCCCACCACGTCTTTGACCTTGAGGATGCGATCGCGTTGGCCCTGCACGGTGAGTACGTCCCCCTCCTTGAGCTGGAGGGAGGCCTTGGGGGCGAGGAATTGGATCTTGTCCCGGCGGACGCGCAGCACGGTCAGGTCGAGGTCCCGGCCCAGGGCGGCCTCGGCCAGCGTTTTATCGACCAGGGGCGAGTGGGACAGCACCAGCAGCTCGGCCATGTAGGGGCGGATGGCAAAATCCTCCTCCGCTTCCTCCGCGTCCGCGCGGGCCGGCACCAGGTGGCGTCCGAGGAACTGCATGTAGATCAGGCCCACGACGGCGACCGGCAGGCCCACCAGGGTCAGTTCGAACATACCGATCGGCTCCAACCCATGCTGGCTGAGCACGCCGCTGACGACGATATTGGTGGAGGAGCTGATCACGGTGAGCGAGCTGGCCAGAATGGCGGAAAAGGCCAGCGGCATGAGCAGCTTGGAAGGATTGAGGCGCAACTGGTGGGACAGCCCGATAATGATGGGCACGAAAAAAGCCGTGGTGGCAGTGTTGCTCATAAATCCGCTGAGTAGGGCCACGGCGACCATGAGGATCAATATCAGGCGCGAGGGATGGTCGCCAATGAGGCGGAGGATCGTGCTGCCGACCAGGTCGACCACACCGGTGCGCACCAGCACGGCGGTCAGGATGAGCAGTCCCAGGATCATCATGACCGTGTCGCTGCCAAAGCCGCTGAAGGCCTGCTCGACCGGGAGCAGGCCGGTGAGGACAAGGGTGAGCAGCAGGCCCAGGGCAATCACATCGGCCGGCAGTCGCTCCAGCGCAAAGAGAACCAGGGCGACGCCGATGATGGCCAGGAGCAGGATGATCTGGGGCATCAGCGGCCCTCGCCCTGCAGCAGCGCCCGGATCTGGGGCAGCGCCTGTTCGGCCGCATCCCTGCCCGCGGCAATCACGTCCTCGGCGTGCTTGAATCCGGACAACGTGGCGACCTCGGATCGGACCTGGGGGCGCAGGATCACCTGGGGATCGACCCGATCGAGACGGGCGGCGGTCAGCGCGGCTACAGTGATCGCGTCGGCCCTCCAGAGGGTGCGGAGCAGGGGGGGCAGGTCCACCTTTTCCCAGGCGGCATCGTCGTGGATGTCCAGGCTGACGTCGACGGCGACGACCACCTCGGCGCCCAGTTCGCGCACCAGGTCGGCGGGGACATTGTTGAGCACCCCGCCGTCGACCAGCCGGCGCTCCCCCATCTCCGCCGGCTCAAACACGCCCGGCAGGGCAATCGTCGCCCGCACGGCCTGGACAACCGACCCCTCCTGGAGTGCGACCGCCTCGCCCGTGCGCAGGTCGACCGCGCTTAGCGCCAGGGGGATGCGCAGATCGCTGAAGGCGAGGCCCTCGCCGAGGAGCTGTTTCAAATAGCCCTCCACGTTGCTGCCGCCGAGCAGCCCGTCCTTGGGGATCGACCAATCGAGCAACTGGAGCAGCTCGCCAAAGCTGGTCATGCGCAGGGCTTCCTGCTCCAATTGGGCTGCGGAATGGCCGGCGGCATATCCGGCGGCGATCAGGCCGCCCATGCTCGTCCCGGACAGGCAGCCGATCGGGATTTCGGCCTCTTCCAGGGCCTGGAGAACACCGATGTGGGCCAGGCCGCGGGCCCCGCCCCCACCCAGGGCCAGGCCGAGTTTTGCAGAGGATTTGGGCATCGCGCTGACCTCCTGTCCCGTAAATAGCACCTTCCACTATACAACAATTGGCCCGACTTGTCCAATCATACCCCCTCCGGCACGACGACCTGCACGGCCCGGGGCCGCAGTTCGATCTCGATCGGGGTCCGGCCGATCACGTCGCCGTCGGCCTGTACCGGCAGCGGCCGGCGGCAGTCGATGCGGACATGCTGCCGGGCCGACAGCCGCTGCAGATCGGAATTGCTCTCTTCCTGGCCCAGGAGGGCATGGCCCAGCAAACGCAGGGCTTTGGTCAGGGACCGGGCCCGGATGACGTACATCTCTAATAGCCCGTCATCCAGTTCGATCCGCCGGCCCAGGCGCAAATAGGGCGCCCCCAGGGCACCACTGTTGAGTACCATGACCTCCGCGGCCTTGAAGCGGTGCTCCTCCCCATCCACGTTCACTTGAAAGCGGTAGCGGCGCAGTCCCAGCAGTTTGAGCAGCCCGGCCCAAAAGTAGGCCAGCCGGCCGAAATGCCGCTTGCTGTTTCGCTCCGTGTCCCGCATCATGCGCGCGCTCGCCCCCACCCCGACGTTGAGAAAGAAATGGCGCTTGCCGACCTGCATGGCGTCGATGCAGCGGGTCGCGTGCGCGCCGGTCAGCAGTTCCAGCGCGCGCTCGAGATCCAAGGGGGTCTGCAGGTCGCGGGCCAGGGCGTTACCCGTGCCGGTGGGCAGAATGGCCAGCGGGACTCCCATGTGCACCAGGCCGCCGGCCACCCCCGACACCGTCCCATCCCCCCCGGCCGCCACGAACAGATCAAAGCCGCGCTCCAGCGCGTCCCGGACAATCCGGTCCAGGCGCTCCTCCCCCGTCGTCCGGTAGATCTCGTAGGGCCATCCTGCCCCCTCCAGATGTCGCTCCAGGGCCTGGCGCACACTCCGGGGATCGCTCTGCCCGGCCACCGGATTCAGTACGACAAAGACGTTCATGACCGTACAGGCCTAGATTTCCCGGCGGATCACAGTGCCATCCTCGTCGGTGCGAAAGACGTGCTGCTCCCCGTCCACGCTCAAGACGATGCGCCAGCCCGGCGTGATGACCTGCAGGCACTGCTCGTCCGGCTTGGCCAGGCCCAGGCAGGAGTCGGGCCACTCGGTGTGCTCGTAGGAGACAAGCTCGATCTGCTCGACGGGCGTGCCCGCGCTGCGGCTCAACTCCTCCTGCGCCGCAATTACAGCAGCGGGCGGGGGTGTCTCCGGGGTGCTCGTCGGAACCACCTTCTCAGGAGCGCTCGTCGGGCCGCAGGCGGCCAGGAGCAGGCCCAGGATCAATACAATGGGGAAAAACCAATTCGTTCGCATATGGGTTGCCTCCTATGATTGCTCTAACTCGGAATGTAACTGTAACCACTTTGTAATATCCCGCCGGCGCAGCAGGCCGGCCATGTGGCCGTCCTCCAGGACCAACAGTTGGCGCACGTCGTGTTGGGCCAACGTTTGCCAATACGAAATCCACTGCGTTTCATCCCATACATCCAATCATGAACTCGAGAATTGGTGCCGGCAACTCCTAGGCGGCTCGCTCCATGACGGCATCGGCCCATTCGAGCACCGCCGGATGGGCCATTTCGTGATAGAGCGCCTCGTAGAGATCAAAGGTGTGCTCCTCGGCGTGCGGCTCGGCGATGTCCAGGCCGGCCCGCCCCATGCGCTCGGCCAGGGCGCCATCCTGCAAGATACGCAGGATGGCGCTGGCTATAGCTTCCGCCCGATAGGGCGGCACCAGGAAACCGTTGACCCCGTGGTGGACCAACTCGGGCAGGGCCACCGCATCCGCCGCGACCACCGGCACCCCGCAGGCCACCGCCTGCAGGGTGGGCAGGCTCTGCACCTCGCAGGTCGAGGCGATGGCAAAAAGATCCACGGCGCGGTACAGGGCCGGCATCAGGCGCTCGGGGACAAAGCCCATAAAGTGGACCGCCCCCTGCAAATCCAGTTCGGCCGCCAGCTCTTCCAACTCGGGCCGGTAATCGCCCCGGCCGACTAGCAGCAGATGGGCGTCCTCCTCCGCGCGGATGGCCGGCATAGCCCGGATCAGGGTGTCGATCTCTTTGTCCTGGGCCAGGCGGCCCACAAAGAGGATGCGCCGCCCCCGCGGAAGGCCCAGTTCTTCGAGGCCGGCGCAGTCGCCGTTGGGGGTATATCTGTTCAGGTCCATACCGTTGGAGATAATGCTGGTGACGGCCTCCATGCCCTGCTGTTGAAAGACGCGCCGGTGCGCCTCGGTGGCAAAGACGACGTGGTCGAACTGGTTGAAAAACCAGGTCGAATAGAACCAGACCACGTCCTCCACCAGGGGTTGGGGGTCGCCGTTCCAACTTAGATAGCGGGCCACGAAACGGGGCACGTAATAGCTGGTCGTCAGAACTGGCAGGTCGGCCCCGTTCTTGGCCAGGCGCGCGCACTGCAGCCCCAACCAGGCCGCGTCGTGGACGTGCAGAATGTCCGGCTGCAGCGCGTCATAGATGTTCTCCAAATCCTTGCGGCTGACGATAGGAACCGGCGCCTCCTTGAAAAAAGGATTGGCCATCGAGCGCACCCGGTTCAACTGCACGCCCTGGTCGACGTCCTGATAGGGCTCCTCCCGATCGCTGGCCGTCACCACCACGACGGTATGGCCCCGCCGGACCATCTCGCGGGCCAGCTTTTGTACGACGAGCGTCACCCCACTGATCGTGGGGGGATAACCGTGGCTTGCCATGAGAATGCGCATTAAAACCTCCCATTGTTCTCTTGTTTCAGCCCTACCGCGCCGCGGCCTTTTTGGCTTGCCGCCCTCCGTTGACGGCCTCAGCCGCCAGATTCCCACCCCGATCCTAGCATACCGTAAGCTGGGCCAAACTGCATCCGGCAGTGGGGGGAAAGCCCCCGGACAGGTGGGGGAAATTGGCCTCGGCCACCTGGCCGAGTTATTGATCCGACCCCTCTGCCTCGCCCAGCGCGTCCTGGAGAATGCGGCCGGCCTCTCGCCGCGAAAGGCCGCAGCGCTCCTGCAAAATTCTCTGCAGGGGCAGCCACTCTTCCGGCAAGGAGGGCCCGCCCTTCTCGGGGGCCGGTTCCCGCCACCGGGCGACGGCCGCGCTGAGGTGCGCTCCGAACAAAATGATCCAACTGCTCACATAGATCCAGAACAACAGGGCAGCGACAACCCCCAAAGAGCCGTAGACCAGCTCGTAACGGACCAGGCCGCTGCCCAGATACCAGCTAAAGGCATAGGAGCCGCCCTGCCAGGCCAGGGCGACGACCAGGGCAGCCCAAAAGGCCGCCGGCCAGTCGACCTCTGTTTTGGGAACCCACCGATACAGGGCTAGGAACAGCAGAAAGGTAATGGCCCAGGGGATGAAATTGGACAGCACCTTCCACAGGAGCGAGTCATAGACGGACAGGTCCCCCAGGATGGGGACCTCCCATTGGGGCAAAAGATTAAAGACAGTAGAGGCAATAAAAGAGAGGGAGAGGGGAACGGTCAAGGCAACTATCATGGCCAGGGCCACCAGCCGCTGCTGCAGGAAATTCCGCCGGTCGGCCCTGGGCCAGGCCCGGTTGATGTTGCGGGAAAGGATGGTGAACACGCCCGAGGCCGACCACAGGGCCGCGACGAGGCCGATCAGGCCCACCGTGCCCCGCAGCTCCAATACCCGCTGGATGTTGCTTTCGATCAACTCCTGGGCCAGGGGAAAGGCCTCCCGGGCCAGGGAAAGCACCTCCTGGTAGACCCGCTCCTGTTCCAAGAAATAGCTCCCCCCCGCGATCAGGGCCAGCAGCAGCGGAAAGAGAGAGAAAAAGGTATAGTAGGCCATGCCGGCCGCGGCCTCCGCACCCCGCGTGTCCCCAAAACTCTCGACTGCCTTTCCAATCAGGCTGGGGATCCTACACGTGTGTTCGTCCAACCAGCGATAGGCCTTTCTGAGGCGCCGAGTCAGTGCTTCCATCATTGTCCCTCCGCCACATAGCGCTTTTTACGGCGGTGATCGGAGAGGATCACGACCTCGTCGCCGAGCACGTCCTGGATGTAGAGCATTTTGATCAGGATCAGGCCGACCACGGCCAGGGGATAGGCCAGGGCCACGCCAAAGGGGCCGGCCGCTCGTCTCCGCTGCGGGGCACTATTCTGGGCACTGGCGTGCTGAGATCTTTTCTCGTCCATTGCGCCTATCTCCTCCGAGGATTGTAGGGCGGGTATTCGGAAAATCGCCCGGGGCTGAGTTGAAACTCATCCCCGAGCGATCCCGTCAAGCCAGAACTAGGCTCCGGTTTGGACCGTAATCTGTTTGGGCTTGGCCTCCTCAGCCTTGGGCAGGGTGACCTTGAGGACCCCGTCCTCAAAGGTCGCCTCGGCCGCGTCCGAATCCACCCCCGTGGGCAGGGCGACGGAGCGCTGGAACCTGCCATAGCAGCGTTCCTGCATATAGACGTCGCCGCGTTCCTCCTCTTCGGAGCGGAACTCGCCCTTGATCGTCAGGGTGTCCCCGGTGATGCTGATGTCGACCTCTTCGGGCTTGAGACCGGGCAGATCGGAACGAACGACCAGGTGATCATCCGTCTCGTACATGTCGATGGGAACGGACAGGGTGCGTTCGCCCTCGGGCCAATCCCAGTAGGATCGGGCCAGGCTCTCGCTAAAAATGCGGTCCATGGCGTCGCGAAGCGACATGGCCCGACGTAGCGGACTCCAGCGAATCAGGGTCATCTCTACACCTCCTGTTGGCTAAACCTTCTTCCCTTTAATCATACCCTGATCCGGTGTTAAACGCATCCGGCAGCCGGCGGATTTCACCGAGGACAGGTGGGTGAACTGGATTTCCGCCAGGTGGACGGCCCAAAACTCAAACCCGCGAGCCCTCCCCCTCGCGTCCGACCAGGCCATTTTCCAGGGCCAGGGCCGCCGCTTCAATGCGGTTCTCCACCTCCAGCTTGGCCAGAATATTGCTGACGTGGGTCTTGACGGTGGAACGACTGACCACCAAGCGCTCGGCGATCTCGGGGTTGCTCAAACCCTCCGCCAGCAAGGCCAGCACGTCCAACTCGCGGTCGGTCAGGTCGTGGCCGAGGGGCGGCTGGCCGTTCGCCGCCTCGACCAGCACCCGAAAGGCCTTGGGGTCGAGGGTGGGCTTGCCCTTGTGGGCGGCCCGGATGGCCTGGGCCAGTTCGTCAATCGGCACGTTCTTGAACAGGTACCCGATGGCGCCGGCCTGCAGCGCGCGATGCACCAGGCTGCGGTCGCTGAAACTGGTCAGGGCGATGACCTGGATGCTCGAGAATTCGTCATAGATGGCCTCGGTCGCGGCCACGCCGTTCATGTCGGGCATCACCAGGTCCATCAGGACGACGTCGGGCTCGTGCTTCCGGCACATGTGCAGGGCCTCTTGGCCCCCGGAGGCCTGTCCGACCAGTTCCAAATCGTCAAAGGTTTCTAAAAAGACGGCCAGCCCACTGCGGACCATGTCGTGATCGTCCACGATGAGCACGCGAATTGGGTCCTCCATAACTCCTCCAGACAGTCTAACACCGAAATTCTCGCACAAATAACCAGGATTTCAACCACAAAGGACTCAAAGGTAACAAAGGGGAAAAACTTGGTGTTCTCCGTGTCCCTTGTGGTTCTCTCCTTGGTTCCGGCTCGTCCGGCTTAGGGCTCTAGAATACCCTCTTGCTCCCCTCCAATCAAAATCGACACGGCCTCAATGTGCGGGAACTGCTCCAGGGTCTTTTCAACCTGCTGGCGGATGACGGTCACCCGCATCGAGCCGCCGCCGTAGGCGAGCATCTCCCGGCTAAAGTCCACCACGGCAATGCCCTGGTCGGTAATCTCTAGGGAGCGCAGTTCCACACGGTCGCCGTCGTAGGGCGCCTCGTAGCCCTCGTCGATCGCGCGCTGGCGAAAGGCCTGGACTTCTTCCGGGCTGGGAATCGAGCTCAAGTAGCCCGCTTCCCGCTCCTCGGCTGTGGGCCCCTCCAGGAGGGCCTCGATGCTGGCCCGCGCCGGGTCCACGCCGACGGGGACACTGCGTTCCACCGGGAGGACATAGTCGGGCCCATCGACCAGGTCCCTGTGCCCGAAAAAGACCTGCACCGGGGCGGCCGGGGTGGCCGTCGGGCCTGGTGTCGGGGTGGGTTCGGCGGCCGGCGAACAGGCTGCCAAGACAACGAGGGTAACAACGAGCAGAATGGACATTCGCAGTGCTTTCAAGGTGACCTCCTCAAGGCAGAATGATTGCTCTCAGCATAGCTTCCTAAAGCTAGAGCACACGAATACACAGAAACTTGTGCCGGGCTCGACTTGGTGGCTTGTGTATCAGTATAACGCCGCCCGGGTGGACGAGCATCCGATAGATGGATGATTTTCCCCTCGGCCATTTGGGGGATTCCGGGTTCAGCCAGCCCCAGCTGCCTCAGGCCAATCCCTGCTCCTGGGCAGCCTGGGCCAACTGCACGCCATCCGGCGTGACCAGACGGTCAGAGCCCAGGGAGAGGAGGGCCGTCGCCTCTTCCAAACTGTTCAGTTTGGCCATGGTCTCAATCTGGATTTCCGAGCGCACCCACCCCCGGATCCGTTCCAGGATGGGGGCAAAGGGGGTCGGCTCTTGGTAGGCCGAGAGCACGACCGCCGCGATCTCGGACCTCTGCACCAGGGAGAGGACCTGCTTCAGGCCGGCCTCGTCCAGCAGGTCCAGGTACACCAGCACCTTGCTGCGCACGTTCGGGTTGGCCTGGCGGGCCTGGCGGATCGCATAGTTGAGATCCTGCTGAAAGTGTTCGTGGCGTCCCGAGCGATAGTCGGCCAGGTTGGGCACGATGGTAACCTCGGCGGCCCCCTCCTCTATGGCCAGGCGGGCCTCGAGACCCTTGACCGAACTGGTGTGCGTGCCCAGGGGATAGCCAATGGGGACGTCTAGGCGTACCGGGCTGCTGGCCAGGGAAAGCCCGGCCTGGCGGGCCCAGGCCGGCGGCACCGCCACGGCGGCAAATCCGTGCTCCTTGGCCGCCAGGCAGAGCCGGCGCACCTGGTCCTCGCTGCTGTCCGGGGCCAATAAAATCTGCTCGATGCGTTCGTTCAGGTCCATGGGTTCCTCCTTCATGATAATAGGTCAAAGCGGACGAATGTATAGACCTGCCCCAGGATCAGCGGGAGCAGGCTGGCGCCCAGGATCAACAGCCAGGCGGGTCCACCGGGCCGGCTAATCTTGAGCAGGTCGGCCAGCGGCGGGATATAGACGGCGCCGAGCAGCAGTCCGACGCAGAGGAGCAGGGCGCCCCAAACATAGGGATTGCGGGTGACGTCGTTGTTCAGCAGGCCCGATCCCCGCACCCGCATGTTGAATACGTGCCAGAGCTGGGCAAAGGCCAGCGCGAGAAAAGAGACCGTGACCGCATCGGCGGTGCCCAGCTTTAACCAACGCAGCGCCAGGGCAAAGGCCCCCAATACGGCGCCGGTGATCAGGGCGCCGTAGCCGGCAATGGAGAACCAGTGATGCCGGGTCAGGATCGGCTCCTGGGGGTCGCGGGGTGGGCGCTGCATCATGCTGGGATCCCCCCGGCCCAGGCCCAGGGCCAGGGCCGGAAAAACGTCCGTGACCAGGTTGAGAAAGAGGATCTGCAGGGGCTTGATGGGCAGGGGGGCGTTGACCAGGGAGGCCAGGCCCACAATGAGCACTTCGCTGGTGTTGCACGAGACCAGGTAGAGGACGAACTTGCGAATATTGTCCAAGATCACCCGTCCCTGCTCGATGGCCGCGACAATACTGCCAAAGGCGTCGTCCCGCAGCACCATGTCGGCGGCCTCGCGCGCCACCTGGGTGCCCCGCTGTCCCATGGCCACGCCAATGTCGGCCTTTTTGAGGGCGGGGGCGTCGTTCACCCCGTCGCCGGTCATGGCCACAATATCCCCCTGGGCCTGGTGCAGGTCGATCAAGTCCAGCTTTTGCTTGGGACTGACCCGGGCCAGGATGGCGGCGTCCAGGATGCGCTGCCGCGCCTCCCCGGACTGCCCCTCCAGGCCGGCCAATTCCTCCCCCCGGACCACCGAGGCCTCGTCGTCCTGGACCAGGCCCACGGCCTGGGCCACCTTGCGCGCCGTCACCGGGTGGTCGCCGGTCACCATGACCACGCGCACGCCGGCCTCGCGACAGGCTTGCAGCGACGGGGCCACCTCCTCCCGGGGCGGATCGATAAAGGCCAAAAGACCCAGCAAGGTCAACTGCTCGTAAGGATCGTCCTCTGCGTTCTCCATCGTCTTGCCGGCTAGGGCCAGGACCCGAAAACCCTCCGCGGCCAGTTGGTCGTTGCGCTCGGACCAGGCCTGGCGCCCCTCCTCCCCCAAGGGCTCGGGCCCATCTGGGGTGCGAACCCGCGAACTGATCTCCAGTACTGCCTGGGGCGCGCCCTTGACGGCGACGCGATAGCCCTCCTCGGCCCGGTGCACGGTGGCCATGCGCTTGCTCTCCGGATCAAAAGCCACCTCGCGCTCCTCGGGCAGTGAGTCCAGCAGTTGCTCCCGCTCCAGGCCGGCCTTGGCCCCGAGCACCAAGAGGGCCACCTCCATCGGCTCGCCGACCGCCTCGGCCCGCTGGCCGTTCTGCGGGCGCTCCAGGGAGGCATTGTTGCAGAGCACGCCGACCCGCAGCGCCTCGCGCAGCACCGGCTCGTCCGATGGGTCCAACTCCTGGCCGTCCCGCCGGAACGCCCCGCTGATCCGCAGACCCTCCCCACCAACGTCGACATCTCCAGAGTCCAGCACCAGGCGGGTCACGGTCATCTGGTTTTCGGTCAGGGTGCCGGTCTTGTCGGTGCAGATCACGGTGGTCACCCCCAGCGTCTCTACGGCGGAAAGGCGGTTGATCAGGGCGTTGCGCCGGGCCATGCGCCACATGCCCCGGGCCAACGCCACCGTGGCGACGATGGGCAGCCCCTCGGGCACGGTGGCCACGGCCAGGGCGATGGAGGTTTCGATGATCAGCAGGGGCTCCTTTCCGACCAGCAGGCCGCTGACGGCGACCAAACCGGCGATGCCCAGCGTCACCCAGACCAGCCAGTGGCCCAGTTGGTCCAGGCGTTTTTCCAGGGGGGTGATCTCTTGCTCGGCCTCCTCGACCAGGGTCGAGATGTGGCCCAACTCGGTGTCCATGCCGGTGGCCACGACCATGCCCTCGGCCGATCCGCGGGTCACGGCCGTGCCCTTGAAGAGCATGTTGCTTCGCTCGGCCAGGGGGGTGTCCTGCTCCAGGGTCTCGATCGCCTTGGACACCGGCACCGACTCCCCGGTCAGGGCCGACTCGTCGGCCTGCAGCTTGGAGGCCTCGATCAGGCGCAGGTCCGCGGTGACGACGTCGCCGGCATCCAGGATGACAATGTCCCCGGGCACCAGCTTTTCGGCGGCGATCTCTTGCACCTGCCCTTCCCGGCGCACCTTGGCGCCGACGTTGCCCAGGCGCTGCAGGGCCTCCATGGAGCGAACGGCGCGCAGCTCGGTGACAAAGCCAATGGTCGCGTTGATCAAAATCACGGCCACCACGGCCGCGCCCTCCACCCACTGACCAAAGAGAAAGGAGAGCAGCGCCGCCACGACCAGCAGGACGACGATAAAGCTCTTGAACTGCTCCAGCAGGATCTGCCAGGCGCTCTTGGCCTGGGTATCGCGCAAGCGGTTCTTGCCGTAGCGCCGGCGCTGTTCGCGCACCCGGGAGGGATCCAGCCCCTCATCGGGCGATACGGACAGGGCATCGAGGACCTCGGACGGGCTTGAGGTCCAGGTCTGATTGACGGGAAGGGATCGTTCACTCAAATTCTTATGTATCCTTTTCGGCTTTTGCTTCGGTTGGCGGCAAACTAGCCCGGGGGCGGGACTGCTGCCAGCCCAGCCGGGCCAGTTCGGCCTGCAGTTCGAGGATCTGACGGCGCATGTGCAGGATGATCTCCACCCCGGCCAGGTTGACGCCCAGGTCCCTGAGCCGGCAGATGCGGCGCAGCCTGGGCAGCTCGGCCTCGGTCAGTTCCTCTCGCAGCAGGCCCCGACGAATGTAGCGGCGCACGGTGGTGCGGGAAACGCCCACCCTCCGGGCCACGATCTCAACGGTCAACTCTTGTTTCGGCATTGGCAATGGCTCTCCTCAAGCGCTGGCGCCCGTCTCCAAGCGTCTCAGTTCCTCGAACAGCTCTTTTTGGCGCGGGGATAGCTGCCTGGGCAGGCGCACTTTGACCTCGGCATAGAGATCGCCGCGCTGATCGGGCTCGCGCAGGTGGGGCATACCCTGTCCCCGCAG
>JAFGKG010000090.1 GCA_016928715.1 Chloroflexia bacterium
CTCCTCATAAATCCCGGCTTTGATATAGACGGTGTCACCTGCCGCCAGGGTGTCGGCAGCTTTCTGTATCGTCTGCCAGGGATAGTCCTGTGTGCCTGGGTTCGAATCGCTGCCGGTGGGAGCCACGTAATAAACTGTTCCATTGGATGCTAATGCTCCGCGTTCACCCGGCGCTGTTGCCAGAGTTGTGTATCCGCCCCAGAGCAAAGCCAGCAATACTACTCCCCTTATCAGTCGGTTTGCATAACCATCCCAGAGAAGAATCCGCTCTTTCATCAGCAACCTCTACCTGTGCAAAGCACCCCTTTCCTCATACCAGCACCCCTTCATACCAGTTCAAAGCCAGAGTCGGCAGCAGGCCGCCCAACGGTGGCGGCTCACCTGCGCGGCGGCTGGGGCGATGAGCCTCCGCGACGGACCTCGGTGGCAGGCCCAACCAACTTCACAACCGACCATGATAGCCGCGTCAGGTGCAGCCGCGGGTTAGGCAGGCTTCGCTTCTTCTGCCTATGACTCGAATACTGCCAGCCCGCCATGCCGTTTGGCTTCCCCCACTATCGGCCCTCTCACAGCAAAGCCGACTGCCAATCCACTCCCTCTGATTACCAGTAGGCTGTCACCAACCCTGATCCCATACCGCTCAAGTGTCCTCGGCGGGACGGTGATGCCCCCACTCCGCAACTCAACCCAGCAATACGACTTCCCCTCGTGTTCGACCAGTTCCCCTTCCGGGACTCGAAACTCTCCCAACTCCGCACGAGTCGCCAATACGACTCCCAGTGGAGACCGTCTCAGCGATTCTCGAGACGCCAAGCCAAACCCTCCCGAAGTCTGACTGCCGGGTACCAGGAGCAGCTTCTCGGATTCTGCCAGACCGTACTCCTCCAGAGCCTCAGCGGGCACCACGATTCGCCCCGCGTCTCCTACACGGGACCAACCGAAAACGTGCTTACCACCTTTGACAAGCTGTGGCACTCCTCAACTCCTCTTTATGATCATGAACTCGTTTGGATACAGCAAAGCCTGCCTAACTACTAAATAGAGGCCCATTCTTCCACCTAATCCCCCCAGTGCGCATGTTAGGTGGGCCTTCTTCCTCCTAATCCTTCACAAGTATATTAGGCGATCCTTTCGTCCAGGCTTGATACACTTGCCGAGGTAACAGATGTCTGCTATAATGGGTATTTTGCTATCACAACTCACAACAACACCCATCACTCCCCCTCCGCCATGCGCTTCAGTTCGTACAGCTTGTTGATCGCCTCCAGGGGCGTCAGTTCCTCCACCCGCAGCGTCTTGAGCGCCTCCAGCACCGGGGTGGGTGGGGCGCCAAAGAGAGGCAACTGCTGCACCACCGTGACCTGGCGCATGGCCTCGCGGCGCTCCTCCTTGTCCCCGCGCTTTTCCAACTGCTCCAGCACCTCCTCGGCGCGGTGGATGACCGTGCGGGGCAGGCCGGCCAATTGCGCCACGTGGATGCCATAGCTGCGGTCGGCCCCGCCGGGGACGATCTTGCGCAGGAAAATCACCGTGCCGCCCTCCTCGCTCACGGCCACGTTAAAGTTGCGCAGCCGGGGCAGGACCTCGGCCAGCTCGGTCAGCTCGTGATAGTGGGTGGCGAAAATGGTCCGCGAGCCCAGGTCGGGGTGGTTGTGCAGGTACTCGACCACGGCGCGGGCGATGGCCAGGCCATCGTAGGTCGAGGTGCCGCGGCCGATCTCGTCCAGCACGATCAGGCTGCGCCGGGTGGCGTGGTGCAGGATGTTGGCCGTCTCGGTCATCTCGACCATAAAGGTGCTGCGGCCCGTGGCCAGGTCGTCCTGGGCGCCCACCCGGGTAAAGATGCGGTCCACCAGGCCGATGCGCGCCCGCCCGGCCGGCACAAAGCTGCCGATCTGGGCCAGCAGAGTGATCAGGGCCACCTGGCGGATCGCGGTCGATTTTCCACTCATGTTGGGGCCGGTCAATACAATGATCTGCGCCTCCCCGCAGCTCAAGTAGACGTCGTTGGGGATAAAGGGCTCGTTCTGGGTGGTCACCTCGACCACGGGGTGCCGGCCGGCCTCGATCTCGATCTCCTCACTCTCGTCCAGTTCGGGGCGGACGTAGCGGTGGCGCACCGCCACCTCGGCCAGCGCCGCGCAGACATCCAGCCGGGCCAGGGCCAGCGCCGCCGCCAACAATGGGTCGGCCTGCGTCCCGAGCTGCTGCAGGATCTCTTTGTAGAGGCGGGCCTCGATCTCGTTCATGCGCTCCTGCGCGCCCAACACGATGGCCTCGTACTCTTTGAGCTCGGGCGTAATGTAGCGCTCGGCCCGCACCAGGGTCTGCTTGCGGATGTACTCCTTGGGCACCTTGCTCTCCTGGGTCTTGGGCACCTCGATATAGTAACCAAAGACCTTGTTATAGCCCACCTTGAGCGAGCCGATGCCGGTGCGCTCGCGCTCCTTGTTCTCCAGCGAGGCGATCCAGTCGCGCGCCTCCTGGCTGGCCGCCAGGACCTGGTCCAACTCGGCCGAAAAGCCCGGCTGGATCACCCCGCCGGCGCTGAGCACGGCCGGCGCATCCTCCGAAATGGCCCGGTCGAGCAGCTCCTTGACCTCGGCGCAGGGGTCGGGCAGGGAGAGCAGGCCGTCCTCGGGCAAATGGGGGCGCAGCAGGTCCCCCAGGGCGGGCAGTCGGCCCAGGGTCTGGGCCACCCCCAGCAGTTCGCGCGGGCCGGCGATGCCCGAGAGCACCCGGCTGGTGGCGCGCTCCAGGTCGCGCATGCCGTGCAGCCGCTCGCGCAGGTCCGTGCGCAGGGCCGTGTCCCCGACGAAAAGCTCCACCGCGTCCAGGCGCCGCTCGATGGGCTCCACCTCCAGCAGGGGCTGGCTGAGCCAGCGCCGCAGCATGCGCGCCCCCATGGCGGTGCGCGTCTTGTCCAGCACCCAAATCAGCGAGTGCTCTAACGAGCCGGTGAGGGTATTGGCCAGCAGCTCCAGGTTGCGGCGGGTCTGGGGGTCCAACGTCATGTACTGGCCCACGCTGTAGGTGCGCAGGGCGCGGATCTGCCGCAGCAGCCGCTGCTGGGTGTCCTGCAGGTACTGCAGCAGGGCGCCGGCGGCGCGGACGGCCAGCGCCCTGCCGGCGCAGCCAAAGCCGTCCAGCCGCTCCACGGCGAAATAGTCCCGCAGCGCCTGGCGGGCGCCCTCCTCCTCCCAGTGCCAGAGCGGATAGAGGGTGATGGTGGCCGTGGCATACTGCGCCGCCAGGACCTCGCTGAGGGGATGCTCCTCCGGCAGCAAGAGCTCTGCCGGCTGCAGCCGGCTCAACTCGCGCTGGATCTCGGTCAGCGTATCCTCCCCCTGCAGCTCGGTGGTGGCAAATTCGCCCGTGCTGACGTCGGCGTAGGCCAGGCCGGCCAGCTTTTTGGCCGCAAAGACGGCCGCGATATAGTTGTTGCGGCCGGCCGGCAGGATCTCGGGCTCGACCAGCGTGCCCGGCGTGACCACCCGCACCACGTCCCGCTCGACCAGCCCCCGCCCCGGCTCGCTGAGCTGCTCGCACACGGCCACCTTGTAGCCCGCGGACAGGAGCTTGGCGATATAGCCCTCCGCCGCGTGGTGCGGGACGCCGGCCATGGGCACGCGTTTTTTCTTGGATATCGGCCGGGAGGTCAGCACGATGTCACAGACCTCCGATACCGTGCGGGCGTCGTCGTCAAAGGTCTCGTAAAAGTCGCCCAGCCGGAAAAAGAGGATGGCGTTGGGGTAGCGACGCTTGATGCGCAGATACTGGTGCCGTAGGGGGGTGGTCATCGGGCGGGCCTCCTGCTGGTCAACAACGTTCGTCGGCCCCCATTATAGCCGATGCCGGGGAATGGAGCAACTGGGCCGGCTTGCCAGAAAGGGCAAGGCATGATAATATACCGCCAGGTCAAGCGATAAAGGAAAATCCCTTTGACTATAAAAGTTTACCGATTCACCGGCCACACGGCCCAATTGCTGTATAGCTCACGGATGGACACAGATCAACACGGATAAAAACAAGGAAAAATCTGTGTGTACCCGTAATGATCCGTGAGCGATTTGATTCTGGCCGAGAAACGATAAATTTTTGTTCGCGCTAATCATAACACCCGCCCCAATTGATAGAATGGCAAGATCGCAAGTGGAGCCAAAAAGGAGAGCGCCATGGCACCCATCCTGCAAGTCGAAAAGCTGATCAAAAAGTACGGCAACTTTGAGGCCGTCAAGGGCGTCAGTTTCAGCGTCGAGGAGGGCGAGATCTTTGGGCTGCTCGGTCCGAACGGGGCCGGCAAGACCCAGACCATCTCGATGCTGACCGGGATCATCCAACCCACCTCGGGCACGGCCTACATCGGCGGCTATGACATCCGCAAGGACATGGACAAGATCAAGCGCCTCAACGGTCTGGTCCCCCAGGACCTGGCCCTCTACCAGACCCTCAGCGCCCGGGCCAACCTGAACTTTTTCGGCCGCATCTATGGACTGGGCGGCCGGGAACTCAAAGAACGGGTCGAGGACATGCTGCGCATTGTCTCCCTGACCGAACGCGCCGACGAGCCCGTGCAGAATTACTCCGGCGGGATGAAGCGCCGCGTCAACATTGCCGCCGGCCTGCTGCACCAGCCCCGGCTGTTCTTTCTGGACGAGCCCACCGTCGGCGTCGATCCCCAGAGCCGCAACCACATCTTTGAAAGCGTACTGCGGCTGAACCGGGAACGGGGCATAAGCATCATCTACACCAGCCACTATATGGAGGAGGTCGAGCTGCTCTGCAACCGCGCCGCCATCATCGACGAGGGCAAGATCATTGCCCTGGACACCATCAAGAACCTGGTGGCGATGCTGAGTGGGGTCATCCACATCGGCCTGCGCCAGGTGGACGACGCCCTGTTGGGCCGCCTGGCCGCCCTGCCGGCGGTCCAGCAGGCCTCCATCGCGCCCCAGCCGGTCCCCCCACCGCCGGCCGAGGGCGAGGAGCCCAAAGAGCGCGAGATCCCGGCCGCCGCTGACTATCAAATCGTCAAGATCGAGGCCGAGGAAAGCCAGCAGGCCCTCATCAACGTGATCGCCTTCCTGAACGAGCAGGACATCCCCATCGCCTCTCTGCAGGTCCTGGAGCCCAACCTGGAGAACGTCTTTTTGCACCTGACCGGCAAAAAGCTGCGGGAATAGGCGCGGGACGCGTATGGAACAAAGGAGATCGCGATGAAAGCCTTTAGCATAGCATTCAAGGATGTCCAAATCCTGCTCAAGGACCGGGGCGCCCTGGTGATCTCGTTCCTGCTGCCCCTGGTCTTTATCCTGGCCTTCAGCCTGCCGCAGTTGGCCGGCGTCACCGCCGATGAGAAAGGGCTGACCCTGCCGGTGGTCAACCTGGACGAGGGCAGCGCCGGCCAGGAGCTGATCCAGGGCATCGACCGGGCCGGCGGCGTCCGGGCCGAACTGTACGAGCAGCCGGAGGCCTGGGACCTGCTGGAGGAGGGCGAGATACACTGGCTGCTCGAGATCCCGGCCGACTTTTCCGCGCTGAGCCTGGACCACCCCGTCACCCTGCGGCTGGTCAACCATCCCGACGCCAACGAGGTCGACACCTCGTCCATCCAAATGGTGGTCCAAGGAGTGGCCGGCGACATGGCCCTGAAGCATCAACTCATCGCCAGCTTTGAGCAAATGGGGGCCATGATGGCCTCCCTGCCCGAGGACCAACAGGCCTTTGATACGGCCACCTCCATCGCCCAGGCCGAGAGCCAGTTCGAAGGATCCAAGACCCGGCCCCTGATCCGTATTGAGGAGACCAACCCCCAAATCGAAGGGGAGGAATTGCCCCCCTTTGGCAGCACCAACCTCACCGTGCCGGGATTCACCGTGCTCTTTGTCTTTCTCACGGCCCAGGTCACGGCCAGCTCGATCTTTCAGGAGAAGAAACAGGGCAGCTTTCGCCGGCTCCTCTCCGCCCCCATCAGCAGGGCCAGCATCCTGCTGGGCAAGATGGTCCCCAACGTGGTCTTGACGCTGCTGCAAATCGTGGTTGTCTTTGCCGTGGGCGTCTGTCTCATGCCGCTGATGGGCCTGGATCGGTTGAGCCTGGGCAACGACCCCCTGGCCCTGATCGTGGTATCCATCCTGCTGGCCCTCTGCTCGACCGGCATGGGCGTGTTGATCTCGGCGCTGGCCCAGAGCGAGGCCCAGATCGGCGGCATCAGCGCCATGGTCCTGTGGGTTTTGGGGGCCATCGGCGGCGCCTTTTTCCCTACCTACCTCATGAGCGGCCCCATCCAAACCATCGGCTCGTTTGTGCCCCACTATTGGGCACTGCGGGCCTATAATGACCTCTTTGTCTACGGGCGCGGCCTGGGTGACATTCTGCCGGCGATGGGCATCCTGCTGGGCTTTACCGCGGCCTTTTTCGTCATCGGCCTGTGGCGCTTTGATTTTGACTAGGCCAAAAGGAGACTCGAAATGATAGCCAATGCTCTGGCGATCGCCTGGAAAGAACTACAGGTCCTGCTCAAGGACCGGGGCTCCCTGGCCGTACTCTTTTTGCTGCCGCTGGTGCTGGCCTCCGTGTTCGGCTCGATCAGCAGTGCGGCGACCGGCGCCATCGAGGGGGAGGAGACCATCGCCCACCCCATCTATGTGCTCAACTTGGACAGCGGCCCCTATGGGGAACAGGTCGTCTCTACCCTGGAGGATATCGGGGTGCTGGACATCACGCACTTGGACAGCGACGCTCCGGTGGACCAGTTGGTGGCCGACGAGGAGCAAATTGCCGCCGTCGTCATCCCGGAGGCGTTCAGCCGCCAGGTGGACGCTTACGAACCCTCGGTGATCCAGGTCATTGTCGACCCCACCCAGGAGGAGTACTCCAGCATTGTCACCGGCATGATGAACGACGTGGTTATGCCTATCGCCCTCGTAGGAGAGATCCAACACGGCATCCGCACGGTGCTGGAGCGTTCGGGGGAATTTGCGGACGTCGACGTCCAAACCCGCCGGGGCATGGAGGCGCAGACGCTGGGCGTCATTATGACCCAGTTGCAAAAGCTGCGGGAGGAGCCCTGGATCGAGGTCAAACACGAGGGGCTGGAGGGGGTCGAGGCGGAGGGGCCGTGGAACCCCTTTAGCTACAACATTCCCGCCTTTACGGTAATGTTTGGTTTCTTCCTGGTCGGCACCGTGGCCCAGTCCATCTGGCAGGAAAAAGAGAGCGGGGCCTTTCGCCGGCTGTTGTCCGCCCCGCTCCACCGCGGCAGCATCATCGCCGGCAAGGTCCTGGCCTACATGCTGATCGTCTGCCTGCAGGTGCTGATCTTTTTCACTGTGGGCAGCGCCGTCTTTGACATGCCCCTGGGAGACGCGCCGCTGGCCCTGATCCTGCTCTCCCTGGCCCTGGCCTTTACCGCTACCTCGCTGGGCATCCTGCTGGCCACGCTGACGCGCAGCAGCCGGCAGGCCGACAGCGCCGGCATGGTACTGGGCTTTGTCCTGGCCGCCGTGGGCGGCTGCCTGGCCTATCCGCTCTTTATGGTAGAGGGCGTAATCGGCTTGATCTCGCGCCTGTCTCCCCACGCCCACGCCATGGAGGCCTTTATGGACGTAATGATCGGGGGGGCCACCCTGGTCGACGTCCTGCCCCAGATCGGCATCCTGACCGGCTTTGGCCTCGCCTTTTTCCTGTTCGGCGTGTGGCGGTTTAAATTCGAATAGAAGCGCCTTCAATGCCCGTGGGCCAGGCGCTCCCGGCCGACGTAAAGGCCCAGGCCCACACCCAGAACTGAAAAGAGAATGCCCGCGGCGATGCAGACGGTCACCGCGCTGATCATAACCTGTTGATTGGACAGCCAGCGTTCCAGCAGGGCCGGCCACTCGGACATGCTGGGGATGACGGTAATCGCCCAATCGGAGCCTCGCTGCCAGAAAAGCGTCAAGTAGGCCCAGAACAAACCCAGGAGCAGGCTGCCGAGCGGCAGCCAGACCAGCCAGGAGAGGAAGGTCTCTGGTTCCCGCCTGGCCTCCGCCGAGACCCGCGCTAACACGGTCTGGGCCACGCTCGGCGGGGCCTCTTCCAGCGGGCTGGTTGAGAGCGCAGCATCCACCGCGGCCAGGCGGGCCGCAAAAGCCCGACAGTCCGGGCAGCCCTCTATATGCTCCGCAAAGGGGCCGGCGGGCAGCTCTGCCCAACCACCCTCCAGGGTCCCTTCCAACATCCACTGGCGTACTTGTTCACAGGACATCTTTTTCTCCACGAGGCAGGGCCTCGGCCAGGGCCTGGCGGGCCCGATAGAGATGTGTTTTGACGGTACCGAGCGGCAGATCCAGTACCTCGGCGATCTCGGCGCAGGACAGCTCGTGCTGATAAAAGAGCGTCAGGGCGATCCGGTACTTGTCCGGTAGTTGCTGCACCTGCTCCCAGAGCACCTGCTGCCGTTCCCTGTGCCAGACCTCCGTGTGCGGGTCGTCTTGGGTGGCGACCAGTGGGTGCGGCATTTGCTGCTCCAGGCTGACGGACTGTGGGCGCCGCTCCAGGCGCCGGCGGCGGTTCAGGCCGCGATTGATCACGATCCGGTACAGCCAGGTCCGAAAACGCGACTCCCCGCGAAAGGAGGGCAGGGCGTTCCAAACCTGCAGGAAAACCTCCTGGCTCAGGTCCGCCGCCTCCTCAGGATCGCGCAGCACCCGCAGGGCCAGCGTATAGACATAGTCCTGCTGCTCTCTGACCAGTTGGGCAAACGCCTCGGTATCCCTTTGGCGGCAGCGTTCCAACAGCGCAGCATCGGGTTCCTTCATCGGCCATCCCGCTCGTCATTCGTCTGGCTCCACGGATTCCGCCTCCACCGGGTCGGGCAGTTCTGCCTGTCGGAGTTCTTGCTTGCGTGTCTGCCCGCCTGTAAAGTACATGAACAACAGGCCCAATCCGACAAAAAGCGGGATCAATCCACCCAACAGCCACCAACCGATACCAATGGTGCGCAGGCCCAACACCAGGGCCAGTCCGCACATTGTCGTAATCACCCCCGCCCAGAGGACCCCGCGGGGGCTGCGCTCGTTCAGGCGGTCCCAAAAGGTCTCCTCCTCGGGTTGGTAAATGCCAAATTGGGCCAACTCGATGCGCTCGCGGTAGCTGATATAGCGCATCGCCACCACAAAGAACATTAGCAGGCCGACGAGGAGACAGGGGCTGAGCAATATAACAGCAGTCAGAAAATCCACGGGCACGCTCCTTCAATGTGCAAATCTCTTGCCCCTATTGTATCAAGGGATGGCCTCCAGGTCAATAATGGCCCATCGGGTCCTCACAGGTTCGGGTCAAACCCATCTGGCGCAGGATGAGATACTCACGCAGTTGCTCGGGTATGGAGCGGAGCAACTCGACCAGGCGGGCATCCCAGCCGACCACGTAGCGGGAGCGGGGCCGGCTGGCCGTCAGGGCGCGGGTCACAGCCCGGGCGACGCGTTCGGTGGATGTGGCCGCCCGGAACAACCGGCCCGTCTTTTGCTTCAGCGAGGCCACGATCGGCCCATAGAACTCGCGCACCGGCCCGGACAGGTCCTGGATGCGCTCCGCGCTGGCCTCCACCGACCGATCCAAAATGGGGGTGTCCACGATTCCCGGCGAGACCATGGCCACGTGGATGCCCCAGGGCCGCAGTTCCATGCGCAGCGCTGCGGTGACGGCTTCCAAGGCGGCCTTGGAGGCGCAGTACGGCCCGGTCATGGGCGTGGTCAGCCGGCCGCTGATGGAACCAATATTGACGATGCGCCCCCGGGCCCGCCGCAGCAGCGGCAGCAGGGCCTGGGTGACCGCCACCGGTCCCACCACGTTGACCTGGAGCTGGCGCTGCAGCGCCGCCGGCGAGACGGATTCGAGCGGTCCGGCCACGGCGATGCCGGCGTTGTTGACCAGGCCGGCCAGGCCCAACTCGCCGGCCGCTTGCCCGACCACGCGCACGGCCGCGGCAATGCTCTCGGCCTCGGTCACGTCCAAAAGCAGCGGCTGGAGCCGGGCCGAGGCCCGCTCCTGCAGCGCCGCCCCGTCCTCCTCCCGGCGCACCCCGGCCAGGACGTACCAGCCGCGCCGATCCAACTCGAGGGCGCAGGCCCGCCCAATGCCCGAGGAGGTCCCGGTAATGACCACGTACCGGCCTTCTGTTTCTTGCCTCCTGCCTCCTGCTTTTTCCCTCTTGCCTCTTTCCTCCTGCTTCCTGCCTCCTGCCTCTTTCCTCTTGCTGCCTGCCTCCTGCATTCTTTTACCCCTCCGCCAGCCGCGCCGTCTTGCGCGCGCTGCGCGGCAATTGCAGCATGCCCACCGCTCGGAACCAGCGCAGGGTGTCCAACACGGTCTCTGGCAGGGGTCGGGGGGCATAGCCCAACTCGCGGCCGGCCCTGGTGTGGCTGATCTGGGCATTGCTGGCCAGGGTCAGCAGAGAGTCCGCCGTAAAGGGCGGCTGCCGCTTGAACAGGCGCATGTACAGCGGCGCGCCCGCCGCCACGGTCTTGGCCAGCCACAACGGCAGGCAAAGGCGCGGCGTCCGCACGCCGGTCAGTTCCTCCAGCAGGGACATCAGGTCGCCGACGCTGACGTACTCGCCGGAGAGGATGTACTTTTCCCCTCGGCGCCCCCGCTCTCGCAGGGC
>JAFGKG010000091.1 GCA_016928715.1 Chloroflexia bacterium
CCAGCAATTGGGCACGGCCGCTATGGCGACTTTTATCCGGCCTGCTCAGTGCTCGAATTTGCAGTTGTCAAGGTGCGAAAAACAGGTCTCTTAGTTTATAACCTGGGGGGGAATGAGCCTGGCAGTTTTACCGAATATTTAGACTCGGGGTCAGCTTTATCATTTGGATCAGGAGGAAGCTGGCTAACCAAGAAACGGCCAATATATAACGGATCGGTCAAAAGTGGTTCGGGGAAATATTTAGAGACATCAATAACTCCCTCTGGAGCTACTTTTTGGACAATGGTTGCGATAAGCATAATATCGTCTGCAGGTTTAGCAAGATCTATATCGGTCTGCCATTGACCTTGAGTTTCATTTAAAGCTTCCTGCGGGTTCATCTCTAATGCAGGATAGCCTAATGTTGTGTTTGCATATTCTTCCTTACTCAAATCGCCCAAGGCGCCAATCAGTCTATTTTCAATAGTATATTTTTCAAGAGGAAGAATTGGTGGTTTTTCAACTTCTGTGGGTCCTACTGTTTGATCAACGGGTCTGCTAGTATCAGGCGCTCTTTGAGTTATGGCAGGTGGAGGAAAAGTCTCGCCTTTATCAGGAAAAGTGCCCGGACCGCAGGATGAAGTGAGTCCGGCAAAAAGTACTCCTGCTGCCGCAAGCAATTGACGAGCTTTTTGTCGTAATGTATGCTTATCTGTCCTTGGTTTGCCACTTGCGGTATTTGACATATCATTACTCCTGGGCTCGCAATTTTTGACAAACAGGATAGAATCGGACAAGATTCTTGGGATCACCTGAACCGGCCAGTTCTATCCCACGAGGATATATGCCGACCCCATACACTCCGATTATACAGGTTTTGGCCGTTTTCGCAACCGCGTTCACGGCACCGACTTTTATCAATGCGCTGGTTTTGCTCTACGGCACCATTATGGCGCCTGGTCGCCGAACCGTCGCGGCGGCGTTACGGATATGGTAAATAAGGTGCGCCGTTCGCAACCAGCGCGCGAGATTGTGCTGGTCGAGGACGGCAGCTATGCGGCGGTGGCGTTGGGCAATCATTGTCGGCGTCTCCACTGGCCGGTGAAGCTGGTCTCGCGCCTGCGCTTGGATGCGCGGCGGTACGACTTGCCCGGTCCGCGCCCCCAGGGTAAGCGCGGCCCAACGCCGCAGAAGGGGCTGCGGCAACCCAGCCTGGCGACCCGGCTGCAGGACGCCCAGACCCGGTGGCACGAGCTGGCGATCCCGTGGTATGGCGGGCAGGAGAAAAAGATCGAGGTCGTGACCGACGTCAGTTTGTGGTATCGGGCGCGGGAGGAGCCGTTGCCCATTCGCTGGGTCTTGATCCGCTGCCCGGACGGCCCCTTAAAGCCCCAGGCGCTGTTCTGCACGGACACCAGCGTCACGGCCCGGCAAATCGTGCTCTGGCTTATCGCCCGTTGGGGCATCGGGGTCACCTTCGAAAGTGCGCGCCTACCTGGGCTTTGAGACTCAGCGGCAATGGTCGGACAAAGCAATTGCCCGCACCGCGCCTTGTCTGTTCGATATCGTTAGTTTGGTGGTGGTCATGGCCAAAATGTTGCATCCGGCGACCTTGACTATCCGGCAAACGAGCTGGTACTGGAAAGAAGAAGCGAGCTTCAGTGACGCCCTGGCGGCGGTGCGCAGCTACTTGTGGCGTAGCGCGAATTACAGCACATCCGCCCAGGAAACCGACTGTATCACAATTCCGCAGGCTGCGCTGCATTCTCTCGAAGTGGCCTGCTATTCGACCTGAAAATGACAAGTCCAGGCGCCTTTACGTTGTCTTGATTGAAGATATCCGCCAGATAGACCGGGTCGATGATAAGCAGCTTCCCGCTGGCGAGACTCAGGGTGGATTTTTCCGGTTCTATGCTGACCCGCCCGAACCAGGCTGCGAAGTCGGGGGCCCTTCGCGAAGTCCGCGTTCGTCAGTATCCGGTCCCGGTAGATGATGGTCACTGCTATCATGCACCCCTCAGTCGGCCTCTCACCAAAGCAGCTAATGGGCGTAGCTACGTCACTACGGTGCCATGCGATCTCGGCTGGTAATACTATAGGTCAACTTGACGGCAGTGTCAACCGCCTGAACTCACGCCATTTCCCTACTTGAACATGCGCCCCCAGC
Organism: Chloroflexia bacterium; assembly: GCA_016928715.1. GTDB lineage: Bacteria > Chloroflexota > Chloroflexia > DTKN01 > DTKN01 > JAFGKG01. Next base: position 2,147 of record JAFGKG010000091.1, read on the forward strand.
ATGATAAGATATACATGCCCAGGCCGCAGGCCGGCCCCTCGCGGGCGGATCGGTGCACAAAGCAACCGCAGGCACCCAGTCCTATGCCGGGCTGCCCCTGGCGCAGCCGAACTTTAACAACCAAAGAGCAGTTCTGCGCACCTGTGGATGGCCTCACGGCCGGCCTACGGATGCGGAGAACTGCCCTTGGGTCACCTGGGTAGTGCTGCTCTTGTTCCTTGTCCGCTCTCCCTCATTGGAGACCGGCCTGGATACCCCCACAAGTCCAACGCTGTGGTTCTCTCACCTCGTGAGATAACCGCCGCGGGCCAAGTGTTCGCCAGGGGGAAACTGCTCACCATCGAGCAGCCCTGATGACCCTCGGCATTGTGCTCCACCACGGCAATCCGAGGGGCGCCCCAATGGGGCTGTACGGATAGCGGGAGCTGTCCGTCCCTCCACTCCCGGCCAGCGGTTCGCGCCGCGGGAATGAGGGCAGGGCCTGACGGTCCCTATGGGTCACTGGACCAGCATGGGACCAAGTGGACTATGCCTTTCTTTCCCCACAGGTTCGATCTCCGCTGCCCCTGGAGGGTTCCCATCCGCCGGCCGATCCCCGTTGGGGGGACGTGGTGCGCCACTGCCCCTCCAGGGGGTACTGTGGCCCGCGCGTCTCCCCGCCCAGCGCGAAAAGGAGGCGCGTATGTTCAACCAGCACGGAACCAGCGGAGTGACCCTGCATCGCTTCAAGACCCTGGCCCGGCCGCCGTGAGCCGCCCGGTGACCATCCGGGGGGCGAAGGACGGCTGGCTGGCGGTGGTGATGCCGGTGGTGGATGAGCGGCCGGCCGCGAGTGCGGTCGCCGCGCCGTCTGCCGGGCCGGCCGTCGCCGTGGCGGCGCCGGTGCCCACAGCGGTGGCGTCGGTCCCCGTGGCCGTCGCCGCGGTGTAGGGTAGGGCAACAAGGTGGGGGAGGCGGGTGCGCCCGTCTCCCCCACACATACCATACTGGGTGTTGAATTGTAGAGAGTCAGCGACCCGGCGCTTACTCGTCATCCCCACTCAAAGCGCCAAAGTAGAACGTGTCAGACGCGGGATCAACCGCAAAACGAAGTCGCTCCAGGCAGCCACGCAGGCCGAGAAACGGGGGCAAATTCCAGGTCTCTCCGGGTCGTAGGCGGGGCAGGAAAGCAGTCACCTCCAGCGCCACGCTCTCGCCATCCTGCGCCTTTAGCACCAGCGAAAGCCGGTGCAATTCACCCTGGTACGTGCGGTCTCGGATACCCAGAGATTCTCTTGGCTGGGCCGTATCAGGAACAAGCACTTCAGCGATCTCGGGGTCACAGACAAACCAGACTCCACCAGTGTCCACGGCCGCCATAACAAAAAGGCCCTCGATTTCTACGGGGATAAAGATGCGCGGGGTGCTCTTTGTCTCTACCCCTAGATGGTTCACGTAGGGACAGGAGCCATGGGCAAAGTGACGACCGTCTGCAAAATGCAGCATCTCTAGACAACCTTGGTAACCAGGATGCCCACCCGATCCGTCATCTGCGCAGTCAACTCGCGGAGTGTAGATGCGCAGGCGAGAAACTGCCCCTCTTTCACCGCGACCCACAAGCCCGTGTACTCGGCGGCATGGACCTGAAGCCACCTCAGGCTCGCATCAAGAGAAGGCTCGGACGGCAACTGGCTATCCAGTACCTTGGGCGGTGCAAGTACATGGCTCATTCTCTGCAGTTCGGTGTGGCGGGGAAAGCGCTGGGCGCCTGTAGAGGCCAGAGTCTGGGCCACCAGATATGCCCCGGCCGTCAAGGCCAGATGCACTACGCGGGCCCATTCGTTGCCCGTCCACTGGGAAGAGTCTACACACTGCATCTCTTGAATGAACAGGGCTTCGTCACCAACCGCAGCAGCGAACTCCAACCGGGTTATACCAGTGGCCTGGTATTGCGTCACATCGTAAAGAGGGACTATGTTCGTGGCAGTCGGACCTGTCCCTCCGTCCGTGTCAGTTTCTGGACATTTCGTCCCTCGATCGAACAAGGGAACGACCGATTTTGCCATTGTCTTGTCGTCTCGTCGCGCGCCAAAGAGTCGCCACCAGGGATCGGCC
>JAFGKG010000092.1 GCA_016928715.1 Chloroflexia bacterium
GGGCCGCCCAGGTGCACGTTCGAGCCGTCCGTCCCCTTGGTATCGAGGGTTTCCACGTAGGTCGCCCCGACGACCTGAATCGCCGCGGCCACGGCCAAGATGTCGCCCTGATCCTGGACCTGCTCCTTCATGTTGCGCACGCGGATGTAGCGACCGGGCATCAGTTCGCGCTTTTCGATGGCCCGCTTGGCCTGGGTGATCAGCCAGGGAAAGTACTGCAGCGCGCTGATTTCCAGCGTAACGGCGTGTTCCTGGTCGATCTCTTTGGTGGCGGCCTGGTCCCCCAGGACGCGCCGGTAATACTCCTCCATCGAGACAAAGGCGCCCTGGTCGCGCTGTTCGATGAGCCACTCGACATCGGCCAGGTAGGGCGACTTTTCGTCGCGCAGGCGGGCCAGCAGGTTCTCCAGCTTTTTGGCCTGGGCGGCCTTGCGGTTGATCTCCTCCGGGCCGCCGTAGCGCTCGACGATGGCCAGCAGGCGATTGACCATGTCGTTATTGGGGTCGGTCAAAAAGTCATTGATTTCTTGTACGGTCTCGAGGGAGATCTGAAGGGATTGTCGCAGTTTATCCTTGTCCATTGTTACCTCCGCATCAGTTCCAAGAACTTTTCCTCCTCCCCTTCGAGCATGGTGTAGCAGTGCTCATCCTGGGGAAAGATACCGGCACGAACCTCTTGGCAGTACTCCTGCATGGCCTCGGTGACGATCTCGGCGACGTTGCAGTATTTTTTGACAAACTTGGGGGTAAAGGCCTGGAATTGGCCGATCAGGTCCGAGACGATCAGCAGTTGTCCGTCACAGTTGGGGCCGGCCCCGATCGATAGGACCGGCATCTCGAGATCCCGGGTGATAAAGCCGGCCACCTCGGGGGGAACCGCCTCCAGCAGGATCATCTGCGCGCCGGCGTCGCGCACGGCCCGGGCGTCCTCGACCACCATCTTGGCTGATTCAGCGGTGCGTCCCTGAGCCTTGTGCCCACCGAGCTGGCCGGAACTCTGGGGGGTCAGGCCGACGTGGCCCATGACGACGATGCCGGCCTCTACGATGGCCCGGATCTGTTCGGCGATACGCACGCCGCCCTCCAGCTTGATGGCGTCGCAGTCGGCCTCCTTGAGAAAGCGGCCGGCGCTCTCGACGGCCTTTTCGAGCGAGCTCTGGTAGGACATGAAGGGCATGTCGCCGATGACAAAGGTATTGGGCGCTCCACGGCGCACGGCCTCAGAATGATAGATCATCTGGTCCATGACCACGGGGATGGTGCCCTTGTAGCCGTACACGCACATCCCCAGACTGTCCCCGACCAGCAGCATGTCGAGCCCCGCCGCCTCGGCAAACTGGGCCGTGGGATAGTCGTACGCGGTCAGAAAGGTAATTTTTTCGCCGCGTTCCTTCATCTTGTAAAAGTCCAGGATCGTCTTTTTTCTCGCCATGTTGGCCTCCTCTGTCCACGAGCTTTTTCCGGGGTCCACTTTGACCCCCTCCTTATAGGCGAGGATATCATAACAGATTTTGGAGGCTTGTCAACTAAAAGGCCGGCCCCTCCCCCCTTGAACGAACGGGGGCAAGACCGGCCTGTCGGAGGGCGGGAGACGGGACTCGAACCCGCGACCCTCTGCTTGGAAGGCAGACGCTCTACCAACTGAGCTACTCCCGCGCAAATTCGGCTGCCTGAAAGTATTATATCCCCCGACCACCCGCTTGTCAAACAGGGACTTGACAAAAGCCCCGCCCCGTGCTAAAATCATACCAACTGGTCGGTTTGTTATGGAGGTGGTGATGGCCCAACAACAGCGCAGCGAAGAAACCCAAGCCCAAATCCTACAGGCGGCCGGGCAGCTTTTTGCCCGGGAAGGCTATGACAGCGCCAGTGTGGCCGATATCTGCCGCCTGGCCGGCGTTAGCAAGGGGGCGTTTTATCATCATTTCCAGAGCAAACACGCGCTCTTTTTGGAATTGATGGAGGAGTGGATGGCCGAGCAGGAGCAAGCCCTGGGCGAGATTCGCAAACAGGCGGCCAATGTGCCCGAAGCGCTGCTGGCCATGTCCATCGTGGCCCGGGAGGTGTTTGACCTGGCCAGCCGCAATATCCCCATCTTTTTGCAGTTCATAAACCGGGCCGGGGAGGATTCGGTCCGGCGAGCCCTGGACCGCTACCTGCGGCGATACCGCAACTTTTTCGCCGCCCTGATCGAGGCCGGGATTGCCGAGGGCAGCCTGCGCTCCGTCGACCTGCAGCAGGCGGTTTATGCGGCGCTTTCCATGTCCCTGGGCGCGCTGCTGCAGGCGGTGGTGGCGGTAGAGGAGCGGGATTGGGCCCAGGTCAGCCAGGATGCCATGCGCCTTTTGCTGCAGGGCCTGGAGGCCCGGGCCTCATCCGGATGACGATCGCCGCCGAGCGGCGGCTTGGGTACAGACGAGCGCGTCGTCCCGGGAGCGGCAAGGCCGTCCCCGGGAAAAAGAGAGCGGGTGCCCCAACCACGATTTGCCGATCCGGTGGGAGCACCCGACACAAGCCCAGGGTTTGCCCAACCCTGGGAGTCCCCCGCTAGAGAGCGGGGTACTAGAATAATACCAATCATTCCTCCAAAAACCATGATATAATACGCTGTAACCCTATAACTGGAGGAAACCAAAATGGCACGACATTTGCAA
>JAFGKG010000093.1 GCA_016928715.1 Chloroflexia bacterium
GCCGCTGCCCTGCGTGCCGTCGCCCAGGTCCCAGGTATAGGACACGCTGCTGCCATTGCTGATCGTGGCGGTCAGGGTGGTGGGCTGCCCCAGGGAGGTGGGCCCGTCGTTCGCCGCCTGGAGGCCGGTCACGGGACTCTCGGTCCAGACCGGTGCGGTCAGGCTGTGGTCTCCGTCGGCCTGTACGGCCCGGGCATAGTAATAGCGGCTGCCGCTGCCGCTGGCCAGGGCAAAGGACCAGGTGAAGGGGTTGCTCGGAGGGGCGATCCAGGTGACGAGCACGCCGTCGTTGGTATAGAGTTCGAGGGCGCTCACGTCCTCGTCATCGGGGTCGTAGACATAAACCTGGACCTCGATCTGGCCATCGTTCGGGACGACCGAGCCCATCCAGGACCCGTCCACCTGGAGATAGATCTCCAGGTTGCCATCCTCCGAGGCAAAGACGCGCATGGCGCGGAGGGCCTCGATTACGTCCGGGTAGGTCAGTTCAGGGGCCCAGATGCCGGTCCGTCCGGGGAGGTCGATCCCCCATTGGTCGGTATGGGTATCGGCGCTGATGGTGGGGGCGACGCGCCAGCCGTGTTCCAGGGCGTTGATAAACTCGGCCTCGTCCCAGACATAGTTGGGGGGCGTACAGCACCCGACCTCGGACAGCTGCAGGCCGGCCTCGGCCTGTTCGTGATACTCCCAATTGTTGAAATTCTTCCATCCCGGGTGGTTAAACTGCCCGACCGCCTCGGGGTGCTGGCCCACCCAGGTGTAAAAATGGACCAGGGAGCCGACGTGGTCAGCGTAATCAAAGCCGGTATAGCTGTAGGTGGGGTGGGTGATGGTGTTATAGACGTTGAGGTGCCCCTCCTGGTTGTTGGTATACTCGCTGCCGCGCAGGGCGACAAAGACGCCGTCGACGGTGTGGTTGTGAGACTGGATCAGCGTGTCCAGCCACTCTGCGTCGTCGGTCATTTCAGAGTGATCGGTCACGGCCATAAAGTCCAGCCCCCGGGACCGGCCGGCCGTAAAGGCATCGTCGGGGGTCCCGACGCCATCCGAGTAGCCGGTATGGTTGTGCAGGGTACCATGGTAGGCGTTCATGGCGCGGGCGGATAGGGGTTCGACCGCTGTGGCGGGTGGGGGGAGGAGGCCAGGGAGGATGATGGTCAGGAGGAGCAGGATGGGCGCCAGGGGGCGGTGGAGCGATCTCTTTTTGAGTGTTGTGTTCGGCTTTCGGGCTGCCATAATTCCTCTACCAGTACCGCTTTTGGTGATTTTGAGCCATATCGTTCTGGGCAACAAGCGATTGTATTATATCATGCTGGGTACCTGCGAGCAAAGAGGGTAGCGGATGAAAAGACGTTGGCGCGTTGGCACGTTCGAACGTTATTGGGGCAAGTGGATCTAGAAGGCAAGTAACTGCTCACCCTGCGGCTGCCGTCCACGAATGATCCCATACTCAAACCCCCTCCCCCAGATCCTCCGCGATGGCCCGGAACTGCTCCAGCGCGGCGCCCAGGTCCTCCAGGATCTCCCCGGCCAGCACGTCCGGATCGGGCAGGTTGGCCGTCTCTTCCAGGGACTCGTCGCGGAGCCAAAAGATGTCCAGGTTGGCCTTGTCGCGGGCCATCAACTCCTCGTAGCTGTAGGCCCGCCAGCGGCCCTCGGGGCCCTGGCCCGGGCCGGCCGAGGGCTCCTCCGACCAGGTCGGCGTGCGCTCGTGGCGGTTGGCCGGGTTGTAGCAGGCGACGAACTCGTCCAGGTCGGCGCGGGTGAGCGGGTGCTGCTTGAGCGTAAAGTGCACGTTGGTGCGCAGATCATAGATCCACAGCGTCCGCGTCCAGGGGCGCTCGCCGGCCGGCCGGCGGTCGAAAAAGAGCACGTTGGCCTTGACCCCCTGGGCGTAAAAGATGCCCGTGGGCAGCCGCAGCAGGGTGTGCACGTCGCATTCGTGCAGCAGCCTGCGCCGCACCGTCTCGCCGGCGCCCCCCTCAAAGAGTACGTTGTCCGGCACCACGATGGCCGCCCGGCCGTGGATCTCGAGTATGTTGCGCACGTGCTGCACAAAGTTGAGCTGCTTGTTGCTGGTCGAGGTCCAAAAGTCCTCCCGCACGATGGTCTGCGCCTCGCGCCGCAGCTCGCCCTCGTCGGTGACAAAGGTGACGCTGCTCTTTTTGCCAAAGGGCGGATTGGTCAGCACCAGGTCGAAATACTCGCCGGGGTGGCTGGCCAGCGAGTCGTCGACGTGGATGGGGCTCTGGCCGCCGTTGGAACCAATGCCGTGCAGGTACAGGTTCATCACGCACAGCCGCGCCGTATTGTCCACGATCTCCCAGCCGTGCAGCGCCCGGTGGTTGAGGTGCTGCCACTGCTCGCGGTCCAGGGGGCCGTGGCGGCGGGCGATATAGTCGTGGGCGGCGATCAAAAAGCCGCCGGTGCCGGCCGCCGGGTCGCAGATGCGCTGCCCCGGCGCGGGGGCCATGACGTCCACCATGGCCCGGATCAGCGGGCGGGGCGTAAAGTACTGGCCGGCGCCCGACTTGGTGTCCTGGGCGTTCTTTTCCAGCAGGCCCTCATAGATCTCGCCCTTGACGTCCATGTCCAGCCCGATCCAGGTCTCGCCGTCGATGAGCGTGATCAGCCGGCGCAGCTTGGCCGGGTCCTGGATGCGGTTCTGGGCCTTGCGAAAGATGACCGGGATCAGGCCCGAGCCCCGGCCCAGCGCGGCCAGGATGTCGCGGTAGTGCGCCTCCAGGGCGGCCCCCTCCAGGGCGCGCAGGCTGTCCCAGTTGTACTCGGCCGGGATGGCGCTGGGCTGGCCCATCTCGCGGGCGCGCTCGTCGTCCATCTTGAGAAAGAGCAGGTAGGTGAGCTGCTCGACGTAATCCCCGTACGAGACGCCGTCGTCCCGCAGGACGTTGCAATAGTTCCAGAGGCGTTGGACGATGGTGGCGGATTCGCTGCTCATCTCTACTCCTGGCCGAGCAGCCAGCGCCTGTACCTGCGCTCCTGCTCCTCGTCCTCCCGCAGGTGGCAGCGCTTGTACTTTTTGCCGCTGCCGCACCAGCAGGGGTCGTTGCGCCCGGGTTTGTCCGCCGGCGGCCGGGGCGGAGGCGGGCGGAATCTCGGGGAGTCCCTGTCCGGCAGGGGGACGTCCGCGGGCCGCAGGGGACGCTTCAGCGGCAGTTCGTCCAGTTCGGGCGCCAACTCGCGGCACAGGGCCTCGAGGGAGCGGGATGGGCCGGCCTCGAAATCGAGCGCCAGGGCGGCCCGCAAATCGGCCAGCACCTCCGGGGCGACCTCGGCCTCCCGCCCCCGTTCCTGGCATTCCTCCAGTTCCTCCAGGCTGTCCTCCAACTGCTGCCGCAGTTCCTCGGGGTCTCCCCTGGCCTGCAGCAGTTGCAGCCCCCGCCGGGCGCCCTCGATCCCCAATTCGACCAGGCCAAAGCGGTCGAAAGAGATGGCCATGAGGTTATAGTTCCAGACGTCGGCCGGATCGTGCCGCACCAACCGGGCCAGCAGGCCCAGGCCGGCATCCAGGTCCCCCGCCTCCAGGTGGAATTCGGCCAGATCTCGCAGCAAGTTCGGGGCGTTGTTCCCCTCGTTGTAGTGCAGGTTGTGGGCCAGGCCCCGTTTCAGCCAGCCGATGGCCTTCCGGGTGTGTTCCGGGTCGCGCCCGCGCAGTGCTTCGGCCACCTCCCAAAAGATATCCTCGTACCACAGCAGCGGGCTGGCCGTGGGGGAATCCAGAATCTCTTCCAAAAAAGACATGCCGAGCGCCCACCAGTCGTCGGCTGACTCCTTGTTTCCCCTTTCCAGGGCAAACTGTTGGACACTGAAGGCGATTTCGGCGGCGACGGCGCGCTTGAAATCGCCCGTCGTTCCCTTCTTGAGTTCCTCGATCACTTGCTGGGGCGGCAGGTTCCAGGCCCGGTCGGCTTCCAGCGATTCGGCCACAATGACGGCGGCCATGTCGGCATCGATGCTTGGTATGACCCGGCCGAGGTCGCGGCCGGCGAAAAAGGCCTGCTGCAAAGCCTCGATGACGTTGATTGACACACACATATAGCGGGTCCCGGCGTGTTCTGGATACGCTGAATCGTTCATACTGGATAGGCCTCCAATCCGGCCCGCATGGCGCCGACCACCGTGCCGTCCACGTGCCCCGCCCCGGGGAACATCCACTCCTCCGGATCGTAGATTCCGCGGCTGTACCTGTAAATGGCAAAGATCCAATCGTCCATATCCCCATCGTACTCCAGGCGGCAGACGTGGCCTATTTTCCCCCACTCGCTGCGGTCCAGGTAGAGGTAGCGGCCCTTGAAACGGGGGACGTAAAAGCACTCCGGATCGGGCATTTCCTCCTGGTTGAACTGCTCCACGGTGGCCTTGACCTGCGCTCGAACCTCGTCGGGTATCTGTTTTTTGCCCATGGGGCACCTCCTCTTGTTGGTAGGGCATCGTTGCCGTTCTTTACATCTTGCGTGACTGCTCAGCCTCCTCTCGATCTGTAGCTCATCACCCTAGAGATGGTACACGATGTTTACTTTTAGATCAAGGCATTACATCCAGCGAATATGACATTGTCAAAGTAGTAACGCCTCAACTCCTAATCGTCGTTCCGGTCATTCCGGATGCGCTGCAGCAGGGCGGCGGCCGGCTCGTCGGCGGGGTCCTGGGGCGCCAGCCGGCCCTCAAAGGCGCGCTTGAGGATGGCCTGCCGCAGCCGCTCGGCGCGGCGCAGGTTGGCCCCGACGGCGGCCTCCAGGGCTTCGACCACGGACAGCCGCCGCTCGACCTCCTCCACGATGCGGTGCTGCTCGGAAAGGGGGGGGAGGGGGATGGGTAAGGATTTGACCTCTTGCTGATTCAGCCTTGGTCGTCCAACACCATGGACAATGCTCGCCGCGATTCTCGTCAAAAGCTCAGAGTTTAGGGCCGCATTCAAGTATTTGAAGTTGCCTATTTCTGGATGTGGTTTAAATCTTATGCAATCAGCTTTGACGATAGCAGGACCCACAAATTCGGGAATTATGCAAGCCCTGGGCAAACTGTTACCTAATGCTGCTATGAGCAAATCGTTCGCGAATATCTCGTGCTTCCGAAGGCTCTCAAAATGCTCTTGGCTGATGTGCGCTTTTTCATCTTTAAACTTGCCATCGCCTATATTTTGGAGTCGAATGACACGGGGACCAGTCTCCGTATAGTGTGATGTTTTGAGCTTTGACCCAAACGGCCCATCGGTGATAGCGTTTGCTTCGTGTGCTGCCAATTGCCCCACCGTAGCCCACACCCACCCCGCCGGCAGCGCGGGCAGCTCGTCTGTACTCGGCGGCTGGGGCTCGTCGTACTTGCGCTTCCACCGGTCCCCCTTGGGCAGGTAGGGCGCGTACTCCTCCGGCGGGCGCTGCTGCCAGTCCTGTGGCTCCAGGTCGCGGATGTGGTGGGGCCGGCCGGCCGCCCTGCGTTCGGCCTGGGCGGCCTTTTTCTGGGCCCGCTCGATCTCGTATTGCCAGCGCTGCTCCTCCCAGCGGGCCCGCCGCTCGGCCAGGATGCGCTCGATCAGGGCGCCGGCCGGCTCGTATTCGCGGCCCTCGGCCTGGGCCAGCGCGGCCTCGGTGGGCACCAGCCGGCCGGCGCAGGCGGCCTGCAGCACGGAGGCCCGGTAGCGTTCCAGCGCCCGGCGGGTCCGTTCCAGGGCGGCCACGCCGGCGTCCAGCCGGCTGAACTGGGTCTCGATCTCGGCCACGATGCGCCGCTGCTCGGGGAGGGGTGGGAGGGGGATGTGAGTCTTTGTCGAAAGGAAACTTGTATTGATGCTGGCCTGGTTGACGTGGTGGCGGCAGTGCATCCTAAAGAAGCCATCAAGAAAAAGATAATGTAAAGCGTAAGCGACCCAGGCAGAACAAAGACCAGGATATAGCCTAATTCTCGTCATATGATTAGAATAAGCCCAGTTAGTATCCTGTGGTATGTAAGCA
>JAFGKG010000094.1 GCA_016928715.1 Chloroflexia bacterium
CGGCGCCCAGGTTGGATTCCACGATCTCGCTCTGCCAGCCCGTGCCGTCGTGGGAGGCGACCTTGAGGGCGGCGTTCGCGCTGCCCATGCTGTAGCAGAGGTGCGGCCGGCCGGCCGCGCCTTGCCCTGAGCCTGTCAAAGGGTCCAGGGCCAGGGCGCAGGATGCGCCCAGGTCGCCGCTCTCGACGATGTCGATCTGCCAGGCGCCGTCCTGTTTGTGAGCATAGCGGATGGCCGGGATGCTTTGGTCGGTATAGCAGAGGTGGGGCTGGTCGGCGGCGTCCAGGGCCAGGGCGGGATGGAGGCCCACGTCCCCGCTGCTGTCGACGGTCTCGCTCTGCCAGCCTGTGCCGTCGTGGTAGGCGTAGCGCAGGTCCCCGTTGGAGACATCATAGTAGGCCAGGTGGGGGCGGCCGGCCGCGTCCAGGGCCAGGGCATTGGATTGGCCGGCCTGGTCCGGGTCCACCGTCTCGATCCGCCAGCTTGCGCCGTCGTGGTAGGCGTAGAGCAGGGCCTGGTGGGGCCCGTCGCTGTAGCTGAGGTGCGGCCGGCCGGCTGCATCCAGGGCGGCGTCGGCGTAGGCGCCCAGGTCGCCGATGGGATTGGGCTGCTGCCGGAGCCAATCGTTGCCCCTACGGCAGGCATAGCGCAGCCCGCCGGCCGGCTCGACGTAGGCCAGGCAGGGCTCGTCGGCCCGGTCCAGGAACAGCCCCAGGATGCGCAGTGGCCCGCTGTAGGCCTGGCCCAGTTCCTCGATGGTCTGTGTCTGCCAGTGGGCCCCCTCCTGGCCGGCGTATTGGATGGCCTGCTGCTCCAGGTCATAGTAGGCGATGTGGGCCTGGCCGTGGCCGTCCAGGGCCAGCGTGCTGAACGCGCCCACGTCTCCCTCGCCGTCGACGGTCTGGATTTGCCAGGTTGTGCCGTCGTGGGTCGCGTAGCGCAGGGCATAGTCGGGGTAGCCGATGTAATAGCTGAGGTGAGGCCGGCCGAGGTCGTCCAGGCGCAGGGAGGGATAGCGGCCCACGGTGCCGATGCTCTCCACGGTCTCGAACTGCCAGGCGGCACTGTCGTGGAAGGCGTAGAGTAGGTTGCCCTGGGCCTCGTCGTAATAGACCAGGTGGGGCCGGCCGGCCTGGTCCAGCACCAGGGCCGGATGGGTATAACTGCCATCCTGTACGGTCTCGAGCTGCCAGGCGCTGCCGTCGTGATGGGCGTAGCGCAGGCGCTGGCGGCCAAAGGTGTCATCATAGTAGGCCAGATGGGGGCGCCCGGCCGCGTCCAGGGCCAGGGCGGTCGGCGCGCCAAGCCGGCAGTTGCTGTCCACCGTTTCGTCATGCCAGGTGCTGCCGTCGTGATAGGCGTAGTGGGCGTAGCCAAAGCTGTCGCGGTAGCCGAGGTGGGGCCGGCCCTGGGCGTCCAGGGCCAGGGCGTTGTAGCTCCCTGTGCCCTCGCCGTCGACCTGCTCGATCTGCCAGGAGAGGCCATCGTAATGGAGGTAGTACAGGCCGGCCTCGTCCTGGGCGGCGTAGGCCAGGTGGGGTCTGCCCAGGGCGTCGGCCGCCAGGGAGAGGTGCGGGGCGGCCGGGGGCCCGGCCCCGACCACGGCTTCGATCCGCCAGTCAAAGCCCTGGGGGCCGGCGGCCGCCGCCGGGGCCGGCTGCTGGGCCCCGGCCGGCCGGGGGACCGGGGCCGGGCAGAGCAGGAAGAGCAGGCTCAGTACGATGCCCAGGCCGGCCCATGTTCGTCGTTTTCCGTTCGCTGCGCCCATGGTGGCTCCTTTCGGGGAAACTGGTTCTAGTGGAGACCATTATACCACACTCCACTTGAAGCATATCGTTCCTTGTGCTACAATGGGGGCAGTCAAATTTGGCAACAACAGGAGCGGGTTATGCCGACTGGCCCACTGGATCCCCATGTGTTGGATTTTGTCAGCCACAGCGCCGCCCAGACGCGCCGTCTGGGCCTGCGCCTGGGCCGCCTGCTGCAGGCCGGCGATGTCCTGCTGTTCGTGGGCGAGTTTGGCAGCGGCAAGACCACCTTTATCCAGGGCATCGGTGAGGGCCTGGGGGTGCCGGGCCAGGTGACCAGTCCCAGTTTTACCCTGATCTGGGAACACCGCGCCGACGAGGAGCACGGGCAGGCGCTCTTTTATCACATGGATCTGTACCGCATCGCGACGTTTGAGGAGGCCCTGGGCCTGGCCCTGGAGGACTATATGGCGGGGGAGGGCATCTGCGCCCTGGAGTGGGCCGATCGGGTGCCCGAGATCATGCCGGAGCGATACTTGCGCATCGAGCTGTCCTTTCTCAGCGAGACCAAGCGCGTGGTGCGCATGGAACCCGCCGGCCCCCGCTACGTGCAGTTGGTGGAAGATTTCAAGCGCAGTGCGTTTGGCTAGACATACCGTAGGAGCATGGTGATGATTTTGGCCCTGGATACGTCGACGGAGAGTGCCGGCCTGGCCCTTTACGAGGAGCGGCAGCTCCTGGCCGAGGTGAACTGGCGGACCGGGCGGGCGGCGACCGCGCAGACGCTGCCGCTGCTGGAACAGTGCCTGCGCCTTCAGGGGTATTCCCCGGCCGATCTGACCGGCATCGGGGTGGCCCTGGGGCCGGGCTCTTTTAACAGCCTGCGGGTGGGCCTGAGCCTGGCCAAGGGCCTGGCCTACGCGCTGGGTGTGCCCCTGGTGGGCGTGTCCACCCTGGAGGTGGTCGCCTACCCCTTTTCCTCCCAGGTATTGCCGGTGTGCGCGGTGCTGCGGGCTGGCCGCAAGCGCATCATTTGGGGGATCTTTCAGACGCAGTACGGCCGCTGGCAGCAGACCGTCGAGAGCCTCAACACGACCCCGGAGGAGCTCGTGGGGGAGGTTGAGCGCAGCACCATCTTGTGTGGCGAGATCGGTCCGTCCATGGCGGCCTTTTTGCGGGAGCGCTTGGGCAAACGCGCCCTGATCGCTCCGCCGGCCCTGGCCTCCCGCCGGGCCGGCTACCTGGCCGAGTTGGCCTGGAATCGCTTCCAGGAGGACCCGGCCGGCGACGATCTGGCAGCGCTGCAGCCCATCTATCTGAGCCGGCCGCGCATCGGCGGTGCGCCCCTGGAAAAGGAGAACTCGTGAACGCCCTGGTCCGTTTTGAAGAGTTGATCGAGGACTTGCTGGAGGGCTCTCTGGCGAAACTGATGCGCAGTCCGGTGCAGCCGGCCGAGATCGCCCGGCGCCTGGAACGGGCCATGGAACAGGGCCAGCGCGCCGCTGTCGGTCAGACCCTGGTGCCCAATCGCTACCGGGTCCTGCTGCACCCCGACGATTACGCCGGCCTGGAACCGGCCAGGGGGGCGCTGGAGCGCGAGATGGCCCGCTTTATCGTCGAGCGGGTGCGGGAGCGTGGCTTTGATCTGTTGGCGCGTCCCCAGGTCTCCCTGGAGCCTCACGAGAAAACGCGGCGCCGGCGGGTTCGCGTGCAGGCCGAGCTGGCCGACACCATGGCCGACTCTGAGGCCACGGCCGAGCTAGAGTGGACGCAGACCCAGTTGGCGCCGGTCGGCCAGCAAATGCTCCCCCGGGCCTGGCTACGCTTTTCCTTTGCCGACGGACAGCCCGGCCAAGTGCACCTGGACCGGCCCCAGTTTAGTCTGGGGCGGGCCCGGGACAATGACATCATTTTGGACGATCCGCGGGTTTCCCGTTATCACGCCCGCATCGTGCTGCGCTATGGCCAATTTCTACTGCAGGATCTGCACAGCACCTATGGCTCCCTGGTCAATGGAGAGGCGGTCGAGGAAAGTATTCTGCGGTCAGGGGATGTCCTGTCCTTGGGCGGCTTTGAGATGGTCTACGAGGAGGACTGAGGTGCTGTCCAACCTGCCCTTTGAGGCCCAGTTGCTCGTACTGCGGGGAGCCGTGCTGCTCTTGCTTTACCTCTTTTTATCCCTGGTCGTCTTGGTCCTGGCCGGCGATCTGCGCCGGGCCGCGCGCAAACCCGCGCCCCCCGAGCGCAGCGCGCTGGGCTATTTGGTCCTGGTGGACCCCGGGCCGACCGGCCTGGAGCCGGGGACGCGCTTTCCGCTTTCGACCGTCTCTTCGCTGGGCCGCTCCCTGCGCAACACGGTCTCTTTGGACGACGATTTCCTCTCGGGCGAACATGCCCTGCTTTCCTGGCGGGACCAGAACTGGTGGCTGCAGGATTTAGACAGCACGAATGGGACCTGCTTGAACGGTGTGCGCATTGACCAAGCCGTGCCGCTGGCTCCGGGGGATCTGATCGAGATCGGTCGGCTTGTCCTCCGCTTGGAGCGTTAGACTCGGGAGTTCTATGGTGCCTTTGGCCGTGCAGGTTTTCCCCCAGCACTATCAAGACTCGGTCTCCCTGGCCAGGCTGGCCCGTACCCTGAGGCGGCTGCCTGGCGTGCGGGACGTTGCCGTGGTCATGGGGACGGCGGCCAATCTGTGTTGGCTGTCCCAGTCCGGCCTGTTGGAGGAAACGCTGCCCGACGTCGTGGCAGAGGATCTGCTGGTCTGCGTGCAGGCCGAGACGGAATCGCTGGCCGAACAGGCCTTGTCGCGAGCGCGGGCTCTTTTGCGGGAGCGACATTCTGACTGGCGGGATCTGCCGTCCTTCCAGCCCCACAGCCTGCGTACGGCCTGCCGCACGTTGCCCGAGGCCGAACTGGCCCTGATTTCGGTGCGTGGTCGTTACGCCGCCCGCCTGGCCTGGGAGGCCCTCGATCGGGGCCTGCATGTCATGCTCTTTAGTGGGGGCTTGTCCTTGGAGGAGGAGCGGGCACTCAAGGAGGCGGCGGCCCACCGGGCGCTGCTTTTTCTCGGCCCGGCGGCTGGGGCGGCGGTGCTGCAGGGTCTCTCCTTGGGTTTCGCCAGCATACTGCCCCGAGGGCGGGTGGGGTTGTTGGGCACGGATGGCAGTGGCATCCAGCAGGTCGCCGCGCTGATCGTTCGGGAAGAGCGCGCGGTGGGGATTTCCCAGGCGCTGGCCGTGGGCACGCGGGACCTGACGGCCGCGATAGGGGGGCGTTCCATGGAGGCGGCCCTGGCCCTGCTGTTGCGGGATCCAGAGACGCAGCTCATCGTCCTGCTGGGCCTGCAGGCGCACCCGGCGGTGGCCCGCCGCCTGTTGGACCTGCTGCAGCAGGGGGGCAAGCCGGCCGTGGTCCTTCTGCCCGGTCTGGGGCGAGAGACCATCGGGCAGGCCGGCCTGACGCCGGCGCGTACATTTCAGGAGGCGGCGCTGTTGGCCGTGGCTCTGGACCAGGGGCTGTCTTTGGAGTCGGTGCAGCGCACCCTGGAGGCGGAGAACGAGGGTCTGTACAGCCAGGCCCAGGAATTGGGCCGTTGGCTTGTGCCCCAGCAGCGCTATCTGCGGGGATTGTACAGTACCACCTCGCTCTGCTGGGAGGCGCTTTCTGTTTTGAATAGCTTTGTGGGCGAGGTGCGCTCCAACCTGTTCGATCATGAGGATCGCGGGCTGGATTTGGCCGGGCCCGGTTTGGGTCACAGGCTGCTCTACATGGGCGCGGAAGAATTTACCCAGACCTGGCTGCATCCCACCCTGGACTGCAGCCAGCGCAGCCGCCGTTTGTTGCAGGAGGCGGAGGAGCCCGGCCTGGCCCTGATCCTGCTGGACGTACTGCTGGGGGTGGGCGCGCACTCGGATCCGGTGGGCGAGATGGCCCCAGCGATTCAGAGCGCCCGGGCGATTGCCAATGCCCGGGGATGTGAGCTGCTGGTCCTGGCCTCCGTCTGTGGCACCCGCTCTGACCCGCAGGATCTTTGGTCCCAGGAGGAAAAGCTGCGCGATGCTGGGGCGATTGTGCTGCCCAGCAACACCGCGGCGGCCAAGTTAGCCGGCCTGATGATGCAGGGCCGGCTATAGAGCGGAGCTGTTTTGGCTACTTGACACAGCGCAGAGTTGCGGGTATACTGCCCGCGAGATGCAAGTTGGGCTATGCCCGGCTTGGGGGTTGAGCTGATGGATCAAGAACTCGGTAGTGTTCGCGTTTCTCCCCAGGTGGTGGCGGCCATTATTGCCCTCTCGGCGGCCGGCGTTGCCGGGGTGGCCTGGCTGAACACCCGTTCCGGACAGCGCCGCCCGTTGCGTTTACCGGAAGAGATGGGGCGCGCGGTGCGGGTGGACGTGCAGGATGGCGATGTCCAGGCGGACATTTATTTGACCGCGGATCGCAACGTGCACTTGCTCAATTTGGGCAAGTCCGTACAGCAGGAGGTCGGCGATGCCATCCAGCGAATGCTGGGACTGGGCATCAAGGCGATCAACGTTTACATTGTGGATATTGTGAGGTGAGCCGTCGTGGCCAAGACCCGCCATCGGGTGCGCATTGTTGTGCTGCAGAGCTTGTTTGAGGCGGATGTGGTGCCCCACGACCCGGTAGGCGTCTTGGAACGGCATTTGCAGGTGCGCCAATTCCCCGAGATGGCGGCCGACTTTGCCCGGCAGTTGTTGCAGGGCGTGCTGCGCCATCGGCAACAGATCGATGCCCTGATCGTGGAGGCTGCGCCCAACTGGCCCCTGGAGCAGATGGCCCATGTTGACGTAAATATTCTGCGCATCGCGATTTATGAGCTGCTTTTTGTCGAGGGCTCCTATATTCCACTCAAGGCGGCGATCAACGAGGCTGTCGAGTTGGCCAAGCAGTTTGGTAGTGGGAGTTCGCGGCGCTTCGTCAACGGTGTCCTGGGGACACTGGCGAAAAGGCGGGCGGTGGCGAAACCAAAAGTTGGCAGGATGGACAAGTCGTAGTAAGAGCGAGTGGAGGTGAACATGCTTTCGGAGGAGATGGTCAAGAAGCTGAAGGACCTGGTGGTAGACAATCTGGGCGTGGAGCCCAATCAGGTGGTCCCGGAGGCCCACTTTATTGAGGATCTGGGGGCGGATTCGTTGGATCTGGTTGAGCTGATCATGTCGATCGAAGAGGAATTCGAGATCGAGATTCCGGACGACGATGCCGAGGCCATTGCTACGGTCAAGGACGCCATGGAGTATCTGGAAGAAAAGCTGGACGAATAGTTCTTGCCCGGGGCTTGGTTTAGACCGGCTTTAAAAAGGCAGTCCACGTTCGGCGCTGGTAGATGATCTAGGTTTCCTGCGGTGTTTCCATGGGCCTGGGGACAATATAGACGGTGCGCTCGTGCTCGTAGCGGACCTGTCCGGGCTGGGCGCCGGGGATGCGGCGTACGTGGCGGCACTCCGTATAGACGACGGCGATGCGGCCCTCGTCCCGTCCCCGGCTATAATAGGCGGCCAGGGCGGCGGCCTGCTCGATCGTCTTGGCAGGAACGGGCCGGCCCTCTGTAACCACGATTACGTGGGTTCCGGGCCGGCCTTGTGCATGGAACCAGAGATCGTGGGGGCGGGCCTGCTGCAGCAGGCGGTCGTTCTGCCGGGCATTGCGGCCGGCCAACAGGCGAAATCCGTCCTCTGTGGTGAAAACGCGCAGCGGCAGGGCCTTTTTGCGCCGGGGCACCTTTTCCTGGCCGAGCAGACCGGCCTCGTCCAGGTCGGCCGCCAGGGCGGCGATCTCGTCGTGGCTTTCGGCCTGCTCCAGCAGGAGGTCCAATTCGTCCAGCCAGGCCAGTTGCTGCCGCACCTGTTGGATGCGGGCCGGCACGGTGCCCAGCGCTAACTTGGCCTTGCGGTAGGCGCTGAAATAGGACTGGGCGTTCTCCAGCGGGCTTTTGTGGGGATCGATTTCGATGTCCAGCTCCTCGACTTGCAGGAGGGCCTGATCGGGCCGGATCTGGGATTGCAGGGCCAGTAGCCATTCCCCCTTTCGGCGCAGCAGTTCGATGCGCTCCGTTTTGGCTAGCTCCTCCTGCAGCGAGTGCTCCTGGCCCTGTAGTCGTTGGCGCTGCTCCTGCAGGGCCTGCTGCAGGATGTCGCGCGTCTGGCGGTGACCGCTGAGCGATTGGCGGGTCGAAAAGTAGCGTTCCAGGGCCTGGCTGATGCCGGCCTGCGGCTGGCTCTCCCAGTCGGGACGGTGCGTGATTCGGTAGGGCGTTGCTGCCACGGGCTGCTGCCCCTCCAGGGTCAGGTAGCTGGATCGAGAGGCGGGATCCGCCCAAAAGGCGGTGCTCTCTTGGGCCAGGCGCTCCAGGTCGCAGCCCTGGGCCAGGTGCCGTTCGCTCTCTCCGCAGGCCCGCTGCACGATCTCTCGGGCCAGCAGGGGCGAGAGGCCCTGGTAGACGTTGAGCAGGGTGCGCCAGAGCGGCAGACCGGGGTCGAGTTGGTCCAGGGCCCGCTGCAAAGAGGCCGACCGGGCCTGTCGGGGGTCCATTTTGAGCTGCGGTGGGGGCGGCTGGTAGACCTGTCGGGGCAGCATGGGCCGGCGCGGGCTCATTTGGGGCGTAACCCGCTTGATGCAGTCGACGACCAGGTCGTCCTGGTCGAGCAGGATGATGTTGCTGTGCCGGCCCATCACCTCGACGACCAGGATGTTGTACTGTTCGTCCAGGGGCAGCCGGGGGTGGTTGAAATGCAGGCGCAGGATGCGTTCCAGTGGGGGGGCCTCGATTTCCTGGAGTCTGGCCCCGCGGATGCGCCGCCGCAGGAGCAGCAGCAGGGGGCTCTGCGCCAGGGGGTCGCGGGTCGGTCGGGTCTGGCTCAGGTGGACGCGGGCGAGCTGGGGGTGGGCCGAGGCCAGCAGGTTATGGCGCTGCCCTTGGGCATAGATTTCCAGGCCGATGGACAGCGGTGCGCTCTGGACCACCTTTTGCACCCGTCCACCGAGGAGGGCCCCTTCTAGTTCGCTGGCGACTGCGGCCATGGTCAGCGCGTCAAAGTACATCGTTTTCTCCGCTTGGGCGGTTGAGCTGCTTTGGGATCAGTATAGCACAATTTGAGCGATTGGCAAAGGAGGCCCGCTTTTGAGAACCGAACTGCTGCATATTGGCTTTGGGAACGTCGTCGCCGTCAACCGCCTGCTGGCCATCGTGTCGCCGGATTCCCTGCCGATTCGGCGCATGATCCGGGAGGCTCGCGAGCAGGGGACGCTGGTGGACGCCAGCCGGGGGCGCAAGGTCAAATCGGCCCTGGTCATGGACAATGGCTACATTGTGGTCGCGGCGCTCAACCCCAGCACCCTGGTCGGCCGGCTGGAGCAGCAAATGGATGAGAGCGGAGGCCCGGCGGATGATTGAGCGCGGCGACGAACTGGATGTCGAGATGTCCGTTTTTTTGGTCGAACCGCCGCCTTTGTTGGTGGTGCTCTCGGGCCCTTCGGGGGTGGGCAAGGATGCGGTGATGAACCGGATGAAAGAGCGCCAGATCCCTTTTCATTACACCGTGACGGCGACGACGCGCCCGGCCCGTTCCAGCGAGGTGCACGGCAAAGACTATTATTTTATCTCCATGGAGGAATTCCAGCGGCTCATCGACGAGGACGAGCTGTTAGAATGGGCCCTCGTCTATGGCGATTACAAGGGCATCCCCAAGCAGCAGGTCCGCGACGCCATGGCGGCCGGCCAGGACGTGCTGATGCGCATTGACGTGCAGGGGGCCGGCACGATCCGCGGCCTGGCGGAGGAGGCCCTGTTGATCTTTTTGGCCCCGCCGAGCATGGCCGAGCTGGCCCGCCGGCTGCGCGAGCGCAAGACCGAGACGGCGGAGGCCCTGGAGCGGCGCTTGCAGGCCGCGCGCCGCGAGATGCACAGCCTGCCCATGTTTGATTACGTGGTGGTGAACTATGAGGACCGCCTGGACCAGGCCGTGGACGAGATCGGGGCCATCCTGCAGGCCGAAAAGTTGCGCGTGCAGCCCCGGCGGGTGCTGTTGTAGGGCGGCTTGACAACCGGGCCAAAATCAGCTACACTTGTATCTGCACTGCCGGGTGGTGTAGTGGGAACACGGGGGACTTTGGATCCTTTGTCCGAGGTTCGAATCCTCGCCCGGCAGCTTGAAATGAGAGCATATCGCGGCCTGTGTGTAACTTGAAGCACAAGCTTGCCAAAGCGGCAATCTTGTGCTTCAGCTTCTTTTTGAGTTACTGCTCACCGCCAAGACGCAAAGGACGCAAAGAGAAGCAAGTTGGTTACTACTCAGCTTGGAGCCGGCATCTTCCCGGAAGCTTCCAAGCCACCTTGATATCATCGTCCGGATGCTCTTTTCAGCAAGCTGCCGGTAATTTCCACCCGTGTCTATTCCCTTATTTCCACGAGTCTTTCCACAAACGATTACGGCGCTGCGCGTTGGATGCCCACTTACGGAGGTGTTTTTGCCGCCGGCGCAGGCCGGCGGCCGGCCAAAGAGCCTGCCCTCGCAGAAGCGGGGGCCCCCAAGAGCCGACTTTAGTCGGCCTTGCTACTTCTAGTTGAACAGTCACCTGCAAACGCACCCCCCAACGATTTTTAACTTGACACAAGGGGCCAGTACGCGATATAATAACAGTAGGGGCACAATGGCGCTCTGTAGAAGGCTCGAAATCTGATCCTATGGCCGAGTCCATTCAAGGAGAAACCCATGAAACTGACGAAAAAGCTGGGAATGATCCTCCTGAGTATCTGGCTGATCGCTACAGGCCTGATCGAGATATTTAGCCTGAGCTTTAACGGCCTCGGTATCATCATGGCCATCCTGGCGATCGCCGCTGGCGTACTGATCCTGCTCGAACGTTAGCACGGCTCGCCGCCAAGGGGGAAATGATGACGATCGAGGCTATCCTGCTGGTTGTGCTCGGCGGAGGTCTGTGACTGTTTGGCTTTGCCCTCTGCAAATGATTCAGGCTTCCCCTTGGTAGGAGGTTTGGATATGAATGCCGCGGAGAACGGTACTCGCATCCTGGTCGAACAAGCCCACCTCCTGAACCTGCTGCACGACGCCGTCATCCTGCGCGACACGCAGGGGGCGATCATCTTCTGGAACCGCGGCGCCGAGCGGCTCTACGGCTGGACCAGCGCCGAGGCCCTGGGCCAAAATGCCCACACGCTCCTGCGCACCCGATTTCCCCAGCCGTTGGCGGCGATCGAAGCCGAGGTCCGGCGCGCGGACCACTGGGAAGGCGAGCTCGTCCAGACTCGGCGCGACGGTAC